>NZ_CP025227.1:2400000-2753880 GCF_004010955.1 Actinomyces wuliandei
CCTGTGCGTGCCAGCGAGGACTCCCCCTGGCCACTGGCCGCCGCGTCGGAGTCGGCTCCAGGGTCTGCCTGCGCCGCAGCCTCCTGCGCGCCGTCCTGGGAACCTGCCGCCTCAGCCTCGCCGACAGGGGCGTCATAGGACGTCACCGCCGGGTCCTGGGCAGCCTTGCTCTGAGGGTCATCGGCGTCCTCGCCCTGGGCGCCCTCAGCGCCTTCCTCGGCCCCGGCGGCCTCACCACCGTCCTGAGGGTCCTGGGGGTCGGCAGCGCCCTCGTCCTGGGCACCCTGGCCCTGGCCTCCCTGTGCCCCGTCCTGCTGCTGAGCAGCCTCAGGATCCTCGCCCTGGGCGCCCTCAGCGCCTTCCTCGGCCCCGGCGGCCTCACCACCGTCCTGAGGGTCCTGGGGGTCGGCAGCGCCCTCGTCCTGGGCACCCTGGCCCTGGCCCCCCTGTGCCCCGTCCTGGTCCTGGGCAGCAGACCGAGAGCTCGAGGAGGAGTATCCCCAGGCCGGACGGGCCACGAAGCTCAGGTCCACCTCAAGGCTGGCCCAGAACTGGGTAACGACAACACCGCTGTCGGCCGACGGACCGGTGGAGTGGATCAACTGGTTGTCGCCGAGATAGATCGCGGTGTGGTACACGTTACCGAAAAAGACGTCACCCGTTTGGACAGAGTCAGACTGCCCCCGGGGATCCTGCTCGGAGAAGAAGAGGATGTCACCAGGCTCGTAGCCGCCCTCGCTCCCCAGCCACACGTCACCGTTGGCGTAGAACCAGCTGGCAAGGTTGTTCGCCGACCAGAAGCCCTTGTCCTCAAGGACGTCGCCAAAGTCGACACCGTAGCCGACCTGCGAGTTCTCGTCAGCCACGTAGGTGGTGTGGGAGTAGTCCCAGCCTGCTAGCGCCATACCGACGAAGGAGGAGCAGGTCACCGCGTAGGGTCGGCTCATCGTGGAGTGGACGACCTCACCGGACAGCGGCGTGAGACGGCTGCTGTCCCACACCAGGTCGTCTCCTGCCTCAGCGAAGGTCCTGGCACGGGACAGCAGGTCCTCCACCGCCTCAGGGTCCGGTGAGGTAGCGGGAGAGGTAGCCAGCCCTTGCGGGACCGCGTACTGGCCGTCATCCAGGGAGACGGCCATGCTACCCAGTGCTCCCTTGGGCAGAGTGCTGGTGATCTCAAAGGTCATTCCGGAGCCGTCACCGGCCTCCTCGTCTCCGTCGGTGACGACAGTGCCGGACAGTCCGGTGGCCGCCTTCATGTCGGCAACCGTGTCAAAACGCGTGGCAGTGGTCGTCGTCTGCCCGACCGGCCCGGCCCCGGCAGCAGCGAGCGCCGGGGATCCCAGGCCAAGAGCGACGACAAGGGCTCCAAGGGCTCCGGCTAAGGGCCGGAGCACCGATCTCATGACTGGCAAGGTCTCTTCTTCCTGTGGGGTTCGGGGACAGCTCGTACGCGATGGCACGCTGCGGACCTGAGCCCACCGCGCCTGCCCACAGGACGGGCACCCGAGAAAGGTTCAGGCCTCAGGCGCCGTAGACCTCTGGACGCAACGTACCAATTACGGAGAGATTACGGTAGTTCTCAGCGTAGTCCAGCCCGTAACCGACGACGAACTCGGTGGGGATGTCGAAACCGACGTACTTGACCCCCACCTCGACCTTAGCCGCCCCAGGTTTGCGCAGAACGCTGGCGATTTCGACCGAGCTTGCCCCTCGCGATGAGAGGTTGCCCACAAGCCACGACAGGGTCAGGCCCGAGTCGATGATGTCCTCGACGATGAGGACGTCGCGACCGGTGATGTCGGAGTCCAGGTCCTTGAGGATGCGGACCACCCCGGAGGAACGGGTCCCGGACCCGTAGGAGGACACCGCCATCCAGTCCATAGGCACCGAGCGGTGCAGCCGGCGGGACAGGTCAGCCATGGCGTAGACAGCACCTTTAAGGACACCGACGAGCAGCAGGTCGCGCCCCTCGTAGTCCGCGTCGATCTGGGCAGCCATCTCGTCAAGGCGGTGGCCGATCTGTTCCTCGGTGAGCAGGACCTGCTGGAGCTTGCCCCCCATGTCCGTGACGTCCATTGGCATCGCCTTCCTCATGGCAGGTAGCCGGTCAGGGCAGGTACCGGCCTGTGTCGCGCCAAGCCTGCCACAGGCCGCAGCAGCAGTGCCCCACGGCACACGCGGCCGCAGCCTTGCTGGCACGCGCTACCGCGACGTCGCGGTGCCAGCCTGCAGTCAGCCCTGGCAGCCGCACGCGGCCAGAGGCACCATGAGCCGCTCGTCGAGCGCACTCCTGGCGGCCGTCAGCCCTCCCTCGGCAAACCCGTCCACCACGACCGCGAAGGCCAGGAGCCGACCGTCGGCGGTGGTCACCACCCCCGACAGCGAGACCGTCTGGTCCAGGGAGCCGGTCTTGGCCCGTACCGTCCCCGCCGCAGCTGTGTCAAGGAAGCGGTCGTCCAGGGTCCCGTCCAGGGCGCCCACAGGCAGGGCTGCCAGGAGGGTGCGCCCGACCTCCCCGCCCTGGTCACCGGCTGCCCGGTCGACAACCTGTGCCAGCAGGCGGGCAGGAACCTTGTTCCCCTTGGCCAGGCCGGAGGAGTCCAGGAGGGTCACCCCAGCGGTGTCAAAACCGTCCTGACCCAGCTGGGCCAGGACCGCCCGGGCGGCGCCCTCAAAGTCGGCGCTCTCTCCCGCTGCGGCCGCGACCAGGTGCCCCTCGACCTCGGTCATGGAGTTGTCAGAGGTGCGCAGGGACAGGGCGAGGATGTCCGCCAGCGGCGCCGAGCTGACCGAGGCCACGGCCGTGGCGGAGTCTGCAGCCGCGGCCCGGGTGATGCTGCCCTGGACGCTGACCCCGGCCTCTCTCAGGTGGTCCGCGAAAGTCTGGGCGGCGTGAAGAGCCGGGTCAGAGGGGTAGCCCCCCTGGCCGTGGTAGGCGGACACGTCCACCATGATCGGCTGCACCCCCGACACCCACGCCTCGTTGCCCGCCTCCCACGCCTCGTTCCAGGCTGGCCCGCTGAAGAGGGTGTCGTCCAGGTGCAGCGAGACGCTGGTGACCCCCTGGCCCCTGAGGGCCTCGGCCGCCTGGCGGGCCAGGTCTCCCAGGCCCGCCCGGCCCGCCGTCGCCGTGGGGTCCCCCTCGTCAGCGGCGAGCAGGACGTCCCCCCCACCCACAAGGGTCAGGGTCTGCCCCTCAAGGACCGTCGAGGTCTCCCAGGTGTGCTCCGGCCCCAGGAGGGACAGGGCGGCCCACGCGGTGAGCAGCTTGTTGGAGGAGGCAGGCGTCAGGGCCGTACCAGCGCGGTGGTCGAGGACCTCCTCACCGGTGGCGACGTCGATGACGGAGGCGCTGACACTGGCCTCCTCCAGCGCCTCGTCCTCCTCAAGGGCCTGGACCAGGGAGTCCAGGGCGGCTTCCTGCGGGACAGGGGCGTCCTCAGGCAGGGGGGAGGGCTGGGACACCGTGGCCTGTGGCGAGGCCACCCGGGGAAAGGGCTGAGGGGTGATGTCCTCGGCGGCAGCGGTGACAGGACCAGGCACCAGGTCGAGGGCGTCGGCCAGCCCGTAGTACCCACTGGCAACAAGGAGAGTCGCCGCCGTCAGAGCAGCGATCTGGGCCTTGCGCATGTGTTCTCCGTTCATCCTCAGGCGCCGTCGAGCCACAGCCGGAGCCGCACCCGTCCCGGCCAGACGGGCAGTACACGTGCCAGCGGCTCGGCGAGGGCCGGTCCCACGACCGGGCACCAGCCAGGCTACCGGACATGACAAGCGGCAGAGCAGCCAGGGACCGGGAACGAGGGCTGAGGCGACCCGCCAGCGACCACTGAGGACGGCCGGGGACAACCAAGGACAGAGGGCTGTGGCTGCTGTCGCCGGGAGCCGTCGTGGGCCACACTAGTGCCGTTGAGACCCCACCAACCGGGACGGGACAGACCCCGACGTCGTGCCCTAGGGCACCTCTCGGGCTGGAAGCAACGCAAAGGAGGCCCCCGTGGAGTTCGACGTCACCATCGAGATCCCCAAGGGAAACCGTAACAAGTACGAGATCGACCACGAGACCGGCCGGATCAGGCTGGACCGGATGCTCTTCACCTCGACGCGCTACCCCGACGACTACGGCTTCATTGACGACACCCTCGGAGAGGACGGCGACCCCCTGGACGCCCTGGTGCTCCTGGAGGAGCCCACCTTCCCCGGCTGCGTCATCCGCTGCCGGGCGCTGGGAATGTTCCGCATGCGTGACGAGAAGGGCGGGGACGACAAGGTCCTGTGCGTCCCCAGTGCGGACCAGCGAGCCTCCTGGCGCACGGACATCGAGGACGTCAGCGAGTTCCACCGCCTGGAGATCCAGCACTTCTTCGAGGTCTACAAGGACCTGGAGCCAGGCAAGTCGGTGGAGGGAGCCCACTGGGTCGGACGCGAGGAGGCGGAGGAGGAGATCCGCGTCTCCTACCAGCGCGAGGCCGAGCGAGTCGCGCGCGAGGGCCGCTGACGGGGCTGGGCCTCACCGCGACAGCCAGGTAGCGAGCCAGGCAATCCAGACAACGAAAACGTCAGGGGACAACACTCCACCGCGTTGTCCTCTGACGTTTTCGTTGCGCTTGTTGCGCAAGCCTGCCGCGCGGGCTTGTCACGCGGGCTGGCGACGGGTCGAGCACGGCGTCAGGGCCGGACAGCGTAGGGCATGGCCCCGGAGTAGCGCATCGCCGTGATCCGCACCGTGTACCCGAAGGTCGGCGCCTCGATCATCATGCCGTCACCGAGGTAGATAGCGACGTGGTAGATGCCCGACTGGGTCCCGTTGGAGGACCAGAACACCAGGTCCCCCGGCTGGGCGCCGGACAGGGGCACCTGTGCCCCCTGACCGTACTGGACCCGTGAGGAGTGGGTGAGGTACACGCCAGCCTCACGGTAGGACATCATGGTCAGCCCCGAGCAGTCCAGGCCGGAGCGCGACTCCCCGCCCCACACGTAGGGAGTCCCGATGTAGCTCCTGGCAGCAGCGATCGCGGTGGCCGCACCCGAGCCTGACGACGTCGCGGGCGCAGCGGGCTCCTCCTGGGCGGGCGCGGGCTCCTCCTGAGCGGGCGCAGGCTCCTCAGCCGGCTCCTCCTGAGCGGGCGCAGGCTCCTCCTGGGCGGGCGCAGGCTCCTCAGCCGGCTCCTCCTGAGCGGGCGCAGGCTCCTCAGCCGGCTCCTCCTGAGCGGGCGCAGGCTCCTCAGCCGGCTCCTCCTGAGCGGGCGCAGGCTCCTCAGCCGGCTCCTCCTGAGCGGGCGCAGGCTCCTCAGCCGGCTCCTCCTGAGCGGCCTCACCCTCCTCGGTCGCCGCCTCGTCCTCAGGCTGCGGCTCCGCAGGCTCCTGGGTCGAGGACTCAGACGGCTCAGAGGCCTCGGCAGCCGCCTGGTCCTCCTCGGCACCCTCACCCTCCTCAGAGGGCTGGGCCTCCTCCTGGGTCACGCCAAGAGCCTCCCTGGCCGCCTCCTCCTCACTCTGCCTGCGCTGCTCCTCCAGCTGGTCCTGGTACTGCGTCTCCAGCTCGACGGTGGTGCTGCGCTGGGTGGCCAGCTGCTCAATAAGGACAGCACGCTGGTCCTGGGCCTGCGTGACGGCGGTCTGGGCGGCCGTGGCGGCAGCGTCGGCCGTCGTCTTGGCATCCTGCGCGTTCTGGGCCGCGGTCTCCTTGGTGGTGAGCCTGCTGTCAGCAAGGTCCTGCTTGGACTCAGCCTCGGCCTGGTTCGCCTCAACCTCCTGGACCTTGGCGTCGGTGCTCTCCCCGACGCGAGTCAGCGCCGCACCGGCGTCAGCAAGGTCAGACAGCGACTCACTGGTCAGGTAGGGCGTCAGGGCCGTCAGGGCGCTGCCGCCCTCCTGGTAGGTCTGCACGACGACGGCCCCGAGCTCGGAGCGCGCCTCCTCGGTCTCCTGCGCAGCGGCCTCGGCGTCCTCCTGCGCCTGCTGGGCCTGCGAGGTGGCCGTAGCCAGCTCGTCCATCGCCACGAGGTAGTCCTCGTTGGCGACCTGGGCACTGACCTGGGCCGCGTCCAGGTTGGCGCTCAGCTCGACGAGCGCCTCCTCCAGGTCCTCAATCGATGCTGACGTCGTCGTCTCAGCGGCCCTGGCGTCATCAATGTCGTCCTGGTCGACAGGGTCGGCGTACGAGGCTGGCGTCAGGGTGCACGCCAGCGCCAAGGCGGCACCAGCCGCCAGGCCGCGCCCCCATCGGTTCTGGTACTTGAGGCTCACGAAGGTCTCCGTCGTCAGACAGTTGTCACGGGCCAGCGGGGCGCTGGCCCGCCCGCACTGCGGGTCGCTGCGGGTCTTGGTATCGCCACACTAGTCGCTCGCGTTCATTCTGGAAACACTAACCACATCATTCACACCGACAACTCACACCTCTGTCATTTCAGGCGATCCGCGTCATGACGCGGATCGCCTGCACCGAGACCGACAGGCGATCCTTGTGACATCTCTCACAGCAGGTGCGGGGATGGGGCGACACGGCTAGCGGGAAAGGGGTGTCCACCCCTTCTGGTCCACCGCCCAGCACTGCGCACCTACCACCGCAGGCGCCGCTCTCACTGAGTTACTCCGGGTTACTCCGGGCTGCCCCGGGCTGCCCCGGGCACGGCCCGCCCCACCACCTCAGGCTCGCGCCGCATCCCACGGGCCGGTAGAGTCCGCGCCATGTCCTGCACCCAGCACCAGACCGGGACCCGGCTCCAGGCAGGGGACGGCTCCCGTCGAATGCGTAGCTGACGCGTACGCCACCCCGTACGCGTCACCCCGTCCCCTGCCCACCCTGGTGACAGCAGAGGACGCAGGACACCTTCCCGCACCACGCACCGCCAGCGTCAGGAGCCGGCGAGGCGGCCGCCCGGTCTGAGACGGTCGGGGGATGACGGCCTGAGGACGATCGAGGTCCACAGGCCGCAGGTGCGTAAGGCCAGGTCGTTCCCGCGCCCCCTCGGTCACCACCGCACCAAGGAACACCCTCATGCCAGAACCGACACTCCCGCCCACCCAGACCAGCCCCGCCGCAGACGGCCTCTCCGCCTCCACACCCCCAGGCCCCAGCAGCCCGGAAGGCTGGCGGTTCGAGACCAAGCAGGTCCAGGCGGGACACGACCCCAAGTCGGACAGCACCCGCTCCCGAGCCATCCCCATCTACCAGACCACCTCCTACGTCTTCGACTCCGCCGAGCAGGCCGCCGCGCGCTTCGCGCTGACCGACCTGGGCCCTATCTACACCCGGCTGAACAACCCGACCAACGAGATCGTCGAGAACCGCATCGCCGCCCTGGAGGGGGGCGCAGGAGCGCTGCTGACCGCCTCCGGGCAGGCAGCCCAGACCCTGACCTTCCTGACCCTGGGGGGCGCGGGCAGCAATATCGTGGCCTCCCCCTCCCTGTACGGGGGCACCACCAACCTGCTGGCCCACTCCCTGCCCCGGCTCGGCATCGAGACACGCTTCGTGGACAATCCAGCCGATCCTGAGGCCTGGTCCGCCCGGGCCGACGAGCGCACCATCGCCTTCTTCGGGGAGACGATCCCCAACCCCCGCGGTGACATCCTCGACATCGAACCGGTGGCCGCAGCAGCCCACGCCCAGGGCATCCCCCTGGTCGTGGACAACACGGTGGCCTCACCGTTCCTGACCCGCCCCATCGAGTGGGGCGCCGACATCGTCGTGGCCTCTGCCACCAAGTTCCTGGGCGGGCACGGCTCCTCCGTCGCTGGGGTCATCGTGGACTCCGGGAGGTTCGACTTCGCTGCCGCGCCGCAGCGCTTCCCCGGGTTCAACACCCCCGACGAGTCCTACCACGGCCTGGTCTACGCCCGGGACCTAGGCGTGGGCAGCCCCCTGGGAGCCAACCTGGCCTTCGTCCTCAAGGCCCGCACCCAGGGGCAGCGCGACCTGGGCTTCCCCCTGGCCCCGCACTCGGCCTTCCTCATCGCCCAGGGCATCGAGACCCTCTCCCTGCGCATGGAGCGCCACGTGGACAACGCCCTGGCTGTGGCCACCTGGCTGGAGGCTCGTGACGACGTCGCCGACGTGCGCTACTCGGGCCTGGCCTCCAGCCCCTACTACCCGCTGCACCGCAAGTACTGCCCGCGGGGCGCGGGAGCGGTCCTGGCCTTCGACCTGCCGGGGGGCCGGGAGGCCGGGGCCGCCTTCATCGACGCCCTGCGGCTGTTCTCCAACCTGGCCAACATCGGTGACGTGCGCTCCCTGGCGGTCCACCCGGCCACCACCACCCACTCCCAGCTCGACGACGCGGGACTGGCGGCCTCAGGCATCACCGCCGGGACGGTGCGCCTGAGCGTCGGTATCGAGCACATCGACGACATCCTGGCGGACCTGGAGCGCGGCCTGGCTGCCGTCTCAGGGGGCCAGTCGTGAGCCTCCCGGACACGTACGGCCCGGGCACGGACCGGGCGCCCCGCCCCTCCCCCACGCTCATCAGCGACGCCGAGGAGGCTCCCGCCTACGGCGTGGGCACGGCCGCCTCCAAGCTGGTGGACCGCGAGGCGGGCTCCCCCACCGGGGCGTGGCGGCCCGGCAACGACCCGGGACGCCGTCGCTTCCTGGAGATCGGGGACCTGCCGCTGGAGTCCGGTGAGGTCCTGCCTGACACCACGCTGGCCTTCGAGACCTGGGGGCACCTGTCCGAGCGGCGTGACAACGCCGTCCTGGTGCTGCACGCCCTGACCGGGGACTCCCACGTCACCGGTGAGGCCGGACCCGGGCACCCGACCCCGGGGTGGTGGCCCGGCGTCGTCGGCCCCGGCAGGGCTGTCGACACGCAGAGGTACTTCGTCGTGGCCGCCAACATCCTGGGCGGGTGCCAGGGCTCGACAGGGCCGTCCTCCACCGCGCCAGACGGCCGCCCGTGGGGGTCACGCTTCCCCTGGCTGACCACCCGCGACGCCGTGGAGGCCGAGGCCCGCCTGGCTGACGCGCTGGGGATCGAGGCCTTCCACCTGGTGATCGGCGCCTCCCTGGGAGGGCACCGGGCCCTCGAGTGGGCCGTGAGCCACCCGCACCGGGTACGCAACCTGGCACTGGTGGCCACCGGGGCCTCCACCACCGCCGACCAGCTGGCCTGGTGCCACCTCCAGGAGCTGGCGATCGTAGGCGACCCCTACTTCCTTGACGGCGACTACTACTCCCACCCGGTGGGGCCCGTGCGGGGCCTGGCGCTGGCCCGGGCACTGGCCCACACCACCTACCGCTCGGCCGCCGAGCTGGACCAGCGCTTCGGCCGGGCGCACCAGGGGGAGGAGGACCCCGCAGTGGGCGGACGCTACCAGGTGGAGTCCTACTTGGACTACCACGCGGGCAAGCTGTTGGCCCGGTTCGACGCCAACACCTATCTTATTGTCACCCACTCCATGATGGTCCACGACGTCGGGACCGGGCGCGGGGGGATCGAGGCCGCCCTGGGGCGGGTCACCGCCCGCACCCTGGTCGTCGACGTCGACTCCGACCGCCTGTTCCTGCCCGCCCAGGCCCAGGAGCTGGCTGACGGCGTACCGGACGCCAGGAGGAGGACGGTGTCCTCGCTGCACGGGCACGACGGGTTCCTCATCGAGACCGACCAGATGGAGGCGATCCTGCGGGAGTTCCTGGAGGAGGCTGAGGGAGCCTGACAGCAGGGGCTGCGCGCCGTGGCAGGCCCACGCCCCTCCCCGGCCACCCCGTGAGAAAGATGTTGTCCCAGGAGGCGTTGACATAGTTGTCACGACCCAATAACGTGGTGGTGACACTGTTGACCCAGCGGGACCTGGAGCGATGACATTGGCGGAGAACAGGCAGAAGACAGCGATCGGAAAGGTGCTGGGACGTACCAGGACCGCGCGCCTCACGCTGGACCTGGAGGACGGCTCCACCAAGGCTGCCACGCTCAGCCAGGACCTGTCGGACTCGTGGACGTCTCCCCGGGCCACCGACTACGAGACGATCCTCTTCGAGCTCATCAACACCATGCGCTCTGCCTGGTCCAACCTGGAGCTCACGCTGGAGGAGGCCTTTGACGGCCAGCCCGACGAGGTTGAGGAGGACGATCCCAGGGCTAAGTGGGACTAGGAAGTTGGACTAGCAGGCACCGCAGCCCTGCCCGGCACGCACCAGCAGAAGCCCGGACAGCGGCACCACGACGAGTAGAGGACAGCAATGGCCTACATCTACCTTGAGCCGACCGACCTGCAGTCCTTCATCAACTCCCTCAAGGACTTCGCCGACTCCTACGAGGAGCAGATGGAGGGCGTGCGCACCACCAACCGGGTCCACGACGATCCCGGCGACGTAGCCCTGATGATCGGAGAGGGCCTGCTCATGTCCTCCTACGCCTTCGACCTCAGGACCCAGGCAGCAGAGCTGCAGACGCGGCTCGACGAGGCCGTCGCCATGAACAACTCCGGCGTGACCCCGATGAGCGGGAGCATGATCGCCTACTACTTTCCCGACGGAGGCGAGTACAGCCACGACACCGTGGACAATGTTGTCGCCTTCAACTCTGCCTCCGCCACCGGGGCCAGCCGCGACGCAGCCGCACTGGACCAGGCTCTCAGCAGCGAGGACGGGCAGGCCGCCGACGGTCGCACCGTGGAGCAGGTCCTTGCCGAGCAGGACAAGCACAAGGACGTGCCCGCCTACGCGGCGACCTATGTCTCCACCATGGGGCTGGACAGCTACCTGGACCTCCCGCAGCGGTTGGGGGCCAACTACACCACGGTGGAGAAGACCGACGGCAACCACGGCTACACCCCGCGCTACGAGGCAGTGACTGACCACGAGGCAGCCAGCCAGGCGACCGGAGTCCTTGGCAGCATGCTCGCGGCCGTCTCCCAGCCCGGCGTGACGATCACAGACCCCAGTACCGGCAAGCAGGTCACCGACCTGGCTCAGGCAGTGGACGCCGCCCTCAGCGAGACGGGCCACCTGGGACGCGTGTCCGGCCTCAACGCCATGATGGAGAACACGGTGGATACGGTCTACCACGCTGACTTCCTGGTGGACCTGGCCACACGCATGGAGGACAGGGACTACGACGGCACGACGCCGGAGGACGTCCTGGGTGCAGACGGTCACGGGGGCGCCTGTACCGGCTCGTCCATGGACCCCCTGGCGGGCGTGCTCACGGCCATGGGCTACAACCCCAAGGCCGCTATGCAGTACCTGGTCCCCGACGGGGAGGTCGGCTCCGAGGGAAGCTGGGTACCAGGGGACAAGGCGCAGGACCGCTGGGAGCTCCTGTCCACGCGCACGTGGGACCCCCGTGGCGGCTACGACGGCCTCGCTACCGCCCTCGGGGGCGCCTCCTCCCTGCGGGTCCGTGATCCCGACGGCCCCCAGGACGAGAAGGCCGCCTGGATCACGGGTCAGGGGATGGACTACCTGGCCGACAAGGCCGACAGCGAGGACGTCGAGTACTCCTCGACCGCCAGGAACAGCATTGCGATCATGCTGGGGAACTCGCTGGACGACATGGAGGAGATGCTGGCGAGGCGTTCCTCCGGCTCTGCTGCCGTTTATGACAAGACTGCCCACGACAGTCACCGCCCCGCGTTTATGGCCGGTGACCACAGCGAGGCGATCCGTGCCCTGACTAGTATCGCGGGCACCGATGACACCGCCCTGCAGACCATGGCCACGGCCGTAGGCCGTCACTCGACCATGCGCGCCCAGGCCACTATTGACGCCTACCCGGATGTGACCCTGGGGCAGAGCAGCGAGTTTGACAACGAGGTAGGGGCTGGCGTCCGTGCCGACGGCCAGCTGCTCGGGTTTATCAGCCAGTCCGCTATTGACATCCGCACCCAGGCTGCGGTGTCGGCCGCCCAGGCCCAGGAGGACGTGGTCGCGGCGAGCCTCGGCGGGCTCAGCACCGGGCTGTCCTCCGTCCCGCACCCGGTCACGCAGGCGGCAGGCGTGGCAATCTCCCCGGCCCCTCCCGTCATGACGGAGGAGGTGGGTGCGGTGGACCTCTCGGGTGTGGACGCAGCACAGGCGCTGGTGGACAGGTCCCAGACGTCGCTGGAGCACACCACGGTGGCTCTGCTGGCTAACAACGACCGCCTGGACCAGGGCGCCTACTACGACGTCCACGGGGAGGACTACGCCACCGGCCACGAGTGGATGAGGGAGGACCACACCATCGACACCGCCTCGGTGCTGACCAGCACAGAGCACGGCAGACAGTTCGAGGACTGGCTGCGAGACGCCTCCATCCCCGAGGTCACCCTCAAGAACACCCTCGCCGGAGGCATCCAGGACGGACAGCACAGTGCCAGCCACCACTAGCAGCAGCCCACCAGGCACCAGCAGCCCAGTAGGTGCCGACAGCACCACCAGCAGGTCCCTGGTGCGGCGGGCGGTAGCCCTGGTGGCAGGGAGGTGGCCGCGTCCCCGGCCGCGGGTGGTGGCCGCCGTGGTGGCGGCCTGCCTGGTCACGGCCAGCACGGGCTGGGGCGGGTGGTGGTGGGTGCGTGTCCACGACCCCCTGACCATCAGGCTGACCGCCCTGGCCAACAACCCCCACTCAGCCCTGGACTGGCTCGCCCCCCGGGCCAGCCAGACGGACCAGCCCTCCAGCACCCCCAGCGCGCCAGTCAGCCAGCCCACGCAGGACCAGGCAGGCCGGGCCAGCCAGGAGACCGGTGGGGACGAGGGCGGGCAGGGGTGGCAGCCCTCGGCAGCGGCGGTAGCGCGGTGGGAGGAACTGGGCTCGCGGGCCTGGGGCTCCCAGGGCCTGCACGCCCTGGCCAGCGCCCTGGCCGCCACCACCCGGCTGGGTGAGGAGGCCACTGGTACAGGCAGCGGACCTGGTCAAGACGGTGAGAACTCCGCCGCCAGCAGGAGCAGTGCCTCCGGCTCCGGGAGGGAGGAGGCCCTGCGGGCGGCCTGGGCAGCCGCCCAGGGCCTGGAGGTCCTGGCCGACCACGCGACCCGCCTGGAGGCTGGCACCGGTCCCGCCCTGGCCCGTCTCCTGGCAGGCCTCCTGGAGGACGTGGAGCAGGCCACCGGGAGGGCCTCCGGGGTGCCCGCCTGGGAGCCTGCCCGCCCCGTCCTCATGCCCGGCAGCCACGATCGGGCCGTCCTGACCCTCCTCTCCGTGGCGGTGTCCCAGGACACCGGCCTGACCACCCTGCTGGAGGCGGTCACCACCCGCTCCTCCCCCCGTCTCCAGGCCGTCATTGACACCCACCCCGCCGGCGTCCTGGGCCACGACACCGCCTTTGACACCGAGGTCGGCGCCGCCCTCCACGACGACGGCGTGCTCATCGGCCTGACCGCCCAGCTGGCCACCACTGCCCGCACCCCACAGGACGGCAACGACCAGGACGAGACCACCTCCCTCACCAGCGACGGCCTGGACCCCCGCGTGAGCAGCCTCGCCGACCAGGCCCGCAGGAGGATCGAGCACACCACGGTGGCGCTGCTGGCCAACAATGACCGCCTGGACCAGGGTGCCTACTACGACGTCCACGGGGAGGACTACGCCACCGGCCACGAGTGGATGAGGGAGGACCACACCATCGACACCGCCTCGGTGCTGACCAGCACAGAGCACGGCAGACAGTTCGAGGACTGGCTGCGAGACGCCTCCATCCCCGAGGTCACCCTCAAGAACACCCTCGCCGGAGGCATCCAGGACGGACAGCACAGTGCCAGCCACCACTAGCAGCAGCCCACCAGGCACCAGCACCACCTCGGCAGGTGGCAGCAGCAGCGCCACTCCGGCAGGCAGCAGCGCCACCGCCCTCACGGGCACCTGGGGGCGCGACGTCCTGGGTCCCGGCTTCCAGGCCCGCACCCTGGAGCTGGCGCCCGACGCCGAGGACGACGGAGCGGTCGCCACCCTGGTGCACCACGTCCCCTCCGAGGACCCGCACGCCCTGCCCGGCACCCCCACAGCCCCCGTCTTCGCCTACCTCTACGTCCACGGCTGGAACGACTACTTCTTCCAGACCCACCTGGCCCGGGAAGTCTCTGCCCTGGGCGGGGCCTTCTACGCCCTGGACCTGCGCCGCTACGGCCGCTCCTGGCGCGAGGGCCAGATGCACGGGTGGTGCGCCTCCCTGCTCGACTACGACGAGGAGCTGGACCTGGCCCTGCGGGTCATCCGCTCCGAGCACGCCTCGCACCCCGGCCCGGGCCTTCCCCTGGTCCTCAACGGCCACTCCACCGGGGGCCTGACCGCAGCCCTGTGGGCGCACCGCCATCCCGGCGTCCTGTCCGGCCTGGCACTCACCTCCCCCTGGCTGGAGACGTGGGGCGGGCAACCCGCCCGCACCCTGGGGCGGCCGGTGATACGCACCCTGACACGTGTGAGCCCGCGCATGGAGCTGCCCACCGGCACCATCAGCCCCTCTGATGTGTTCTACGTGGCTGACGGCTGGGACGACGAGCGTGACGGGGCGCTGCCGGACCCCTCCTGGGCGCAGGACCCCTACGTCACCGGCTGGGACCTCAACCCCGCCTGGGTCCTGCGTCCCTGGGCACCGGTGCGACCCGGATGGCTCCTGGCAGTCCTGGACGGCCAGGCCCGCGTGGCCCAGGGCCTGGCCATCGACTGCCCCGTGCTGTCGATGGCCTCAGCCCGCAGCCTCCTGACCCTGGGGTGGGCACCGCAGGCACGCCACGCCGACACCATCATCGACGCCCAGGCCTGTGCCCGACGCTCCGTGCAGCTGGGCAACCTGGTGACCATCGCCCGCTTCGCGGGCGGTGTCCATGACCTCACCCTCTCCGAGCCGCCCGTGCGTGGGCAGGTCTTCTCCACGCTAGGGCGCTGGCTTATGTCGTACGCCCTACGCGCTCCGCAGCCGAGCCCTTGAGAGCAACCTGGTCCTCACAGGACACCGAGTCCTCATAAAGTACTGGCACGTCAGTCGTTCTGTGAGGATGTGGCAGACCTTGCGTGCAGGCCACCCGTGACCGACGGGAGCCCTGCCGGGGCCGTGCCGGAACCACGTCACGACGGCGACCGGCGCAGGTCCTCCCGCAGCTCCCCGAGCTGGCGTCCGCGCACGCCCAGCCGCCACACGCGCCACCCGTCGGCGTCATCCACGCCCTGGGCGGCGTTGGCGGCGGAGGTGGGGTCGGAGAAGGTGCGACCGTCCACCAAGGTGATGATGCCTCCGGCGGACAGGACGGCCTCATGGTAGATGCCCCGACGCAGCCCCTGCCAGATGATGCGCGTGGGACCCTCCAGGTGGCGCGCGATCGCCGCCAGGTCTGCGGCGTCCTGGGCCGCCACCTCCGGGGTGGGGCGGGTGACCGCGTCCGCCTCGGTCTGGTCCGTCGCACGGCCTGGCGGGCTGACGGGCCAGGCCTGAGCCAGGTGCGCCGCCTCGGTGTCGTCCTGGGTCGGGGTGGAGGCCGAGGGGGGCTCCGGCGGCTGCACCGGGGCCTGCTCCTCGGCCCGTTCCTCACCGTCACCCGCGTGCCGGGAGGTCCTCAGCGCCCCCGGTGCCACCGGGGCTGCCGCGTGCTGCCCGACAGCAGAGTCCCACCCGGAGCGGCCCGGCGCACGCGTCCCCGGCACCGTGTCCCGCAGGCGGTGGCCACGGGCGCGGGACACATGCTCCTCAACCTCCTCCTGGAGCTCCTGGGCGTTGTCGCGCACGCCGACCGTGCCCGCCACCGGCGTGGAGTCCGCAGCACCAGCCCCGCCCTGTGTCACGACCTCCGCGCGGGAGAAGGGCACCGACGAGCCCTGCTCCTGGTCAGGACCGGTCGGCTGCTGCGGGGCGACGACCTCAATGGAGCCCGTGACCGGCTGGGGCCTGGCCCGCTGGGCGTTCGCAGCCCTGCCACCGGGACCAGTCAGGCCGGGGCGTGGAGGACGGGCCACCAGCAGCGGGCCACCACCGCTCAGGTCGCTCATCCGGACCTGCTCAATGACCACAACCACCCGTGACTCGTCCACGACCCGGGTGTCAACCTCGTAGAGCTCGACACCTGAGCCCACCAGCACTGACATGCTGGAACGGACGTCGGGCGCCAGGGACGCCGCCATCAGCGTCAGGCGCGGGCCGGACTCCACCTGGGAGGGCATGGCCTCGCGGAACTCGTTCCAGTCCTCCCGGAAGGCCGCCAGCCCGCCGGTGTAGCGGCTGGCCAGCTCCCGCCGCCCGGCGGCTGCGGCTGCCGTCAGGCGGGACATCGCCGACATCAGGGCAGCAGCGTCAACCGAGCTGAGGACCTCCACCAGGACCACCTGACCGGTCGCGTCCAAGGCGGTCAGGCTCTGCCCGTGGTCCACCTCGCTCCACCCCAGGGGGAACAGGGGACGACGCAGCACGTCGACAACCTGGCGCTGGATGGCGGCAAGACCGCGAGCCCGGGTCTCAGCATCCGTGGAGCGGCCAAGCCGTACCGGGAGGAGGTGGTTGCCATCGAGCTCGTACATGGCCATAGGAGGTCTGCCTTTCCTCGTCGTCGTGCCCGGCCCTCCGCCACGGGAAGACACCCGGCACGCCCCAGATGACCTGGGTCCCGGCAAAGTATCCTCTCGCGCGAGACGGAGGACCGTGTCCGGGGCGTTATTCCATCCTCTCACGCCCACGGACGTGTTCCGGGGATTCTCGGGCGGGAGCCGCCCGCCTGTCTGCGTCCCCGCCCCGACGACCCAGTGACGCAGTGCCACGACGGCGCCACAACCGTGACACCAACTGTGACACCGACCGTGACACGGTAGACGTCGGCAGGAGGCTTGCGGGCAGCACCACAGCCAGGAGCCGACGCCACCTCCCGGCAGCACTGCGCAGCCCGGCACTGGCAGTGCTGAGCCTCTCGTCGGCCTCCCGCCGCCCGGGTGCTGCGGGACCAGCCACAGTCTCCTCCTGGGCTGGGGGACCGTAGCACTCCGCGACAGCCCCGGCAGCCAGGTGGTGGACCGCCTCCCGTTCCCGCCTGGCCAGCTCCCCAGTGGCCGGGTCCGCGTCCTCCGACTGCCGGGCGGGAGCGGGTAGGGCCGCCACGAGCCGCTCAGCCACGGCCTCGTGCGTGCGCGCCCTGCCCCCCGGCCTCCTGCCCAGGAGGCGCAGGTCGGCCCCTAGCGCCACCAGCTCCTCCCAGGCCGCTGCCGCAGGGTCCCGGCCCAGCCTGATCCGCTGACGACGTCGGCGCCCGGCTGCCGCACGCAGCAGCCCCGGAGCCAGGAGGCAGGCCAGGAGCACCACGAGCACCGCCACGGTGCCCCAGCGCGCCACCGACGTAGCCGACGCGCGCACCCCCACCTGCGGCGCGGAGACGTCGGAGGCGTCCTGGTCCTCAGCAGCCGGGGGCTGCGTCCCCGGCTGGGAGGCAGGCTGGCCCGGGGTGGCCTCGGCCGGGGACGAGGCGGGGGACGCGGACGCAGTGTCCTGGCCCTGCTGGTCCGCCTCCACGCCTGACCCGCCGGGCGTGGGCTCGAAGGCGACCCACCCCTCCCCCTCGACCCACACCTCGGGCCAGGCGTGGAGCTGGTCGCCCCTGACCTCCGTCCACCGGCCCGGTCCCGCAGCGGCAGAGGCGTAGCCCACGGCGATCCGGGTGGGCAGCCCCAGCGACCGCGCCATGACGGTGAAGGCGGAGGCGTAGTGGACGCAGTAGCCACGACGCTCCCGCAAGAAGGTCGCCACGGTGTCCATGGCCGACCCCCCGCCACCACCGCTGTCACCACTACTGTCGGCACCACTGCCAGCACCACCGGGGGCCGACTCGTCGTAGACGAAGCCCTCCCCCCGCAGCCAGGACGCCAGCGCCACCGCCCGGGAGGCGGTGTCCTCACCGGCACCGGCCTGTGCCAGCGCCTCACGCGCTGCCTGGGCGGCCGCGTCCGGGGTGTCCGCAGGGAGACGGGTGTAGCGCTCCAGCACGTCCCGGGAGGCAGCCGAGGTGACAGGCACCTGCGCCGCCGACTGCCCGGAGGCGTCAGCGACGGCGTTCCATCCCAGCAGCGTGTACGTCATCCCCCGCCCCAGGAGGGTACCGCCGCTGGTTGCCGTTGACGTGCCCTCCACCCAGCGCCACGCCCCCAGGTCGACCTCCGGGTCAGCCTCCCCGTCCGTTTCCACGTCGGCTTCCAGGTCTGCCCCGGTACCTGTGGGAGACGGGGACGCAGCACCCTCTTGCGCCCCGGCCCCCCCCTCCACACCGGTACCGAGATCCTCACCCGACCCTGCCACCAGGGCCGTGGACTGGAGGACAGGCAGGTGGTCGGTGCTGAGGTCCTGCACGCGCACGCGCAGCGCCGTGACCGCACCGGCACCGTCCCTGCCGGTGGTACCGACCAGGTCGTCCAGGTCCGAGGCGCTCAGCCCGGACCGGGTCACGGCCCCTCCCGCTGTCAGGGCACCCTCGCCGAAGGCTCCTTGGAGCCTGGAGACCTCCGTGGGTCCGGGCCTGCGCTCCGGCCCCCAGGAGGCCCCCTCCAGGTCAGCGATGACGGCCAGGGGCAGTCTCAGGCTGGTGCCTGCCTCCAGGTCACCCATGTAGGACAGGACGGTGGTCCCAGGGCCTCGAAGCAGGTCCCGGGACAGGGTCAGGCCCAGCTCTGGCTCAGTCGTCCGCGTCCTCGCGGGCGCCCACCCCTGTCCCGTCACCACAGGCACCGCCCCCGTGAGGGCGGTGGCCACGACCACGGCGACCGTCCCCATGACCAGGCCTAGCCTGCGTCTTGCCGCACTGGGGCCGTGGGAGGGTCCGGGGTCGTGACTGCGTGAGGGCCAGTAGCGGGCGGGGGCGGAGGTGACCACCAGGGCCGTCAGGCACAGCGCCGCGCCCGCCAGGCACAACCGTGGCGGGTCCTGACCCCGGACCACCACGGGCACGAGGAGGGCTGCGGCCGGAACCAGCCCGGTCAGCCCGACGACGTCCGCCCCACCTGCGGACACCAGGGCGCAGGCCCACGACAGCAGCAGGCAGACGGTGAGGAGCCCCGACCCCAGGGCCGCAGAGACCTCCAGGGGCGGCACGCCTGTGGCCAGCTCCTGACCTACCAGGCGCGCCGTCCCAGCCGGGTCCTGCCACCACACCGAGGCACGCGACCACCCCAGGACGGCGAGCAGCACGCAGGCCGCCGACGCCAGCCCCGCCGTCAGCCCCAGGGCCGGGCGGGAGGGCCAGAGGCTGCGCACCGCTCCCGGGACCAGCAGGGCCGAGGCGGCCACGGCCAGGACCTGGAGCTGCCAGGCGCCGGGAAGCAGCACCGGCTCGACCGCACGCGCCCCAACCCACCACAGTGCGGTGACAAGAAGCGCCGCCAGGAGCGGCTGCCAGCGGCCGGGCTCGGTCAGGACACGGGTCGCGGGGCTGAGCGGACGCAGCCGCTCAACAGAGCGCGAGGGCTGCGGCCGCACACGTGTCCTGCCACGTCCCGGCCCAGGCCTCACCTGCCACCTCCCTCCCGGGCGGCTGGCACGTGCAGCACCTGCCAGCCCTGCGGGACCTCACTAGCAGCCTCGCAGGCCATCGGCTCCTGCCCGCCGTCCGCCGCATCACCGACAAGAACCAGGGTCCCACGCACAGCCGGGTCCAGGAACGAGCAGCCGGCGTCACGGCTGCTGCGACGGGCGGCAGCAGCCCGACCTCCGTCCTGCGCCCCGGGCGAGGCAGCGGCCTGGACGACGACATCGGCAGCAACGACATCAGCGGCGAGGCCTGTCCGGCGCCCGGCCTGGACCTGCCGGCCGCCAGGCAGCACCGCCCCCTGGTCCCGCAGCGCGGCCGGGACCACCGAGGCGACGTCGCTGCCGCGCAGGTCCAGCTGCGCCAGGACCCGCAGGAGAGCGACGAAGCCTGCCCCCTCCACCTCCCACTGCAGAAGACGGCCCCTGTCGGCCTCGTCGGCTGCGGCGGGAAGAACCAGCACGGCCAGGCCCAGGTCACGGTACCGGGTGGACCACTCCTGAATGATCCCGGCCGCCACGGACACGACGGTCTCAGCCTCCTCGTGACTGGCACACGCCCCGGGTCCCGCCAGGAGGGCAAGACGGGCACGGGGGCGGGACTCCCGCTCCCGGTCGCTGACAAGGAGACGGTCAACCCGGGCGGACTGCTTCCAGTGGACGAGTGCCAACATGTCACCAGGGCGGTAGTCGCGCAGGGCGCCGGGCAGCTCCCCGCCCTCACTGCCGGGATGCTGCTGCCCCGGCGCAGGCCCCAGCACCGCAGCAAGCTCCTCCTCCAGGGCCACCGGCCGGGGCAGCACCAGGACCGTGGCCGACACGCCCAGCGGCAGGCTCGCACGAGCCAGGCCCAGCGGCTCCCACAGGACAAGACGCGAGACGCCCACGGCCACAGGGCCGCGCCGGGCGGCCTCCACGCCCAGCAAGGAGCCTCGGCGGCCCAGGGGCACCAGGGTGGAGACACCGTCCACCCTCCACAGGGCCCAGGCGGGCACGGCCACGGGCAGCCGCAGCCCTGCGTGCACGCCCACCAGCACCCGTTCTCCCACCTGGGGCAGGGCGGGCAGGTCCAGCCGCACCCAGGGACGGGCCACGGCGTTGACCAGGGCCGTGCCGCCCACAACGGCCAGGGACACCAGGACCGGTGCCGCCAGGACCAGGGCGGCACCGGCAAGCAGGCGCAGGCCCGTCAGCCACCAGGCACCCGCCAGGACAGCCCCCACCACCACCAGCCCCCAGCCCTGAGGCGTGGGAGCAGCCCAGGGGACACCCCGTTGCGCTCGGAGGCGGTGGTGCTCCACCGCAGTAGTCACCGGAGTACTCACCGGGCTGCACCTCCTGCGTCCTTCCTGCGTCTTCTGCCTACCCACCTGCCGCGCACCCGTCGTGGGCAGGGCCAGGCACCCCCGGACCGGGAGCCGTCACAAGCCCGGGACCGGTGTGCGCGACACGATCTGGGCCAGGACCTCACCGGCTGCCTGGTGCGCCTGGGCCGCCGAGGCGAACCGGCCGGCAGGCACCAGGCGGTGGGTCAGGACCGCGTCAGCCACCTGGGCGACGTCGTCGGGAGAGACGAAGCCCCGCCCGGCTGCGGCCGCCCGGGCACGCGCCAGGGCCGCCAGCTGCAGGCCCGCCCGGGGGCTGGCCCCCAGGGTCAGCCCCCGGGCGTGACGGGTCGCAGCGACCAGGGCCACGATGTAGGCCGCGACCGGCTCAGCCAGGTGCAGCCGGGCGACCGCGCTGCGCGCCCGGCGCACGTCCTCGGCGCAGGCCAGTGCCCTCAGCGCGTCCAGCGGGTCCGCGCCAGCGCGGTCAGTGTGCATGGCGGTCTCCGCCGCCGCGTCCGGGTAGCCCATGGAGATACGGGTCATGAAGCGGTCGCGCTGGGCCTCGGGGAGCCGGTAGGTCCCCTCCATGTCCAAGGGGTTCTGGGTGGCGACGACCATGAAGGGGTCGGGCAGCGCCAGGCTCCTGCCCTCCACGCTCACCTGGTCCTCCCCCATGGCCTCCAGGAGGGCGGACTGGGTCCGCGGGGTCGCGCGGTTGACCTCGTCAGCGACGACGACGTTGGCGAAGACAGGCCCGGGGTGGAAGCGGAACTCCCTGGTGGACTGGTCGTAGACGCTGACCCCGGTGATGTCGGCGGGCAGCAGGTCCGAGGTGAACTGGATGCGGGACACGCTCAGGTCCAGGCAGCGAGCCAGTGCCGAGGCCAGCGTGGTCTTACCCACCCCCGGGACGTCCTCAATGAGGAGGTGGCCGCCAGCCAGGAGAGTGGCCACGGCGGTCTGCACGGCCTGGGTCTTGCCGACCACGACCGACTCCACCTGCTGGCGCAGAGCCCGGGCCAAAGCGGTCAGGGCCTGGAGGGACAGCTCCTGCACGCCCGGCTCCTGAGCGCACGCACGCGGGTCAGCGGGGGAGACCGCGAGCCGGGCACCCCTACCCGCGCCAGGGCCGGGGAACGGCACCGAGGCTGGGGACACCGCAGAGGACACGGCAGGAGATGCTGCGCTGGTCATGGCACGATCATGTCACGGCCAGCGCAGCACCGCGCCAGGCGTGCCTCCCAGGCGCACGCCTGGCAGACCTGGACGTCCTACTCCTCCACCGGCGAGAGCACCGCCGTGCGCCCCGCCTCCAGGCGCGCCACCGGCACCCGGAAAGGCGAGCAGGACACGTAGTCCAGACCCGCACGGTGGAAGAAGCCGATGGACTCCGGGTCCCCGCCGTGCTCACCACACACACCCAGCTTGAGCCCAGGCCTGGCGGAGCGTCCCCGCTGCGCCCCGAGCTCCACCATGTGGCCTACCCCTCGCTCGTCAATGGTCTCGAAGGGGGAGACGCCAAAGACCCCCTCCTCCAGGTACTCCCTGAAGAAGGTGCCCTCCACGTCGTCGCGGGAGAATCCCCAGGTGGTCTGGGTCAGGTCGTTGGTGCCGAAGGAGAAGAAGTCCGCCTCCTCCGCGATCGTGTCCGCGCTCACCGCCGCCCGCGGCAGCTCGATCATGCAGCCCACCGGGAAGGCCAGCTCGTACCCGGTCTCCCTGGACACCTCAGCCAGGACGGCCTCAGCACGCTCCCGCGCGATCTGGAGCTCGCGGACACTGCCAACCAGCGGGATCATGATCTCCGGGCGGGGACTCCCCCCAGCCCGCAGACGCTCGACCGCCGCCTCAGCCACGGCCCGCACCTGCAGCTCGATCAGCCCGGGCATGGTCAGCAGGAGACGCACACCGCGCAGCCCCAGCATCGGGTTGGCCTCGTGGTAGCGACGCACCACGGCCAGCAGCTCCTCGTCGGCCGGGTCCAGGGTGCCGCGCTCGCGGTCCAGGGCGACCGTGACGCTCAGCTCAGTGAGGTCGGGGAGGAACTCGTGCAGAGGCGGGTCGATGAGACGCACCGTCATGGGCCGCCCGTCCATGGTCTCCAGCATCTGCACGAAGTCGCCCTTCTGCAGCGGCAGGAGCGCCGCCAGGGCGCGCTCGCGCTCCTCCTGGGTCCCGGCCAGGATGAGGTTCTGGACATAGCGCTTGCGCTCACCCAGGAACATGTGCTCGGTACGGCACAGACCCACCCCCTGGGCACCACGGTGGATGGCGTGACGGGCGTCGTCGGGGGTGTCCGCGTTGGCCCTCACCTCCAGGCGGCGGACCTTGTCCGCGTGCCGCATGAGCCGGTGCACGCTGGTGACCAGCTCACGGGTGTCCACGTCGCCGGCCGCCTCCAGCGCCTCCTCCAGGCCACGGCGCAGGTAGGTCATGACCGGGGAGTCCACCACCGCGACCTCACCGAGGAACACCTCGCCGGTGGTCCCGTCAATGGCGATGACGTCCTGGCCGGTCAGGACCTCCTCACGGCCAGCCACTCGCAGCGTCTTGGCCGCAGCATCCACCTCCAGGGCCTCGGCACCGCACACGCAGGTCTTGCCCATGCCGCGGGCCACGACGGCGGCGTGGGAGGTCTTGCCGCCCCGCGCGGTAAGCACGCCGGAGGCGGCCACCATACCGGGCAGGTCGTCAGGGTTGGTCTCCCGGCGCACGAGGATGACGGACTCTCCCGCCTCGGAGCGGGCCACAGCCTCCTCGTTGTCGAAGACGACGTGCCCCACGGCCGCCCCCGGGGAGGCGGGCATGGCCCGGGTGAGCAGGTCCCGGTCGGTCTCACCGTTGAACTGGGGGAACATCAGCTGGGTGAGCTGGTCCCCGGTGACACGGGTCAGGGCCTCGTCCATGGTGATGAGCCTCTCGTCCACCAGCTGGGTGGCCACCCGGAAGGCCGCGGCGGCGGTGCGCTTGCCCACCCGGGTCTGCAGGAGCCAGAGGCGGCCGCGCTCAATGGTGAACTCGATGTCACACAGGTCGCGGTAGTGGGTCTCCAGCTTGCGCATCACCGAGCGCAGCTCGTCGTAGGAGGCCTTGTCCAGGTGCTCCAGGTCGGCCAGGGACAGGGTGTTGCGGATGCCTGCGACGACGTCCTCGCCCTGGGCGTTGACCAGGTAGTCGCCGTAGACGCCCGAGCGCCCGGTGGAGGGGTCGCGGGTGAAGCACACACCGGTCCCGGAGGTCTGGCCCATGTTGCCGAAGACCATGGTGCACACGTTGACGGCCGTCCCCAGGTCGTGGGGGATCTTCTCCCGGCGGCGGTAGATGTGGGCGCGCTCGGTGTTCCAGGAGCGGAAGACGGCCTCGGTGGCCATGTCGAGCTGGGCGCGCGGGTCCTGGGGGAAGTCGATGCCCGCGTGCTCGCGCACAATCGCCTTGTACTCCTCCACCAGCTCGGTCAGCGCCTCCACCTCCAGCTCGTAGTCCAGGGCGATGCCCCTGGCCTCCTTCTTGGCCTCCAGGGCGTCAGAGAAGTGGTCCCCGTCGATGTCCAGGACGGTCTTGCCGAACATCTGGATGAGACGCCGGTAGGAGTCCCAGGCAAAGCGCGCGTCCCCACTGGCTGCGGCCAGGCCCTCCACGGAGGAGTCGTTGAGGCCGATGTTGAGGACGGTCTCCATCATGCCGGGCATGGAGAACTTCGCCCCGGAGCGCACCGAGACCAGCAGGGGGTCCTGGGCGGCACCCAGCCCGCGGCCGAGCTCCTCCTCCACCTCGCGCAGCGCGGTGGTGACCTGGACCGCCAGCTCGTCAGGGACCTCACCGTCGGCCAGGTAGGCGCGGCAGGCGTCCGTGGTGATGGTGAAACCCGGAGGGACAGGCAGGCCCAGGCGGGTCATCTCAGCCAGGTTGGCCCCCTTGCCGCCCAGGAGGTCCTTCTGGTCCTTGTCCCCCTCGCTGAAGCGGTACACGTACTTGGGCATCCTTACCTCTCTTCTCGTCGTGTCGTGGCTGTCGCGGTCGCCGCCGCG
Organism: Actinomyces wuliandei; assembly: GCF_004010955.1. Lineage (NCBI taxonomy): Bacteria > Bacillati > Actinomycetota > Actinomycetes > Actinomycetales > Actinomycetaceae > Actinomyces > Actinomyces wuliandei. The sequence continues at coordinate 2,424,761 of NZ_CP025227.1, forward strand.
CTCCCGTGCGCACAGACAGGCTACTACACTAGTGTGACCTCAGTCCTAGAGACGAATGCTGGTTCTCACGGCGTTTCACGGTGGTTTCATGGTGCTTCTGACAGCGGATGGTCACAGTATCGACCACGCCAGGGCGCCAGGCACGCACCTGCTCCCAGGCGGAGGCGCCCGCACCCCTGGGCACGAGCACCTGTACACTCAGACGTACATACGACGACGCCCGGCACGAAGAGGAGCCGCCATGAGGACCATGACCTACACCGAATCGCGCGCCCGCTACGCCGAGGTCCTTGACTCCGTGGTCAACGACTGCGAGGAGGTCGTCATCACCCGAGCAGGCCACGAGCCCGCCGTCATCGTCTCCCTGGCCGAGTACCAGTCCCTCAAGGAGACCGACTACCTCCTGCGCAACCCGGCCAACGCCCGGCACCTGATCAACGCGATCGCGCGCTCCGAGGCCGGGCAGGACGCCTACCACGACCTCATTGAGGTCGAATGACATGGCGGTCGCATGGGACAACGACGCCTGGGAGGACTACCTCTGGTGGCAGAAGCAGGACCGTAAGACCCTCAGACGCATCAACCAGCTCCTCCGCGACATCCAGCGCGACGCGACCACCGGGACCGGCAGACCCGAGCCCCTGCGCTACAACCTGGCCGGGTACTGGTCGCGCCGCATCACCAGCGAGCACCGCCTTGTCTACCGTGTGGACGAGCGAGGAGACATCCACGTGCTCTCATGCCGGTACCACTACGAGCGCTGACCGTCCCCAACCCCGGACATGATGCGCCCAGGCGCACCCAGGTCAGTCCTCCCAGGGGAACCGGGGCGGATCCTGCACGTAACTGCCGACGCCACAGGAGAGGATCCGAATCCGCCACATCCGCCCACCGTCAACGACCACAGCGTGGCGCGGTCGGCTCCCGCCGTCGTACTCCTCGCACCAGGAGGGCATGTCCCCGTCAGCGGCACGTGCCAGGAACTCCTCCTGCATGACACGCTCCCCTCTGGTCTCCGGCTCGACCGTGAGGTCCGGGACGGCCGTCGCGCTTACTGAGAGGCGGTCCGGCGCGCTGGCGTCTACGCTGCACACATACACGTCCTTGCCGGACAGCGTCTGGGCCTGGGCCACCGTCAGCGCAGGCGCCTCCTCCATTCCGGAGGCGCACAGCTCCTCAGCCTCCTGGGCGCTGACAGCAGGCGACGGGGAGGGTGGAGGGGAGTACCTCCCCCACCCCATGGGGGAGGGCTCGACCCAGCCCTGGGACGCCGCTGCCGCGTAGCACAGCAGGCCACCACCCACCAGGCAGTGCAGGACCACCACCACGAGCGGCCAGAAGCCCGGACGCCACCGGCTGCTAGCCGACGCCGACCTAGCCGACACTGACGTCCCTGTCCCACTCCCGGAGCCCAGACAGCTGTGTCACGGTATACATACACCGCCCCGGATCAGACCCAAAGCCCGCGATGACCCCATAGGCGATCTGCCCGCCCCGTCCGTGCGTGAAGTGGGCGATGCCACCTGAGTCACCCTCCCCCATCCCCTCGCAGTCCCGGCCCCCGTCCCGGTCACCGTCGTGGTGCGTCTCAGTGATCTGGCCCGCCCAGGCCACGCCTGTCCTCTCATTACCCATAATCCTGATGGTATTCACCCTGTAGACCACGAAGCGACACTGCTGCCCTGTCGTAGCACCGGACATGCACAGCTCGCGGCCCGCCGCCCTCATCCCGAAGAAGCCGTCGGTGATCGGCGCCGAGGACGAGGAGGAGACGTCGCCGTCATAGACCCGTGTCGCATAGCTGGACCCCCGCAGCAGCTGCCAGTCACCGTAGCGGTAGGCATTGGTCGGCCACGTGGTCGTATAGGTGGTCCCGACGAGCTCGGAGCTGTTCTCCCACCGACCTGTCCCGCAGTGCCCGGCCGTCAGCGAGTAGAAATGACCGTCACGCTCAATCGGCACGCCCAGGCTGCACTGGGTCTCATCCTTCGTATTGAAGTCCCTGATGATCCGCGCTCCTGCGTAGTACGGGGCGGTGTCGTTCTCCCTGGTCCTCGCGGGCTCCTGGGCGGCCTCGTAGGAGACCCTGACCGGGACGCCGACCCCCTCCAGCGCGTCCAGGACTACCCGCCTCTCCTCCTGGCTGCGCCCTCCTGCGGACTCGGGCACCGTGAACGCAGCGCCGCTACCCCCTCGGCGTCCTCCGAGACCACGTAGACCTCGACCACCTGGCGGTCGGAGGTCAGCGCCACCCCGAGCACGGTGTCCGGGTGCTCCTGGGCCACGGACTCCGCAGCGTCCGCCAGCGCCGTGACCTCGGGCGGCTCCTCTCCGTACCAGATGCGCTGGCCGCCCTCATCCTCGGTGTTGGTACCGATCGTGCTCCCAGTATCCTGATCCTGGTCACTAGCGTAGGTGGGGCTGAGTGCCGCCAGGCCCCCGTAGGCAACAATGGACAGAGCAAGCAGGACAATGAGTGCGGCCACCCTCCGCCTCGACACCACCATCATGGGAGCCCCTCCCTTCATCATTGAATGGCACATGAGGTCTCTGACAGCATGACAGCGCAGTCACGAGTGCGGGCGGGCAGTGACAGCTCCCAGTACTCTTCCCCAGAGCTTCTCAGCGCTCACTCACGGCCGCAGCGCCAGCAGCCCGTGGTGGGGTGCCAGCGCCACACGCCGGGGCAGGGGCTCACCATCAGGCCTGCCCTGCGGACCGGGACGCACCATGCCGGGAGCCAACTCCACCTCTCCCCCCCGGTCCGGGTCAAGGACCACGGCCGCGGTCCCGCCCTCAAACTCCCGCACCCACACCCCTGCCTGGCGGTGGGGCGCCCCCACCGGCGCCCCCAGGTCGGCGTCGAGGGCCGGGAACCAAGGGGTCCGGGAGTAGTCGTCGTGCCCGGTGGCCGTGTAGGCCCCCTCCCCCGCGCCAAACACCCAGAAGGCGGCCAGGCCGTAGAGAGGGTGCGGGCAGCGCCCACCGCCCCCGTCAGGCGTGCGCACCACGGACAGCCCGGGACCGTCCAGCTCGTGGACCTGGGCCAGCGAGGTGGGCTCGTCAAAGAGCGTCGCCTCCCCCCAACCGAGCCAGCACTCGTCAAAGCCCCCGCCCCAGGAGGCGTGGTGCTCCCAGCGGCCGGGCTCACGCCGCGCCTCGGCGATGTTGGGAACCAGGATCTTGCCGACTCCCGCCAGGCCCCAGCCGACCTGCTCCACGAAGCCGTCCAGGACCCTGCGCAGGCTGGCGGCGTCCTCGACGCCCTCCAGAGGCAGGTCCAGGTCGTAGTAGTCCTCGAACACGTCATTGTCAGACATCACACCGTCAAAGGCGGTGCCAGCTATGTCCTCGCAGACCTGCTCCACCCAGCGCGCCCGGTAACCCGGTTCCCACACCCGCGCCTGGAAGTGGCCCGGGTAGCTCGACCACTCCACCAGGCTGCCGTCACGGCGCCGGGCGAGCCAGTCGCGCTGGCACAGCTCGTCGAAGGTGAGGCCAGAGGCGCAACGCTGTGGCGGCTCGAAGTCCCGGGCCGAGGACAGGCACCGGTAGGCCAGCACGGTCATGTCCGGCCGCTCCTGCTTGAGGCGCTCAGCCGCCTCCGCCTCCCAGGGCTGGAGGATGGCCACCCGGTAGTGCCGGACAGCGAAGTCCACCTCCTCACGTCCCAGAGGGTCCCCGTAGCGGACCCAGGCACCGACTCCGCTCACGAGCGCTCTCCTTTCCTCCCGGTCCTGCCTGCCCCGCCCTGACGGTACACACGGTTGTAGGCGGCATTGACCTTGTCCAGGTTGTAGGCGGCCTCGGCCCGGCCCCGCGCCGCCAGGCACAGCCGCTCGTACAGGTCCACGTCCTGGATGATCTCCTGGACCTTGTCCGCCATGAGCACCGGGTCCCCCGGCTCGATAATGGTGCCGCACGGCCCCCACACCGTCCCGTCCTCGGCGAGGATCTCGTCAGCGACCACCGAGCGCACCGCCCCGACGTCGGTGCTGACAGTGGGGATACCCGCCCCCATGGTCTCCAGCGAGACCACAGGAAGGCCCTCGTTGTAGCTGGGCAGGACAAAGAGGTCGAAGTCCGGGAGGTACTGGCGGACCTTGATCGTGCCCCGGATCGTGATGACTGACTCCAGCCCCAGCTCAACAATGCGGTTGAGGCACTTCTCGTAGTAGGAGGGGTGGTGCTCCGTAGGCCCGCAGACGTCCAGGTGGATCCTCAGCCCCCGGTCCACCATGGTCCTCACCGACTCGATCATGTCCACCAGCCCCTTGATGGGCACGACCCGGGCGATGTAGACCAGCTTCCACAGGTGGTTGTCCGCCCCCTCCTGCCTGATGGCCTGCACCGCCCTCATGCGGGCGGCGTAGGAGGCGTCGAACTCGCTGGTGACGATGCCGTTGGGGATGACCACCGCCTTGCTGGCGTCACCCCCGAGCTCGGTGGCCTCCGTGATCGCCCGCGGGTAGAGGTAGGTGGTGGCGTAGGCGTAGGGGTAGCACAGGCGGCCCATCTCCAGCCACCACGCCATCCACATGCGCTGCCTGCCGGTGACGTCAAAGGTCCGGTAGTCGTTGAGCGTGATGTCGTAGTCCAGGCGGCGGTCCAGGAGGGTGTTGACCGTGTCGCGGACGTAGAGGTTGTGCTCAGTCAGCAGGAAGGAGGTGCCGTGCTCCTTGGCCGCGTTGACACTGAGCAGAGCGGCGTACCCGGTGGTGTGGGCGTGGTAGACGGTGGCACGCGGCATGGACTCCGCCAGGACAGCGTAGGCCAGGGAGAAGAAGTCGCGCAGGCACCAGAAGATCTCGGACATGGGCATGTCCAGGTCAGGCATCCTCTCCCGGTAGGCCTCCATGAACTCCTGGGTGCCCAGGATCGCCCACACCGGGTAGCGCCGGGACCTCCCGCCCAGGCCCTCGGTGATGATCTCCCACAGCGGCTCGGTGCGCCCCTGGTTGGCCAGGGCGATGAGGGAGTCCACCAGGCGCGCCGACAGAGTGCGCCGCTGACGGCGGCTCATGCGCAGGTCACGGGGGCGCGCCCGCAGAAAGTCCTGCTGGTGCTCCTCCATGGACAGGTAGAGGACCCGGACCCAGGCGACGTTGCTCGGCATCCCGTAGAGGTCACGGCTGGGGGCGTGGGAGTCCCAGGTGATGTGGATGATCCCGAAGGTCAGCTCGGGGTTGCCGGTGATGATGTCGTGCACGACGGCGGAGACGCCCCCCTTGAGGTAGGGGTAGGTGGACTCCATGACGATGGCGACGTCCACGTCCCGGTAGAGGCCGTCCGCCGGGACGCCGTCGGGCAGCTGGGGGGCGTCGTCCCTCCCGTGCAGGAACCGCCCAGCCTCGGCAGCACCGGTGACCTCCGTGGTGCTGCTGGTGCCGCCAGCAGGAGCCTGGCCAGGAGGGGCCAGGGTCGTGGCCGGGTGGGCAGCCGTCTCCCCAGGTACCGGCTGCAGGGCGGCAGGAGGCGGCGTCGTGGCGCCGTGGGAGCCCCCCGGCCCCGCAGCCGGGGGGCGCTCTGTCGGCAGCGGGCTGTAGGGGGAGGTGATGTCGGCCGCAGTAGCGGCGACGAACCCGTAGCCGCTGGCCTCCGGCATCATTCCCGGTGCTATTGCCTGCGTCGGTGAGGCGGAGGCAGGCTGCCGCGCCGACGCAGGCTCAGGGCCTGCCGGGGTCGAGGACGTCGCTCCGGCAGCAGCGGGACGCACGTGGCGGCCAGCGTGCCGACGCCTCCCGGATGCAGGGGAGGCAGCAGCCCCCCTGCCTCCGGACTCCTGCCGAGCCTCGGGCTGGGGAGGGTCCGCACGCCCGGCAAGGGGCTTGCGGGAGGTGTCGCTGCGCGCGACAGGGTGCGCAGGAGACTCGGGACGCGCAGGTCGCTCGGTGCTCAGCCACATGCTGTCCGGGTGGCGCGCCAGGTGCCCGCCACCGGTGGCCAGTGCCTGCGCGCCCACCCCCGGCCCGTCACCGACCGAGCCGGGAGACACGTCAGCCGTCGAGGGCCGCGCTGCGGGCAACGGTGCGTAGCCACCCGCAGGAGCCGAGTAGTAGGAGGGCAGGCTCTCCAGCCGTGGCCGGTAGGACGAGGGGCTCACCAGGACATCGCCTTTCCCCAGAAGAAGGAGTACTCGGGAGAGGCCCAGCGTCGGCGGTAGACGACCAGGGCCACCAGGCACAGGACCAGGTCCACACCCGCCAGGACCTGGTAGGCACCCGTGCCACCAAGACGCAGCAGGAGGACGGCAGCCACAGCGACGTGCGCGCCAGACAGCAGCAGGGCCGCAGCCTGGTCCCCGACATGGTCGATCTCGTAGGACAGGAGCGTGAGGGCGGCGAACAGCAAGGAGGAGAAGGCGACGACAAGCACCAGCGGCACCCGGGCAGGATCCAGCAGCGCCATCACCGACACCTCCACGACCACGGCACCCATGCCCACGGCCCCGGCCCGTGCCAGGCTCGCGTCCAGCAGGTGGCGCAGCACTTTGCCCCGGGCACGCAGCCCGGTCATGTCGTCCTCGTTGAGCTGGGCCTGGAACAGCGCGATCTCTGTGTTGAGCCGGGGTGAGGTCACCGCGAAGTAGTAGCAGTAGGCGATGACGGCAGGCTGGAGGCACAGGTAGACCAGCGCGACCTCAAAGTCCTGACGCACCGCGAGGAACAGGAAGAGCTTGTCCGACCACAGCACACCGCCCAGGACCAGCCCGCGCCCCATGTCCTGGACCAGGGGCACCACGGGCACCGGGCTTGGGCGCGCCAGCTGTCTCAGGGCGGGCCCCATCGGGACGACCTGGCTGAGCGCACCCACCAGGGGCGGCAGGAACCACCACCCTGGTACGACAAGGAGGGCAGCCGCGTAGCAGAGCCACCCGAAGGCCCACAGACGCCGCCGACCCGCCACGTCAGCGACGATGAGCGACTGGACGAAGACCACGTGTAGCAGGAGGAGGACCAGGTGTGTTGCCACAGCAGCTGGCTGCCAGCGGGTCACGGCAGCCGTCATCACCACGACCGCGAGCGTAGGGACGAGCGCCCAGATGAACAGGGCGGGCCACACCGAGCAGTAGCGCCTCAGGAGAACCGCAGGGCCCCGCCCGATCGAGTCGCCCAGCAGCCGGTAGACAGGGTTGCCGGTGACCTGGCTGAGCCAGGGCACCGCCACCGACACGCTGAGGATGATGAGCTGGAGGTTGACGCCCCCCACCGAGTGCACAGATATACGACCGGCCACGACAGGGAAGACCAGGCCCAGGAGGATCGCCGGAGACATGGACAGGACCATTGTGACAGCCCAGCCTCGTCGTCCGCCGTGAGGCAGGACGCCCCACTTCAGGGCAGAGGTGGGCGGTGCCGTGACCAGACCCAGTGCTGCCCCCAGCGCGACAAGGCCAACCAGGACAGTAACGGGACGAGGCCAGCCAAGCAGAGGGAGCACAGCCGCCAGGACACAGGCCCCCACGACAACCACCGTTGCGTTGGTGGTACGCAGCAGCGGGCGCCGGAACCTGTTGATGTGTCGTGGAGCGTATCTGGACTGAGTCATAAGGCCTGTTCGTCGACGAGCGGCGAGCCCAGATACCTGGGTCGTGCCTGGGGTACACGGCCGCAGCCGTTGTCTAACTGTAACGGTCCAGAGATACCCGGGGCGGTAAGGTGGGGGGCATCGGGCCATTCTCACAACATGGCGCTCCTCCCATGGAGTTGCCGTCGCCCGCGCGAGCCCGCCGTGACAGGCCACGTCACGGGAGTCAGCCCTCTGAGAAAAACCTCACGGCTCGGGCGGGCGTCCGTCCGAGCCGTGAGTGCCCACAGCAAGCACAGGGTGCCTCAGTAGGCACCCCCGGGAGCCGGCGCGGCGCCCTCCCCACCACCCACGGGCGTCCTCGGCGCCCCCACAGGAGTACCCGCTGACCCTGCGGAGGAGGCGATCTTCTCCGCCTCACGCACGGCAGCCGCCTCACGCTCGGCCGGGGTCCAGGGCACGCCACGGAAGATGAACTCCCCGAGGATCGACTCGCCCTCGGCGTCGACCACCACCTTCTGGCCGCGCTCGATCTCCCCGAAGAGGATCTTCTCGCTCAGGGCGTCCTCAATGTCACGCTGGATGGCACGGCGCAGGGGCCGGGCACCCAGGACGGGGTCGAAGCCGCGCTCGGCCAGGAGCTCCTTGGCGGCATCGGTCAGCTCGATGGTCATCTCCTGCTCGGCCAGGCGACCCGCCAGGCGGGTGATCATGAGGTCGACGATCTGGCGGACCTCCTCCTTGGTCAGCTGCGGGAAGACGATGAGGTCATCCACGCGGTTGAGGAACTCGGGCCGGAACTGCTGCTTGAGCTCGCGGTTGACGTGGGCCTTCATCTCCTCGTAGTCCATGGCACCGGACTGGGTGGACTGGAAGCCGGTGGCCACCGACTTGCCGATGTCCTTGCTGCCCAGGTTCGTGGTCATGATGATGACGGTGTTCTTGAAGTCCACCACGCGCCCCTGGGCGTCGGTGAGGTGCCCGTCCTCCAGGATCTGCAGCAGCGAGTTGAAGATGTCGGGGTGGGCTTTCTCCACCTCGTCGAACAGCACCACGGAGAAGGGACGACGCCGCACCTTCTCGGTCAGCTGCCCGCCCTCGTCATAGCCGACGTAGCCGGGAGGCGCCCCAAAGAGGCGCGAGACGGTGTGCTTCTCGGCGAACTCAGACATGTCCAGCTGGATGAGGGCGTCCTCGTCGTCGAAGAGGAACTCCGCCAGCGCCTTGGCCAGCTCCGTCTTGCCCACGCCGGTGGGACCGGCGAAGATGAAGGAGCCGCCGGGACGCTTGGGGTCCTTCAGGCCCGCTCGGGTGCGCCGGATCGACTTGGACAGGGCCTCGATCGCCTTGTTCTGACCGACGATGCGCTTGTGCAGCTCGGCCTCCATGTTGAGGAGCTTGGCGGACTCGGCCTCGGTCAGCTTGACCACGGGGATGCCGGTGGACATGGCCAGGACCTCAGCGATGAGGTTCTCGTCGACCTCGGCGACCTGGTCCAGGTCGCCGGAGCGCCAGGCCTTCTCCCGGGAGGCGCGCTCCTCGGCCAGACGGTGCTCGTCGTCACGCAGGGACGCGGCCCGCTCGAAGTCCTGGTCGTCGATCGCCGACTCCTTCTCCCGCTTGACCTCGGCGATCTTCTCGTCGATGTCACGCAGCTCCTGGGGCGCGGTCATGCGACGGATGCGCAGGCGCGCGCCAGCCTCGTCCACCAGGTCGATAGCCTTGTCCGGCAGGAAGCGGTCGTTGATGTAGCGCTCGGAGAGCTTGGCAGCAGCCTCGATAGCGTCGTCGGTGATGACCACGCGGTGGAATGCCTCGTAACGGTCGCGCAGCCCGGTGAGGATGCCGACCGTCTCCTCAATGCTCGGCTGATCCACGGTCACCGGCTGGAAGCGACGCTCCAGAGCGGCGTCCTTCTCGATCTTGCGGTACTCCTCCAGGGTGGTGGCACCGATGGTCTGGAGCTCACCACGGGCCAGCATGGGCTTGAGGATGCTGGCGGCGTCCACGGCACCCTCGGCTGCCCCCGCCCCTACCAGGGTGTGGATCTCGTCGATGAACAGGACGATGTCCCCACGGGTACGCACCTCCTTGAGGACCTTCTTGAGCCTCTCCTCGAAATCACCACGGTAGCGCGAGCCTGCGACCAGGGAGCCCATGTCCAGGGAGTAGAGCTGCTTGTCCCGCAGCGACTCAGGGACGTCGCCGTGGACGATAGCCTGGCTCAGCCCCTCCACGACGGCCGTCTTGCCCACGCCGGGCTCCCCGATGAGGACGGGGTTGTTCTTGGTGCGGCGGGAGAGGATCTGCATGACCCGCTCCATCTCCTTGTAGCGCCCGATGACCGGGTCCAGCTTGCCCTCACGGGCCGCCGCAGTCAGGTTGCGTCCGAACTGGTCCAGGATGGCGCTTCCCGAGGGCGTGCCCTCCTTGGAGGGGCCGCCCGCGTTGACGGTCTCCTTGCCCTCGTAGCCCGACAGCATCTGCAGCACGGTCTGGCGGACGCTGGAGAGGTCCCCACCCAGGTTGGTCAGCACCTGTGCGGCGACCCCCTCCCCCTCGCGCAGCAGGCCCAGGAGCAGGTGCTCGGTGCCGATGTAGTTGTGGCCGAGCTGGAGCGCCTCGCGCATGGACAGCTCGAAGACCTTCTTGCCCCGGGGGGTGAAGGGGATGTGGCCGGTGGGAGCCGACTGCCCCTCGCCGATGATCTCCACCACCTGTGCACGCACGGCGTCCAGGGAGATGTCCATGGACTCCAGAGCCTTGGCAGCCACCCCCTCGCCCTCGTGGATGAGGCCAAGAAGGAGGTGCTCGGTGCCGATGTAGTTGTGGTTGAGCGCCCGGGCCTCGTCCTGGGCCAGGACGACGACGCGGCGGGCACGGTCGGTAAAGCGTTCAAACATCAGTGGTTCCTCCTCGGCACGTGCTCGGTGCGGCACCCTCCTGCGTCTCAGGAAGCCAGGTGGCGGAGCGCCTGGGAGCAGAGGGCGCTTGGGCACGTGCTGACAAGGCTAACCAGGACGGACAGGGGCACATGCCCCTGTTCGCGGTAGGCGTGAGGCAAGGTTGAGTCAGGGTGGCTCAGGAATACGGGATCCCGGACCAGACCTGCCGTCCGGCCTTGATAGCCGCAACACACCGGCAAAATCCAGAGAAATTCACACCCCGCCCCACCAGCCCACCTGGCGGCCGGACACGGCCGCACAACAGGCCACCCAGACAGTACACGCAATCGTCCACACGTGACCCCAACACTCGCGCACAACCGTATAAATATCCTCGACATAGTCCATGACGACGCCTAACTCCTGCATTCAACACCTATCGCCGTTAGGATGAAATCACTTCGTCACCACCGGGACCCCGAGCCCTGCCAGCCACTGCGGCTCCCCGGCCCCGATCACGCACGACAACTGCACAGCGGAAGGGCCACCCAGAAGGACCTGGCCACGAGCAGCCTCACCAGATCCACGACCTCATCAGCACCTCGACGTCCACCGGCACCACCAGCCCTACAGGCACAGCAATGCCCAGACACCCAATCAGACAAGGGAGCAACCGTGACTCAAGAGACTCAGGAGACAGTCGTCAACCAGCTGCTCATCGGTGGCCAGTGGAGAGCCGCGTCAGACGGAGGCACCCGGTCCATCCTGTGCCCGGCCGACGGGACGCAGGTGGCGCAGGCCGCTGAGGCCACCGTCGAGGACGCCCGGGCTGCCGTGGCCGCAGCCCGTCACGCCTTCGACCACGGCCCCTGGCCTGGCACCCCGTCCCCCCAACGCGCCAGGCTCCTGACCGCCCTGGCCGACAGGCTCGAGACGGAGTCAGACGCGGTGGCCCGTCTGGAGTCACTGGACACCGGCAAGCGCCATGTGGAGAGCCTTGTCGACATGGCCGACATCGTGGCCGTGTTCCGCCACTTCGCCTCCCTCGCCCAGCAAGAGGCCGGCCGGGTGGTCGACGCCGGCGTGCCCGACGTCGCCAGCCGCGTGGTCACCGAGCCCGTCGGCGTGTGCGCACTGATCACCCCGTGGAACTACCCGTTGCTCCAGACAGCCTGGAAGGTCGCGCCCGCGCTCGCGGCGGGCAACACCTTCGTCCTCAAGCCAGCGGCGCTCACACCCCAGACCGCCGTGTGGCTGTGCCGCACACTTACCGAGCTCGGCCTGCCCGACGGTGTGGCCAACCTGGTGCTGGGCTCTGGCGGGGCCGTGGGACCGGTCCTCACGCAGTCGCCTGACGTCGACCTGGTGTCCTTCACCGGCGGGCTGGAGACCGGGCGGTCGATCATGGCCTCCGCCTCCGGCACCGTCAAGCGGGTGGCACTGGAGCTGGGCGGCAAGAACCCGAACGTCGTCTTCGCCGACGCCAACCTGGACGCCGCGATCGACAACGCGCTCACGGCCGTCTTCCTCGACTCCGGCCAGGTCTGCTCGGCGGGTGCACGGCTGGTGGTTGAGGAGTCGGTCCACGACCGGGTGGTCGATGAGCTCGTCCGGCGGGCTGAGGCCATCCGCCTGGGAGGCCCCTTCGACCCTGACGCGGAGACCGGGCCGCTCATCAGCCAGGACCACCGCGACAAGGTGGAGCAGTACGTGGCCCTGGCCGTGGCCGAGGGCGCTGTCCTGCGCTGCGGCGGGCAGCGTCCCAGCGGTGCGAGGCTGGGGTCGGGCTGGTACTACCCACCGACGATCCTGGACGGCTGCACCTCCGAGATGGCCTGCGTGCACGAGGAGTCCTTCGGCCCCGTCCTCACCGTGGAGACCTTCAGCGGGTCCGCGCCCCAGGAGGCCGAGGACGCCGCAGTGGCCATCGCCAACGACACCGTCTACGGGCTCGCGGGCGCGGTGTGGACCGACAACGCCGGGCGCGCCGAGCGCGTGGCCCGGAGGCTGCGCCACGGGACGATCTGGATCAATGACTACCACCCCTACGTGCCGCAGGCCGAGTGGGGCGGCATGAAGCAGTCCGGGGTCGGCCGCGAGCTGGGAGTCGCAGGCCTGGCCGAGTACCAGGAGCACAAGCACATCTGGCACAACCTCCGGCCGGCACGGGCCGGGTGGTTCACCGACCCCTCGGCAACAGGATGACCCCCACCAGCACCTCGCGGAGGAGACGCGCAGAAAGGTCAGGCGGCAGGGTAGCCAGGCCACGAAGACCACCCCGCCACGCTGCCGCAGCGGCGTTGCGCGTCGGGCGGCAGGGCAGCCAGCCCACGAAGACCACCAGGAAGCAGAAGACCACCGAAGAAAGAGAGGCCCACGTGAAGAACCGCTACGACTATGTCATTGTCGGAGGAGGCTCAGCCGGCTCGGCCCTGGCCAACCGCCTGTCGGCAGACCCCTCCACCTCCGTCCTCGTCCTGGAGGCCGGCCGCGCCGACTTCCTCGTCGACCCCCTCGTGCACATGCCGGCCGCACTGATGTTCCCGGCTGGCAACCCCCTCTACGACTGGGCCTACGAGACGGACCCTGAGCCCCACATGGGGGGACGCCGCGTCAAGCACGCCCGGGGCAAGGTCCTCGGCGGCTCGTCGTCAATCAACGGCATGATCTTCCAGCGCGGCAACCCAGGCGACTACGACCGCTGGGCCGCCAGCCCGGGGATGGAGACGTGGGACTACGCGCACTGCCTGCCTTACTTCAAGCGCATGGAGACCCGCCAGGCCGGCGCCAACGCCTGGCGTGGAGGGGCCGGCCCGCTCCACCTGGACCGCGGGCCTGCCACCTCACCACTGTTCCAGGCCTTCTTCGAGGCGGCGGTCCAAGCCGGGTACGCGCGCACCGACGACGTCAACGGCTACCGTCAGGAGGGTTTCGCGCCCTTCGACCGCAACACCAACCACGGCTCCCGCTGGAGCGCGGCACGGGCCTACCTGCGCCCAGTCCGCTACCGCAGGAACCTTGACGTCACCACCCTCGCGTACGTGACACGGCTGACGTGGAACGGCACTCGCGTGACTGGCGTCAACTTCCGTCGGCTGGGCAGGTACCACCACGTGGAGGCTGGCGAGGTCATCCTCTGCGGCGGCGCGTTCAACAGCCCCCGGCTGCTGGAGCTGTCCGGGGTGGGTGACCCGCAGGTGCTGCGTGCCGCAGGCGTGCGGCCACACGTCGAGCTGCCGGGTGTCGGAGAGAACCTGCAGGACCACCTGGAGGTCTACCTCCAGCACGAGTGCCTCCAGCCGGTCTCGATCGCCCCGTGGCTGAGGATGTGGAAGGCACCCTACATCGGTGCCCAGTGGCTGCTCCTGGACTCGGGCGTGGGGGCCTCCAACCACTTCGAGGGAGGGGGCTTCATCCGCACCAACGACGAGGTGGCCTACCCGAACCTGCAGTTCCACTTCCTGCCCATCGCGGTGCGCTACGACGGCTCTGCCCCAGCCTCCAAGCACGGGTACCAGGTGCACATCGGGCCGATGAACTCCGACGTGCGTGGCCACATCCACATCACGAGCCCCGACGCCGGCGTGCGCCCGTCCATCCTGTTCAACTACCTGTCTACCGAGCGCGACCGCCGCGAGTGGGTCGAGGTGGTGCGTGCCGCCCGCCACATCCTGGCCCAGCCCGCCCTCGCTCCCTTCGACGCCGGGGAGATCTCCCCCGGTCCCGAGGTCTCCTCCGACGAGGAGATCCTCCGCTGGGTCGCGCAGGACGCCGAGACCGCCCTGCACCCCTCGTGCTCGGCAAAGATGGGCACCGACAACATGTCTGTCGTCGACCCCTCGTCCATGCGGGTCCACGGCACCCAGGGGCTGCGTGTCGTCGACGCCTCGGTCTTCCCGACCATCACCAACGCCAACATCTACGCGCCGGTCATGATGGTGGCGGAGAAGGCGGCCGACCTCATCACCGGCAGCACCCCGCTGGCACCCGAGCACGCCCCAGTCTTCAGGGCCGACGGCTCAATGCCGGCCTACCCGCCCGGGGACCCGCGCAACAACAGCTGGGACACCCCCACAGAGCTCCCCAGCGCCGCGCAGGCTGAGGCCCAGCACCCTGTCTTAGCCCGCCATACCGGGGGTGCCCAGTGACGGAGGCGGGCCGGAAGACAGAAAAGCCGGGAGACAGCGACAAAGACGGAGCCAACCAGACACCACGACAACCAGCCCGGGCTGCCCGGCAGACAGCCGTCCAGGACAGCCTGCCACCCGTCAAGCGGCCCGTGCTTGTCACCTCCCTGCTGGTCACCGGGCTCATGGCCACCTGGTTCCTGACGACGCCCACCTCGGCAGGCAGGGTCCTCGACACGGCCGTGGTGTGGGCCGCCGACCACCTCGGCTGGTTCTACATCACCCTCGCCAGCGCGGCGCTGGTCTTCGTCGTCTACCTGGGCTTCCGCTACCCCGGCGTCCGGCTGGGGAGCGACCACGACCGCCCCCGGTACTCCACCTTCTCCTGGGCGGCCATGCTGTTCGCGGCTGGCATCGGCACAGACCTCATGTTCTACGCCGTCGCCGAGCCAGCCACGCAGTTCCTCTCCCCGCCCCAGGTCGTCGGCGAGACAGTAGAGGCCGCACGCCAGTCAACCGTGTGGACCATCTACCACTACGGCATCACAGGCTGGGGCATGTACGCCCTCATGGGACTCGCCCTGGGCTACGTCGCCCACCGCAAGAAGGCGCCACTGGCGGTCCGCTCGGTCCTCGCGCCCCTTTTCGGCAGGCGGGTCCGGGGACCTGTCGGGCACGCGATCGACATCGCCACGGTGATCGGCACCATCTTCGGTGTCGCGACCTCACTGGGTATCGGCGTGGTCATGCTCAACGTGGGCCTGGGCATCCTGGTCGGGGTGCCCCAGGGGCTGGGCGCCCAGACGGCCCTGGTCGTCCTGGCGGTCGTCCTGGCCACCGTCTCGGCGACCACCGGTGTCGACAAAGGGGTGCGCCTCCTGTCCCAGCTCAACGTCGCCCTGGCGGTCGTCCTGGCCGCGTGGGCGCTGGTCACCAGTAGCACCACGTTCCTGCTGCGCGCCATGGTGATGAACATCGGTGACTTCGTCACCATGTTCCCCGGGATGACCCTGGACACGATGGCCTACAGCTACCCGAGTGAGTGGATGCGGTCGTGGACACTCTTCTTCTGGGCGTGGTGGATAGCCTGGGCGTCATTCGTGGGCATGTTCCTGGCCCGGATCTCCAAGGGGCGCACGATCGGCCAGTTCGTGCTGGGCACCCTGGTGATCCCGTTCTCCTACATCATCATGTGGGTCTCGGTCTTCGGCAACACCGCGGTGAAGCGGATCATGGACGGGGACTCCGCGTTCGGGCAGACCGTGGAGGCCTCCCCGGAGCAGGGGTTCTTTGCGCTGCTGACGACGATCCCAGGGACACCCGTCCTGGTGGCGCTGTCGACGCTGGTGGGGCTGCTGTTCTACGTCACCTCCGCCGACTCCGGCGCACTGGTCATGGCAAACCTGTGCAGCGAGCTGCCCACAGCCGACACCGACGCGCGCCCGTCGCTGCGCATCCTGTGGGCGGCGGTCACGGGGGCGCTGACAGTCGGCATGCTCCTGGTCGGTGGCATCACGGCCCTGCAGAGCGCCACAATCATTATGGCGGTCCCCTTCGCCATCGTCCTGGTGCTCGTCATGGTGGGCCTCAACCGGGCACTGCACCAGGAGCAGCTGCACGAGCAGGCGGTCTACCGCTCCTTCGCCGTGCAGTGGACAAGTCCCGAGCCCACAGTCTCAGTCTCAGTGGGGTCATGGCGGCGCCGGCTGTCACTGTCGCTGGGCTCGGTGTCCCCCCGCCAGGCCGAGCAGCGCCTCCAAAACGTCATCCGCCCGGCCCTGGACGAGGTCGCCGCCGCCCTCCAAGAGCGTGGGGTCCCCGCCGTCGTGCGTGAGGTCCACGACGGGCTGCAGGACGACGTCTCCAAGCGTGTCCAGCTGGAGGCGCTGTCACAGGACGAGGACGGCGAGGACTTCATCTACCCGGTCCAGATCCGCCGCTCACGGGCCACGTCCCACGGCGCCCGCACGATCAGGGCGGAGGACACGATGATCCACCTGGAGGTGGCGCTCGGGGAGGGGCTGAGCTACAGCATCTACCCCTACGAGGGAAACCAGATCTGCAACGACGTGCTCGACCACTACGAGCGCTACGAGCTGGTGGCCGCCTCCAGGGAGTCCCCGCCCCAAGAGGCGGCGTGACACCGACCGACCCACTGATGACGCCTCCGCGCGTCTGCCGGGACCACCGTCCACCAGCGCCCGCCGGGACGCCGCCACGCTGACGCTCCCGTGGGGGCGTGAAGACCCCCTGCGCTGCCCACCCCGGGCACGCTCAGTGCACGCCGCAGCGAGGCGAGCCGCTCTCCTGCTTCCTGGCCTGCCCCCGGGCACGCTCAGTGCTGCCCCACGACGACGACACGCTTTCCGCAGGCCGACCTCGCCTCCGCGTCCTTGTGCATCCGGGCGACGTCCTTGAGCTCGTAGGTCGTGTCAACAATCGGGACGAGCGAACCGTCGTCAACACGGTCGGCCAGCCACACCAGGTCCTCAGGAGGAGACTTGGCGGACATCATCCTGATCCTGGCACCAGGGCTGACCATGGAGAAGGCGACCAGCGGTATCGCCGCCGGGGACAGCGCCATGACCTCGCCCCCACGGGCGGTCGTCCTCCTGCAGGCAAGCATGCTGGCTCCCGCAGCATTGACAACAGCGTCGTACTTCCTGGTGATCTGCTCCGGCCCACCAGAGTGGTAGTTGTAGATCTGCCTCGCACCAGCCTGCTCAGCCGCCTGGCCCTGCCGACCAACCACCGCGTCCACCTCGGCACCGAGCAGGCGAGCCACCTGGATAGTGGTCGAGCCAACCCCACCATTGCCCCCGACGACCAGGACCTGCTTGCCGCTGCCCACGCGCAGCGCCCGCAGCGCCCGCAGGGCGGTCAGCCCCACCAGCGGGAGCGCGGCAGTCTCGCCCGGGGGGCACGCTCCTGGGCGCCCTGGCTACCTGGTCGGCGCCAGTCGCCACGTACTGGGCCGCAGCCGCGGCCCGCCCCGGTGGCCTCAGGCCGGTGTAGCCCCACACCAGGTCGCCGTCGCCCACCGCCCTACACGACCCTGCCGACAAAGTCCACCCCCGAGCCCTTGGGGAAGCCGAAGCCCATCATGGGTCGCATCCTCCCGGCCCGGCCGTCCAGGTCCAGCTGATTAAGGCTGAACGCAGCCACCTCGACCAGCACCTGCGCAGCCGAGGGAGTCGGCACAGCCGCTTGCCCCACTTCCATCACCTCGGGTCCGCCGTAGCGGCGGAACTGAACGGCCCACATCTGGTTCTCGCCCATCGAGTCCTCCTCAGACGACGTTTACGAAACGTATCGTAGCATCTTGCTGGCAGGCTCAGGGCTTCTTGAGCGCACGGCACCGTGTCGGGTCGGAGTCGCGGACGGGTCCGCCCCCGCCTCAGCGGGCAGCGCAGGGGCTGCCCCACCGGGGTGGCAGCGCTGTAGTACCCTGACTTTCTCCCAGGACTGTGCGCCAGCGGCGACCACGACGTGTCACACGCACCAGCGAGGCGCCGCAGCACTGTTCATGACCACAAGGAGGACCCCACCACCATGGACTCCGTAGAGCCACGCCGGACCGGCCACTACGCCTCACGACGCGCCCACACCGATGCACAGCTGGCGACTGCCGTCAGGGACCTTGTGGTCCAGCACGGCTACACGGCACTGACTATCGAGAGGGTCGCACAGGAGTCCGGAGTCGCCAAGACCACCATCTACCGCCGGTGGGGCTCCAAGGCGGAGATGGTCTTCGACCTCATCCTCCACCCCACGGCGCAGGACGAGGACGACCAGACCGCCAGTGACCCCCACAGCGTCCAGGACAGCATCAGGCAGCTCGCGGAGAGCACTGTGGCGATGATCGCCTCCCCCGTCGGCCTGGCGGTCATCCCGGGGCTCCTGGCAGAAATGGCGGGCAACCCCAAGCTCCGCGCCTCCATGGAGACCGTCCTGATCAGGAGGGCGCACGACGCCATCTCCTCCGCCCTCAACGAGCCGGTCCCCCACCCTGCCAACATCAACGAGTTCCACGCCACCCTGCTGGGCGTCCCCTACGTCCGCCTCTACCTGCTCAACGAGAAGAACGTGGACAGGATCACCGACCAGCTCACCGACCAGCTCCTCCTCCTGATCGGCCTGCCTCCCCGCCCCAGCCCCGCCTCCTGCCCCTCCGCCTGAGGGTGTTGAGGGCCGAGCACCCTCGGCGTCATCCCTCGGCGCCGCTGTCGCCAGCCCACGGCCGCTAGCCCTCAATGCCGCTGATGTCACTGTAGACGATCATGGCCTGGTCGATCTCGCACACGAGCCTGTCGCCCACCCAGGCCCTGGCTCGGAGCAGAGCTGCAGGACTGCCGATGTGGTCAGCCTCCACCTGGGCGGAGACCGTGTCCCCGGGGCAGGCGTCACCCAGGAACCTGATGCCCCTGGCCCGCGTGAACAGGGGTGGGGGGCTGTCAGCCCCCCTGCCGCTGCTGTAAGAGCACAGCAGTACCGCAGCCTGGCCGATGAACTCGGTCATCAGGGTCCGCGGCCAGGGGAGGAAGCCCGAGGAGACCTCCGGGCAGGTGCCGCAGAAGCAGGGCTCGTCAGCGCTGACGCGGTGGGTCGCCCACGCCGTCCGGCCCGTCTCAATACCGAGGACCTCCGACAGGAGGAGCATCTCGCCCCGGTGCGGGATGAGGGACTGAATATCGCAGTCACCGGCCGCCTCCCTGCAGGCCGGCACCTCGGCCGTCCTGCCCGTCCCTCCAGCTACCGTCGCAGCCTCCCCGTCCCCCTCGTCCGGGGCCTCTGAGTCCTGGAGGCGAAGCACCAGGACTGCCAGGCGCTGGCCGTCACCCGACCGCAGGCACTGCGCCCTGACCTCCCAGCAGGAGGCGGACAGCCGACGCACACCAGCCTGTACCGTGAACGAGTCCCCGGGAAACCCGGGGGCGGAGAAGCGCGCCCTCCTGACCTCAGCCAGGCTGATCCGACCACCACCATGGCGCTCCAGGTAAAGGCAGGACGCCCTGAAGGCCGTCTCTATGAGAAATATCCCGGGATACACCGGGGCACCCGGGTAGTGTCCGTCCTGGTAAGGAGAGCTGGCAGGGGCGTGCTGGACAGCTGTGAAGCCCTCCTCACCCTCCTCCACGAGCGCGGGAGCCCCCACCGGGGAAGGCAGCCGCCCGCTCTGCCCAACTGGTCCGGCTGGAACCACGCTACTCACAGGATCCTCCGCATCGCGTCACAGATGCTGCTCGCAGGGCGGCTCCTGGACGCCACGCACCCAGGTCCAACCGCTGCTGCGGGCACAGCAGCCGTAGCCAGTATATCTTTTTCATGGTATTAGCCCTCGTGAGTGGCACCGGACCGCCCGAGACCCGCTACACGCGGTAGGCACCCAGACAGCATCATCCGGCGGTCTCAGCATACGTCCCTGCATGACGTACAGGACGTGCTCCTCGAACGGCCAGCGCCTTATTTCTATGCTATGCGATAACAAGAAAAGCCTAGCAACCAGCGTCGCAGCGAGTCAACCACACGGCGAGACTCGTCTCAGGTGCCCGCCGGAGGGGTTCGGCGCCCGTCCGGAGCCGCCCGCGAGGGTCGGGACCGCCACAAGGCACGCCGGGGCGCCTGCCGGGACGACCCGGGAAGGACAGGAGCAGGGCCGCTGGACGAGCTGCACATCTTCGGCCAGTTGTCTGCAGCGCCACTGGGACAACGAGACACCGGACTCGTCGTACTTCTGCGGAAGACGGCTCAGCCGCCCCCAGACCACGTGCCACGACCAGCCCCATGATGTGCACCAGGCAGGCCGCTGCACATCATGGACTCTGTGCAGCGAGGGACCCTCCGCGCCCCGCTCACCGGCCCCGGCGTGACCCGCAGAAGCACGCGGATCCCAGAATCACCCCCAGCTACGATGGATGAGTCGGCCCCTGCCCCATGCGACCACCACCCCGAAGATGTGCAACCCGGCTGCCCACCCGGCACCCGGTACGTCTAGCAGGTGGCAGGAACGACCACGACACTGGCGACATGGCTCCCGCTGCACACCCACGCCCCCCTCACGCTGTGCCACGGCACCGCAGCAGCCAGCAGACGGGCCTGGAAGCCACCCCAGGGCTCGATACGCACCTCGACGTCGTCGAATCCCAGCCAGCAGCGCTCCAGGGGGAACCACGCCTTGTACACGCTCTCCTTGACACTGAACAGCAGGCGGTCAAAGGCGATCCCGGGACGCTGGGCGGACACGGCTCGCAGGTGGTCACGCTCTGCGGCAGAGGCCACGATGCCCAGGACGCCTGAGGGCAGCGGACCGTTGGGCTCAGCGTCGATGCCGAGGGAGGCCACCTCCTGCGACCGCGCGACAGCCGCCGCCCGGTAGCCCTCGCAGTGGGTCAGGGCACCTACCACCCCGTCAGGCCAGGTCGGTTCGCCCTGGTCACCCGGCACCATGACCGGACGCTGCCGCCCCAGGCCCCGCAGCGCCTGACGGGCACAGTAACGCACCGTGGTGAACTCAGCGCGCCGCCTGGCGACCGCCCTGGCAATGTGCCTCTCCTCTGCGGGGAAAAGCGGCTCCTCGACGTCGTCCCCCACCTCGCAGACCACGACACAGGGCGGCACCACGCGATCCAGCAGGTCCGCCTCACGGGTCACTGCGCCTCCACCAGGAGCGTCACAGGGCCGTCGGCAACCATGTCAATCTCCATGTGCGCACCGAACCGACCAGTCGCGACCTCCAGGCCGCGAGCGCGCAGGTCAGCCACCACCGCCTCCACCAGCGGCTGGGCCACCTCGGCGGGAGCGGCCCGGTTCCAGGTAGGACGCCGTCCCTTGCGCGTGTCCCCGTAGAGGGTGAACTGGGAGACGACAAGCACCGGAGCACCCAGGTCGGCCACAGAGCGCTCGGGGCCGGACGCACCCGCCACACCGTCACCCTCCACGCCGCTCTCCAGCAGCCGCAGGTCCGCGATCTTGCGGCCGATGACACCCGCCTGGGCGGGGCCGTCCTCGTGGGTCACCCCCACCAGGACCATGAGCCCCGGCCTGGTGACCTC
The DNA here is from genome assembly GCF_004010955.1 of Actinomyces wuliandei. Classification (NCBI taxonomy): domain Bacteria; kingdom Bacillati; phylum Actinomycetota; class Actinomycetes; order Actinomycetales; family Actinomycetaceae; genus Actinomyces; species Actinomyces wuliandei. The sequence continues at coordinate 2,446,352 of NZ_CP025227.1, forward strand.
ACCAACCACCTCACCGTCAACCCGTACGGCAGCGCGCCTGACGCGCTGGAGCACGGCGCGCATCAGCGTCCCGGGCGCCAGTCGCGAGGACCGCGCCCACCACCCCACTGGCCTCCCGGCCGCTTCTGCCGTGCCCGCCCCGGGATACGGACGGAGGAGCGCACCCGCACCGGGGAGTAGGGGCGCAGGGCGGGGCGGACGTCAGCCAGGTACACCGCGCTGGCCACGACCCCCAGCAGCCCCAGCATAGAAGCAGCACCCATGAGAAGGAGGACACCGAGGCCAGCGGCGTTGACCCCGGCCCAGAACCCCTTGGTGCGCTTGCCCGCAGCCACAAAGTGGGAGGGGTCGTGCGTGAGGGCGTCAACGAGTGCCCACACGCCCAGGAGGACAGCGGCGAGCTGGCTGAGCCTCCAGATCCAGAAGACAGCCTGCTCCAGGTAGGTCGCAGTCATCGCCAGCGCATCCACATCGACAGTCTACCTTCCAGCCCGCGCCAGCCGTCAGGGCGGTCAGGGCTGTCCTCTCCCAGCGGAGCCCGGTCGGCCCAGACAGGTCATCCCGCCCGAGCCTCCTGGATACCACAGGCCCCGGCACGGTGGCAGTGCGGGTCATCCCGTCCGAGCCCGTGCCTCCTCCCACGCGCCCTCCGGCGGAGCCCGGTCGCATCAGCGCCGCCCGGCCCAGCGCGTCCTCTCACGCGACTTCTCGTAGATCTCTCAGTGCGATCCTTCAGCACGTCCCTCACCGCGCAGCACGTCCCTCACCGCGCCGGGCGCCGAGGCAGATCCGTCCCGCGCGTCCCGGCACCCCGCAACCTGGCCCCGGGACGCTCGGCGGGGCTGGCCTGAGCACGCCCCTCGGGGGAGACCAGGGGCTCCTGGGCAGCCGCGACCCGCCCCACCTCACGCGGCTCCTCCGGCCGGCTCCCAGGGTGCCCGGCACCCTGCCTGCCACCCTGGCCGGCTTCCTGGTCTGCCTCCTCCTGGTCGGCCTCGGTCTGGTCGGCCTCGGTCACCGCCACCGTCAGCGGCTCATCCACCGGCACCCCCCGGCGCAGCAGGGCCAGCGCCACCGGCCCCAGCTCGTGGTGGCGCGCCACCGAGGTCACCGCCCCCACGGCACGCTCCCCCAGGTGCACCGCCGCACCGGGGGCGGGCAGCTCTCCGCCCAGGCCGTCGAGCTGGAGGACAGTCAGGCGGCGCGGAGGCCGCCCCAAGTTGAGGGTGCGTGCCACCGTCTCCTGGCCCGGGTAGCAGCCCTTGGTCAGGTGCACGGCGGTACGCAGCCAGTCCAGCTCGTGAGGGATGGTGCGGGCGTCGACCTCACGCGCCTGGCGCGGACGCCCCGCCTCCACCCGCAGCGCCTCCCAGGCCAGGGAGCCCGCCAGGACTCTCCTGGCGACCACGTGCCCCCCGCCCTGCGCCCTGCCGGCTGAGCCGCTCTGGCCGACAGCCTCCGCGGCTGCCTGCCCGGTGACGTCCCCGCCCCGTCCGCGCTCCCAGGCGCGCACCACCTCGGGGACGTCACCGGCAGGAACAACCACCCAGCCCGCCTGGTACCCGGCACCGGGGTGCGGACGCCCCTCCAGGCCGACGTCGTAGCTGGTCCCGCCCTCGACCACCCCCGGCCAGGGATCACGCCAGGTGCCCAGCCAGTGCCCCGGCCGGGCGGCCTCCTCCAGGCGGGCCACACCGCCTCCCAGAGCACCCAGCACGGCCAGCTCCTCGGCCACCCGCACCTCGACCCGGAGCATGAACCGCATCGACTCCAGGAAGCCCGCCAGGTCCTCGCCGCGCCCGGCCTCGGTCACCAGGAGAAGGCGCTGGCCGTCGTCAAGAGCCGCCAGAGCGTGGGTGATGTGCCCCTGGGCGTCCATGAGCAGGGCCTCGGCCCCGCCGTCACCGGGGGCCAGACCGGTCAGCACCTGGCTGGACAGAGTGGTCAGCCAGCTCAGGCGGTCGAGACCGGTCACCGCCACGACGTCACGGGCCAGGGCGCTCAGCGCGTGCCCGTCGGCCAGGGCGACCTGCTCGCGCAGCGGGTCCCCGTAGTGGGCGGGCACGGTCGAGTCCGGGTCCCCCTCGGGCCCGGCGACGGCACCGGGACGGCTCAGCAGCGGCGAGGGCAGCATCAGGAGGTCCCCTCTTGAGGCTCCGCCACCCTGCCCAGACGGCCGGACGCGTAGGTGGTCAGCTCCTCGACACCGAAGGCGGCCATGTCCTGGGTCCACATGAGGTCCCCGCCGACGAGCCCGACCATACGTGACATCTGGGTCAGCGCCGCCGCAGTGCGCGACCGTCCCACCGCCTGGGAGGCGACCTGCGCCCGCGGCCCCTGGATCCAGCCCTCCCAGACGGCGACGTGCCCGGCGGGGTCGGCGGAGACCATCTCCAGGCGGGTGACAGGGGCGCGGGTGCCAGTGTCGTCGGCGTCCTCAGGGTCCGGCTCCTCCTGGGTCACCGGACGCCAGTAGGCGGTCTCGGTGGACCACACCTGGGCGGGGGCCAGGAGACCCGACCCCTCCAGCCCGGGCACCTCGAAGTCGAGGTCCTGGCTGCGGGTGGCGTCCACCGTCCAGATCGTCGTGAGCTGACGCAGGTAGGGGCCGCCGTCGTGGTCGAAGACCATCTCCTGGTAGACGGCCTGCTCAGGAACGGTCTCACCATAGGTGAGGACACCGTAGCCGCGCCAGGTGCCGACCAGCCAGGCCAGCGGGTAGAGCTCGGGTGCGAGGCCGTCAGGAAAGGTGAACGCCATGGCCTCAGCCTACGACAGGCCGTCGGCACAGCTCATCCCCCGGCAGCAGCCAGTGGTCCAGCGGCCCCTCACCCCGCGATAAAGCCGCCCATGAGCCTGGCGATGGCGTACACCGGCACCCCCACTGCCAGGACGGGCACCAGCGCGGAGGCCACGGCGGCCCGGCCTCCCGGGACCCAGCGGTGGGTCCACAGCACCCGGTTGCCCGCTGCCATGAGCACACCCGCCACGAAGCCGACGATGACGCAGGCAGCAGCGCTCTGCAGCGCGGCCGCAGTTCCCGTGTGGGTCACGCCGAAGAAGCCGGCCGAGGCCAGCAGTCCCCCGGCCACACCCGCCGTGAGCACCGGGACGGTGACGGTGAGCAGCTCCAGGACGGTGGCCCGCACCTCCAGGACCGTCAGCACCGCCCCGACGAACAGGGCCAGGCAGGTGGGAACCGTCACCGCAGGGTCCGCCACCCCGGCTTCCAGGGCGCACCATGCCGAGCCGGAGACCACCACCAGGCACCCGGACACGGTCGAGGACAGGTCCTCCACCAGGTGGGGACGGCCGTCGCGACGGCAGATCTGGGCCACAAAGGCCGCCAGGACCGACCCGGCCATGACCAGGCCCGCCGCACCGAGGTCATGACGCAGGAACACCAGGACCGCCGCCAGGCAGCCGCAGGCTGTCAGCACGACCGTGGCACCGCGGTCGTGCTGGGCACGCACCAGGGCCGACCAGCCCTGCGCGGCAGCCGGCACCAGCAGCAGGACGAGCACCAGGCGCACCCACGGCGGCAGGACCGCGCTCACGGCCAGGAGCACAGGCACCAGGCCCGCGAAGGCCAGCCGCGTCCACGCCGGGTCCACGAGGCCGGGCTCGGTGGGAGCGTGGGCGTCAAGCCGCATGGCGTAGGCGGCGCCGTCCTCCTCAGGGGGGAGGCCCGGGTTCTCAGACCACGGCGGCGCCGTAGGGGGCTCGTTCCCGCCCTCGTGCCAGGGCCGCGCATCCGGTCGGGAGGGTCCGTGGTGGGTGCTCACGAAACGCATCGTGCCACATCAGGCACCCTGACATGTGGTTGACTGGCTCCGGGCCAGGGTGCCCAGGCACGGCTGCCGAGCCGCAGGAGGCCCGGACCGGGCCGGGGACCTGAGGCCAGAAAGGAGACCGCCGTGCGGATCATCATGTTCACCCGCGAGACAGACGCCTCTGACGTCCTCCCGGCGGCAGCCTTCCTCGACCCCCAGGTCGAGTGCCTCCCACCCGTCCCCGCCTCCTACGTGGCAGTCGACTCCGCCGACGTGGTCATGATCGACGCCCGCGGCGACCTGACCCGGGCACGAGCCCTCTGCCAGCTCCTGACCGGCCCCATGGAGTGCCCGCCTGTCATGCTCGTCCTGGAGGAGGGCGGGGCCGCCGCCCTCCAGAGCGACTGGGGCAGCGCGGACTTTGTCATGCCTAGCGCGGGACCGGCCGAGGTGTCAGCCCGCCTGCGGCTCCTGCACGCTCACGTCCCCCTCGTCGAGCGGGTCAACGACGCCCTTATCGAGGTCGGCGACCTGGCCATCGACGTGACGGCCTACACCGCCAGGCTGCACGGCTCCATCCTGGACCTCACCTACAAGGAGTTCGAGCTGCTGAAGTTCCTGGCAGCCAACCACGGCCGGGTCCTCACTCGTGAGACGCTCCTGGACGAGGTGTGGGGTGAGGACTACATCGGCGGCTCACGCACGGTTGACGTCCACATCCGGCGCCTGCGTGCCAAGCTCGGCACGGACCACGACCACCTCATCGGAACCGTGCGCAACGTCGGCTACCGTCTGGACGCCCCGCAGGAGCAGGGCTCCTAGTCCTCCTACAGCCCTCCTAGCGCGACCCGGCAGCCCGCCTGCCGCTGCGCCCGCGCGTCCTCGGCACCCTGAGCGTCTTGAGGCACTCACTCACGACGCGCCACCCGACCTCGCTCCGGCGCCTTGAGGCAGGTCCCGCGACACGTCGGGGCGCTGGCCGCTGCCAGCACCCTGTATGCTGGGGCACGACGCCGGGTCGTGACGGGCCCCGGGCTCCAACTCAAGCCGCCACGAGCGGCACTCGCGCCGACTGGCGCTCTCCGGCCCGGCGTCCTCTCTTGTAGCCCTGCCCCTGGCAGCCACCCCTGCCGGTGGGCTCTGCCCGTGCCGCCAGGGACGCGAGCGCCTCAGCCGAAGCGGCCGGAGATGTAGTCCTCCGTGGCCTTCTGGGACGGGGCGGAGAAGACCTTGGCGGTGGCGTCGAACTCCACCAGCTGGCCAGGCCGCCCGGTGGCCTCCAGGTTGAAGAACCCGGTCATGTCCGACACGCGCGAGGCCTGCTGCATGTTGTGGGTGACGATGACGATCGTGTAGTCGCTCTTGAGCTCGGCGATGAGGTCCTCCACTGCCAGGGTGGAGATCGGGTCCAGCGCGGAGCAGGGCTCGTCCATGAGCAGGACGGAGGGCCTGACCGCGATCGCGCGCGCGATGCACAGGCGCTGCTGCTGCCCGCCGGACAGGCCGGCGCCGGGACGGTCCAGGCGGTCCTTGACCTCGTCCCACAGGTTGGCGCCACGCAGGGAGGACTCGACCAGCTCCTCGGCCTCGGCCTTCCTGAGCCTGCGGTTGTTCAGGCGCACACCCGCCAGGACGTTCTCCGCGATAGACATCGTGGGGAAGGGGTTGGGACGCTGGAACACCATGCCGATAGCACGACGCACCTGGACGGCGTCCACGCCGGGGTCGTAGAGGTTGACGCCGTCGACGACGACCTGGCCCTCCACACGCGCACCGGGGATGACCTCGTGCATCCGGTTGAGCGTGCGCAGGAACGTCGACTTCCCGCACCCGGAGGGGCCGATGAGGGCGGTGACCGTGCGTGGCTCGATGCGGACATTGACGTCCTTGACGGCCAGCACGTCACCGTAGTAAATGCTCTCGTTGATGACGTCGATCCGCTTGGACACGTCAGCTCCTTCCAGTGCTTCCAGGGTGGTCCAGGACGGTCGCGGCCCAGGCTGCCGCCCGTCTGCGCCCCCGAGGGCTGACGTCAGGGTGCGGCCCAGCACCTCGGACGCCGCTCACCTGCGCCCCCTGGGGCTGAAGCGCCAGGCGACCAGCCGGGCTGCCAGGTTGAGCAGCATGACGATGACGATGAGGGTCAGCGCCCCGGCCCAGGCCCGTTCCATGGTCGCGGCCTCCCCCCGGGCGTACTGGTCGTAGACGAGGACCGGCAGGGTCGCCATGGACCCCTCCACCGGGTTGGCGTTGGTGCGGATCGTCAGGCCCACGGTGATGAGCAGGGGGGCGGTCTCACCGATGACCCGGGCGACCGCCAGCATGACCGAGGTAGTGATGCCGGCGGCCGCAGTGCGCAGGACCACCTTGATGATGGTCAGCCACTTGGGCACCCCCAGCGCGTAGGAGGCCTCCCGCAGGTCGTTGGGGACCAGCTTGAGCATCTCCTCCACCCCGCGCACGATGACCGGGGTCATGAGCACGCTCAGGGCCACCGCCCCGATCACACCCGCCTGGTAGCGGGGACCAGCCAGCAGCAGGAACAGGGAGTAGGAGAACAGTCCCGCCACGATCGAGGGGACCCCGGTCATGACGTCCACGAGGAAGGTGACAGCCCTGGCCACCCACCCGCCGTCGTACTCCACCAGGAAGACGGCGGTCAGCAGCCCCAGCGGCACCGAGATGGCCGAGGCGATCGCCGTGATCTCCAGGGTGCCGACGATACCGTGGTAGAAGCCTCCGTTGCCCTCCTGAGCCCCGCGCATGTTGGTCAGCAGGAACTCCGGGCCGAAGCGCTGCGCCCCGCCGAGGACCGCCATCCACACCAGGGAGACCAGCGGGACCATGACGGCGGCGAAGGCCAGGTAGACCAGGACCGTCATGAGGGTGTCACGTCCCCACCGCTCCCCCTCCGTGACCCAGGAGACGGCAGTGGCCGTCACCAGCCAGGTCGCGGCCGTCACGACCAGGACGACGGCAGGCGACCACCCCGCCGCCAGGCCGACGCCACCGGCAAGGACAAAGGCAGCCCCCAGGGCCGCCCAGAGGAACCCCCGGGGCAGGCGGTAGGAGGTCAGCGGCACGCCCTCAATGCTGGGCGGGTCGGCCAGAGGGTCGTGAGCAGGCGGCGCGCCACCGCCCGAGACGCCACCGCCCGAGGTGGTCCGGGCGGCCCGGCCGGCTCGGGCAGCCGCAGCCCAGGCCGCCAGCGCCGTCGATCTGGTCCTGCCGGTTCCGCTGCTGGTACGGCTGCTCCTGGTCATGCCCGCCTCCGCCTTCCTGTCCTGCTCACGCCCCCGTAGGCAGCACCACGCCGCGCGACGACCCAGCGGGCCAGGGAGTTGACCGCGAAGGTGATGACGAACAGGACCAGGCCGGTGGCGATGAGGACGTCGACGCTCAGTCCGAAGGCCTCACGGAACTGCGAGGCGATGTTGGCCGCGATGGTCTGGTGCCGCCCTGCCTGGAGGAGGTGGAGGCTGGTTGTCATGCCCGGGGACATGATCATGAGGACCGCCATGGTCTCCCCCAGGGCGCGCCCCAGCCCCAGCATGGAGGCTGAGACGATGCCGGAGCGGGCGTAGGGAAGGACCGCCTGGCGGATCATCTCGTAACGGGTCGCCCCCAGCGCCAGGGAGGCCTCCTGGTGGAGGGTCGGGGTCTGGAGGAAGACCTCACGCACCGTGGCGGTGATGATCGGCAGGACCATGACCGCCAGGACCAGGGAGGCGGTCAGGATGTTCCTGGCGGGCGCCGTGTAGCCGGAGAAGAGGGGGACAGAGCCGAGGACGCCGTCGCTCAGCCAGGTGTAGAAGGGGTCCAGCAGGGGCATCAGCCACAGAAAGCCCCACAGGCCGAAGACCACCGAGGGGACGGCAGCCAGCAGGTCCACCAGGTAGCCCAGCCCCTGGGCCAGGCGCCGGGGGGCGAAGTGAGAGATGAACAGGGCGACCCCGATGCTCAGGGGCACCGCCACCGCCAGGGCCAGGAGGGAGGACAGGAGTGTGCCGAACACCAGGGGAGCCACGTACCCCCACAGGTCCCGCCCCCGCATGAAGGAGACACCCTCCAGCTCCTGCGCGGAGGCGGTGAGGGCTGGCAGCGCCCGGTAGACCAGGAAGGCCGTGACCAGGGCGAGCAGGCCCATGATGAGGACACCGGCGCCGTAGGACAGGGCGGTGAAGACGCTGTTCCCGGCCCGTCCCGGTGCCCGGCCGGGACGGATCACGGCAGCCTCGGAGGCGCTGGCGCCCTGAGAGGCCGGGGAGGGGGTGGGGTAGGTGTCCACTGATGACCTTCCGTGTACGTCCGCTGTGTGCGTGCCTGTGCCGTGAGGGTCTCAGGGGGAGATCATGGCGATGGCGGAGGCCGCCCTGGAGCGCAGGGGCTGCGGGACCGGGACGCACCCGGCCCGCAGGGCGGCCAGGTCCTGCCCCTCCGCGGAGACCGCGTAGCTGAGGTAGGCCCTGACCACAGCAGCGGTGCCGGCGTCCTCGTAGTCCTGACGGGCGAGCAGGTAGGACACCAGGACGAGAGGGTAGGCGCCCGGCGCGTCATAGTTCAGGGAGTAGGCCAGCCTTGCACCGTCACCGCTCTCGACGAGCTCTGAGGAGGACAGGGTCGCGGCGGCGGCCTCGCTGGAGCAGACGGCAAAGTCCCCGGGCACGCCCACCGCCACCGTCCCCAGGGAGCCGGGGACCTTGGAGGCGTCGGCGTAGCCGATCGTGCCGGGAGCCGCGGAGACTGTCTGGACCACCCCGGAGGTCCCGTCCCCGGACTGCCCCTCCAGGGGCCAGGTCTCGGAGCCGCCGTAGGGCCACGCCTGCGGCGCGGCAGCGCTGAGGTAGTCGGTGAGGGTCCTGGTGGTCCCGGAGTCGTCGGAGCGGTGCACCACAGTGATGCCGAGGTCAGGCAGGTCGGTCCCCTCATTGAGGGCGACGAGGGCCGGGTCCCTCCAGGAGGTGATCGTCCCGGCCAGGACACGGGCGAGGACCTCGCCGGTCATGCTGACGTGGTCGGTGCCGTCCAGGCCGGGCAGGTTGTAGACGAGCGCGATCGGGGAGACGTACAGGGGCAGCTCGACGACACCACCCAGTCCGGAGATCTCGGCGTCGTCCACCGCCACGTCGGAGCCGGCGAAGTCCACGGCACCGGCGGCAAGCTTGGTGCGCCCCGCCCCGGAGCCACCCCCCGCGTAGTCGACGAAGGCCCGGAGGTTGGCGTCCATGAAGCCGTTCATCCAGGCCTCCTGGGCGGTGGACTGGGACGTGGCCCCCGCCCCCCGGATCCCTCCCTCCAGGTCGGAGGAGCCGCCGGGGGCAGGGGCGCCCGCGTCGCGCCCGCAGGCCGCCAGCACGGCCACCGAGGCGGCACTCGCGGCACTGAGCGCACCCAGGGAGCGGCGTGTCAGGCAGCCGCGTGGAAGGAGCACAGGAACCGTCCTTGTCTCGTCTTGTGTCTCACCGTGGTGCCACCTGGTCTTTCCGTCTCTATCTTCCCGCCTGGTCTTTCCTGTCCGGCCCTCTTCTGCCTGGCTCTCCTTCCCGGCCTTTCCACCGTCTGCTACGTCGTACCGCGCCTTTCCAGTGCCCCCACCCCGGGGGCCTGGTGGAGACCCGGTCCGCTGTCAGGCGCAGCCAGGGCTCGCACGACTGGCTGTCACGGTACGCCTCCCGGGTGAGCGCTTCGGGTGCCACAGGCAAACACCAAGCTAACAACCTGTCCGGCGCGGCACAGCCACCACCAGCGACCGCCAGCAACCGCCAGCGACCGCCAGCGACCGCCAGGGCGGTATGCGAGGTCGGGGTACGCGACACCAGCCCCGGGGCATCGCACGACGTACCCGGGAGCCGGAAACCGGCCCTCACGGGCCGAGGCCGGAGCAGGGCTCGCCTTCCAGCCGTCCACGGACAGTGTCCTCGTCTGTCCCCGTCTACCCTCGTCTGCTGTCCTCCTACCGGGACGCACGCGAGGCTGTCGTGAGATGACGACACGGGGTACCGGCGCCCGACCACACCTTCCCCGAAGGACAGGGAGACGACACGGGGGCTACCGCCCCTCGGACAGGACGGGACGCTGCTTCTCGATCGCCACCGCCCGCACCTTGCCCCGGGGGCGGCGGGCCAGGTGCACCACCAGGATCTCCCCGGTCTTGAGCCAGGGGTCCCGGTCAGGCACAGAGCGCAGCAGCCGACCCGGCGCCACCTGCGCCACCACGTCCATGACGGTGGGCAGGACCGGGCGGTGGGTGCACAGGGCGACCGGCGCCTCCGGGTGGCGCAGCTCGTGGGTCACTACCGTGCGTACCGCCTTGGGCTTGTCGGCATGCGCGGCCTCGGTGAGCGAGCCCACCTGCTCCGCCTCCAGCCCGGCTGCCCAGGCGTAGGGGGCCACGGTGTCCGCGCAGCGCCTCCACGGGCTAGTGATGACCCGCGCCACCCCATAGGCAGACAGGATCGGCACCAGTGCCTGCGCCCGGCCCTCACCCTGGTCACGGGTCAAGGGGCGAGTGGCCTCGTCAGTCTCCGTGTCGCGCTTGCGAGGCCGGTTCCACACCGAGCGCTTGACTGCCCGCGCGTGACGCACCAGGACCAGCGTCCAGGTGTCCAGCTTGCCGTCCTCCCACAGGTCCACCAGCTCACCCAGCAGGTCCCGGTCCCGGGCGTGGGTCAGGTGCCTGCGGGCCGCCTTGAGGCCCATCCACCGCACGTCGTCGATCTCCCTGCGCGAGGCGAGCTCCACCGCCGCACGCGCTCTCAGCGCCGCCGAGCCCTCAGGCGGCAGGCGGGCCGCCCAGTAGCTGACCTGCTTGCGCGTGCCGTCACCCAGGCGGTAGCGCACAGTCGTCAGCGGCTGGCCCAGCACCACGTGACACCCGGTCTCCTCAGCGACCTCCCGCACTGCGCAGGTGCGCACCGACTCACCCGGATCGACCTTCCCCTTGGGGAAGGACCAGTCGTCGTAGCGGGGACGGTGCACCACCAGGACCTCCAGGCGCCCACGCCTCTCACGCCACACCAGCGCCCCGGCCGCACGGACCGCAGCCTTACTGCTCTTCCCGGCCTTCCCCCCGGCGCTGCTCCCAGCCTTGCCAGCTTTGCCTCCCCCCTTCTTCTCACTCTTGATCCCGGTCTTCTTCCCCGGCGCCTTCTCGCTGCTCATGACGGTCTCAGCGACGGCTCTTGACCCGCGAGCGCGCCCGGGCCATGAGGCAGTCCTGGACGTCCTCCAGGCGGCTGCCGTCCGCCCCGCTCACGTGACGGGTCCACGTACCGTCGGGGTTGAGGTGCCAGGAGGAGACCTCGTCACTGACGCAACGGGTCACCAGCCGCTCCAGCTGGGCCAGCATGGCGGGGTCAGTGATACGGACCAGGGCCTCCACACGGCGGTCCAGGTTGCGGTGCATGAGGTCGGCCGAGCCTATGTAGAGCACGGTGTCGCCCCCGTTGGCGAAGGCGTAGACCCGCGAGTGCTCCAGGAAGCGCCCCAGGATGGAGCGCACCCGGATGTTCTCGCTCAGGCCCGGCACCCCGGCCCGGATACCGCAGATACCACGCACCACGACGTCCACGGGCACCCCGGCACGCGAAGCCCGGTAGAGCGCGTCGATCACCGTCTCGTCAATGATGGAGTTCACCTTGATACGGATCCAGGCAGGCAGGCCTGAGCGCTTGTTGGCGATCTCCTTGTCAATGTGCTCCACCAGGCCGTCGCGCAGAGAGCGGGGGGCGACCAGCAGACGACGGAAACGTGCCCGTGGGGCGTAGCCGGAGAGCTGGTTGAACAAGGTAGTCAGGTCCTGGGCGACATCGCGGTCCGTCGTGAGCAGGCCCAGGTCCTCGTAGCCGCGAGCCGTCCTGGGGTGGTAGTTGCCGGTACCCACGTGGCAGTAGCGACGCAGGCCGTCGCCCTCCTCCCGGACCACCAGGAGCAGCTTGCAGTGGATCTTGAGCCCCACCATGCCGTAGACCACGTGGACCCCGGCCCGCTCCAGCTTGCGCGCCCAGGAGATGTTGGCCTCCTCGTCAAAGCGGGCCTTGATCTCCACCACCGCGACCACCTGCTTGCCGGCCTCGGCGGCGTCGATGAGGGCGTCGATGATCGGGGAGTCCCCGCTGGTACGGTACAGCGTCTGCTTGATAGCCAGAACCTGGGGGTCGGCGGCGGCCTGGGCCACCAGCTCCTGGACCGAGGTGGAGAAGGAGTCGTAGGGGTGGTGGAGCAGGACGTCGTGCTCACGCATCGCCGCGAAGATGTCCGGTGAGGTGGAGGACTCGTAGGCGGCCAGCCCAGAGGCGGTGACCGGCACGAAGCGCGGGTACCTCAGCGCGGGGATGTCCAGGTCGTGGAGCTCGTTGAGGCAGCGCAGGTCCAGCGGCGCAGGCAGGGCGAAGACGTCCTCCTCCCGCAGTCCCAGGGAGCGGGCCAGGTAGCGCCGGGTGAAGGGGGACACGGTGTCCTCCACCTCCAGACGCACCGAGTCACCGAAGCGGCGGCGCTCCAGCTCGCGCTCCATGGCGGTCAGGAGGTTCTCCGCGTCGTCCTCCTCCACCTCCAGGTTCTCGTTGCGGGTGACCCGGAAGAAGTGGTGCTCCAGGATGTCCATCCCGGGGAAGAGGTGATCCAGGTGCTCGCCAATGACCACCTCAATGGGGATGAAGGCCGTTCCTGCCTCCTTGTTGGAGGCGTCGAGCTCGCGGCCGGGCACGGTCACCAGGCGCGGCAGGGAGTCCGGCACCTTGATGCGGGCGAAGTGCTCCTTGCCGCTGCGGGGGTTGCGCAGGATGACGGCGAGGTTGAGGGACAGGCCGGAGATGTAGGGGAAGGGGTGGGAGGGGTCCACGGCCAGAGGGGTGAGGACGGGGAAGATGTGGTGGCGGAAGTAGCGGGCCAGCCGCTCCTGCTGCTCCGAGGCCAGCTGGTCCCACATGAGGATCTCGATACCGTGCTCGGCCAGGGCCGGGCGCACGTCCTCCTGGAAGAGAGCCGCCTGGCGGGCGGTGAGCTCCTTGGCACGGGAGGTGACCTGAGCGAGCACCTGGTGGGCGTCCAGGCCTGAGGCGCGCACCGGGGTGATGCCGGCCTTGATGCGGCGCTTGAGCCCAGCCACGCGCACCATGTAGAACTCGTCCAGGTTGGAGGAGAAGATCGACAGGAACCAGGCACGCTCCAGCAGGGGGAGGTCACGGTCCTCCGCCTGCTCCAGGACCCGCTCGTTAAAGTCCATCCAGGTAAGCTCCCGGTCGGTGAAGCGGTCCTCGAAGGACTCCAGAGGCGGCAGGACAGGCTCTGGGACCGGGGCTGGAAGGTCCGGAGGGCTGGGCACGGGGGCCTGACCCGCCTCCGCAGGGCTACCAGGGGTGAGGCTGGCAGGGGCCGAGCCCGCTGCGGCGCTGCGGGCCGCCTCGGCCGCAGCGCCGCGGGACGCCTCAGCCACACCAGCCGCCACCGGAGCCAGGAGGGCGCCAGCCTCCTCCAGGTCCTCGAAGTCCTCGTCCTCGTACTGGGGACCGGAGTCGTCGGCGAAGTCGCGCGGGTCAGCCGCCTCAATGACGTGCTCCTCAGCGACCTGCGCGTCCCGCGCGTCCTCCGCCCCATTGTCCGTCACGTCGGAGACCTCCACATCGGAGGCCTCCCTGGCACGCTCCACCTCATCACCGCTGTCAGGGCTGGGGGCGTGGGAACCAGGCCGGGCAGGCAGGCCGCCGCCACCTGTCGCCGCCTCACCCGGAGCCGCCACAGGGTCCCCAGCCGGAACCTCCACAGGGGCTGGCGGCACCGCCTCCGCCGACTCCCCCGGGTCCTGCGGGCCAGTGGCCGCCGTGGAGGCAGGAGAGTGGGCACGACCACCGAGGAAGGCGGACAGCGGGACGGGAGGCTGAGGGGCGTGGCTGGTCATGGGTGAATCGTCCCACGTCCAGGGCTGGGGCGACAGGCCGACCGGGCACGGCGCGGCCACGAGGCAGACCAGCCGCGCCAGCGACCGTGGGAGGGAGACGTTGCGCAACCACCACCTGCCAGCAACGCACTGGCCGCGCCGGTAGCAGTGGCCGGCTCAGTCGAGCAGGCCGACACGGGCACGACGGGCCGACTCGGCCAGCTCCTCGGCCGTCGCCACCAGGGCGGAGTCCCGGCGGGTGACGCGGTCCGCCAGCTCGTCGGCGTCGTCCTCGATCCACACGGCGCTGGACCCTGCCGCCAGGGCGCGCAGGAAGCCGGAGGTGACGCCGAGCAGCGGCTCCAGCGCCGTCACCCCACCCTCAAGCTGCCCGGCCAGGAGAAAGTCAAGGCGCTCCCGGAGCCACTGCGGCGCCGGGGCGCGCCGGGCCTGGGAACGAGCCTCCTCAAAACGGGCCTGAGCCTCCTCCCCCGCCCCAGTGAGGTCCACGGTGGTGGCGTACCGGCGCTCAACCAGCGCGGGGTCGCGCCGGATCCACTCCCGCACCAGGAACAGGCGCCACAGGGTGCCGGGCAGGGTAGCGGCCGGGGAGTCGGCCCACAGCTCGGCGACGTCGTCCACGCCGTGTCCCGACACCGCCGCGACAACACCCTCCCGGGTGATGGGACCCTCCTGCGGTCCCACAACACCGGGGAAGCCCCCGACCAGGGCCTGGGCAGCACGGTGGGCGAGCTCCGAGGCGACGGCGGTGTCAGCCGTGCCCTCGATCTGCTCGGCCGCCTCAGGGTCGAGGCGAGCGGGACGGTGGAACTGGCGAGCCATAACGGACCCCTCCCTGTAGGACCTGCAGGAGCAGCAGCCGGGCGGTAGCGGGCCAGCCGCGTGGCCCCGCACAGTGCTGCGCCGGGCTGCCGCCCCTATTGTGCCGCGAGACAGGCAGGCGGGACACCAGGCGACCAGATACACTCATGCGCACCTAGCCTGTGGACGGGGCAGCGGCTGGCCCGCGCCCATCCGGACCAGGCCGGGTACCTGACGGTGTCGGCTGCCACCAGGAGCAGGACTGTCAGGCGAGGCCCCCTTAGCTCAGCCGGTCAGAGCTGCGGACTTTTAATCCGACGGTCGTGGGTTCGAGTCCCACAGGGGGTACCGCAGCGCGGTGACGCATACGCGCATCACCCGGACCAGCTCTATCACATCCGCACACCTGCCACACCTGGCCTCATCCCAGCCACCACCACGCCCGTCACGGCCACGCAGTAGGTCACAAGGCCCTCACCCGTGGTGGCCCCGGGGCCCACAAGAAAGACATCGAGCCTTCCAGCGATCGCACGAGCACCGGCTGACACGGACTGCGCTGCCACCGCCTGCTCCCCCTCGTGCTCAGGCACGGTCGATGAGGTCCATGGGCTCGTTGGTGTCTCGGACCTTGACGGCGGGCTCGGCCTCGCGGATCGCACCGGTGTAGTCGAGGATCTTCGTGGCCCGCTCCTTGTGCTGGCGGCTGGTACGCACCTGGGTACACGTGTCGGGCTCCATAGCCCCGTCCTTCGCTGCCCTTCGTCCGTAATCCTGTCGTACTCCCGTTGTACTTGTCCAGGAGTGCCATCAACGGGGCGACATGGCTCGTCACAAGTGCCCGCAGGAAGGACCCGGCACCTCAGCAGCCGTTCAGAGCGTCCGCGCAGCCACCACCCTGGAGCCGCCCCCAGGCCCGCTTCCTAAGGCTGCACATCTTCAGCGCACCAGGGGGTCTGCCGACCAGGCGCTTCCTTGGAAGCACGTCCCGGTTACCCTCTCAGAGAGGCTGAAGATGTGCAGTAGCATCTTTTCTGCACATCTTCGGCTCCACCTCCGCGTCCTCACGCAGCGGAAATCGAGTCTTCTCCTGCCGTGGCAAGGCTGCTACGCCGCACGCTGGAGGCCGAAGATGTGCAGACTGTCTGTACTCCTGTGAGGAGAGACCGGGGTACGGCTCCTACCGCTGAGGACCACACCAGGCTCCTGTACAACGACACCCCTACATGACCAAGGCGACGGCGACGGTCATCAAGGGCACCGCAGCGCGCTTCGACTTCAGTGCCGACTCGGGGCTGACCCCCTCCCCGAGATCCAGGCCAGAGTCACCCAGCTGCGCAACACCCCCTGCAGGCCCGCACCGAGCAGACCGGCAGCGGGCTACGGCTGTGGCGGGCGTCAGAGCCCCCGATCCCGTACGGCGGCACCCACGTACCTTCACCAGCGCGATCGACGGCGACCTCCATGTCAGGCGCCGCCGCAAGGGACGCGACCTGACCCGCTTCTACATCACCAGACACAACCCCTGGGCGATCCGGCACCCGCCCTGCTCACACGGCTTCCGCGCCGAGGACGCAGACAGCGTGGCGGGAGCTGACAAGCCTGGCCGTCTCACGCCGGGAGCACCCAATCAATTCAATCTGGAGCCCCTGGCGTCACCGCATCACTCCTCGTGGGGAAGTTGTGACTCCTCACCGACGTCGTCCCACTGGCGCGACGCGGCGTGCTCCGGGCGGTCCCCGACAGTTCGGGCAGCCCGGGGCTCCGGCTGCGCCGTGGCTGCCTGGGCGTCGGGCTGCGGACCTGCGACCCGCCCGCGAAGGCGACGCTCGGCCTCACGGATTATCTCTGAGCTCTGAAGCTCCAGCACCTCCGCGATCACTGCCAGCTCGCCCACCGTCGGCGCGGGACCCTCTGCCCGAAAGATAATGCCGACCCGGTTGAGCGACATCCCCGCCTCGCGGGCCAGCCGACGCTGTGAGACCCCGGCGGCCTTCTGGCGGGCAGCCAGGATGTCGATCACCTCGCGATCAAGCGGTTCCAGCGGCTTTGGCTTCCTTGGCACGCCACAAGAGTACCAACGCCCGCACCGGCATCGGGCACACATTGACTTTGACCCTAAATAGGCCCAAAATAACGCCATGACATGGACCCCGCTTCGGCACATCTTCGACGAGGCGGTCTCCGCCGAGGTCTGCTCCCAGGCCCACCGGACAGGTCTGAGCGCAGAGGATCTCAGCATCGTCACCGGCCTGAGCCTGGTCACCGTCCAGGATGGGCTCAGTGGTCAGGCCCCCTTCACGGTCAGCGAGCTCAGCAAGGTCGCTGCACCGCTGGGAGTCAGCGCCTCTGAGATCATCGCCCGGGCCGAGCGCGTCGTGGCGGCGCAGGGCAACCGGCACCACGCCACTCCCACATACCCGGTCCCCGCCACTGAGGAGAGTCCGCACCGTGCCACACCCGACCGGCACGCCACGGCCCGCACCACAGGACCGTCCGACGACCAGGCGCCGTTAGGCGCGGAGGCCCTTGACGAGTTCCTCGCCCACATTGACCGTCGGCTCAGCGAGACCATCCAGCACCACGGCTCGCCGCGCCCGGACCAGGGTGACACGTGAGGAGTCGCCGACCAGCCCCCGTGGCGCCGTACCCACGCAGCGGGTCACGGCACAGCGGAGTCGGAACGGCAGTGAGACCGCCTAGCGAGACCACCTCTTTACACAACCGGTGAGCATCACTACCGTGAAGACAGTCGCGCCCTAAACCATACAGTCCCACACAGCCCCCAGCACTACGCAGGAGCCTACCGTGCCAGACCTGTCCCTCGACCCTGACGTCCTCAACACCCTGGCGTCTCAGGTCGACATGACCGCCGACGACCTGGACTCAGTGTCCTTCACCAGTCCCGCAGACCTCGGTCCCTCCACCAGGGCCGTCTCCGGCGCGATCCAGCGGCTGAGATCCCGGGTGACCAGCGCCGCGAGCAGAGCCCGCTCCACTGCGACCAATATGCGCTCCGCCGCACGCCAGTTCACCGACACCGACGAGGCCGTCGCCCAGGGAGCCCACTCGATCGAGGTCGGCGGAGCCGGAAGGCTCTGACCATGTCCACCATCGACGTCAAGGTCGTCACCCAGCCCTCCAACGCCTGGGACCTGCAGGCAGACCTGTCCTCCCAAGCCAGCAACCTCGACACCGCCTCTACCGACCTGGCAAGCACCCGGCGGAACGTTGCCAGCGAGGTCATCGGCCAGACAGGCTCCTCGGCTGCAGCCGCCCTGTCCAGCCAGGTCTCCACCCTGGACACCCTGTCCTCGGACGTGACCTCCCTGAGCTCGGCCCTGGACACCTTCGCCTACGCCATGAGCTCGGTGAAGACCCGCCTGGAGGCCGCCCGTGCGCAGGCGACAGGGGCGGGGCTGACCGTCTCCGGGGACCTCATCCAGGCGCCTGAGGACTCCTCGGACCCTGACTACGAGGCCAAGATGACCACCTTCAACCAGATCGCGGAGACGGTCGAGGCGGTCCGGGAGGACGAGACCAGCGCCCACGAGGAGTTGCAGTCCGCCTGCCGTGGGCTCTCCGGGCAGGCGATGACGGCTCAGTCGCTTGCTACTGTCGCAGCCGGGGGCAGCCAGGTCATCACCTGGGGCAACCGGGGTGTGAAAATGGCTCAGTGGACAGCTATCAGCCGGATCTCCACCTTCCGGCCCCGGGACGCGTCAGGGCGATTCATCGGCAAGGCGACCACCAAGAAGTGGGGGCGCTGGAAGACCGCCTGGGAGAAGACCAAGTCGAAGAACTGGCTCCCCAGGCCCGGCACCAAGGGCACCACCGCCTGGAAGATCCAGAACGCTGCGGGCAAGGCAGCGCCTGCGCTGAAGAAGGCGGGCGTTGCCGGCACGGTCCTGTCAGGCGCGGCGACCGCCTGGGACCAGTACAAGAGCGACTCAGCCAACAACCCTTCCATGGGGGAGGGGACCAAGATCGCCCGGGCCGCCGTCCAGGGGGTGTCCGAGGCAGGTACTGCTGCCGCCTTTTCGGCAGGCGGAGCGAAGGCAGGCGCGACACTCGGCGCCATGCTCGGCGGCCCCATAGGCATCGCCGTGGGCGGAATCGTCGGCGGGGCACTAGGAGCAGCCGTAGGGTCTGGGTTTGGGAAGGCGGCCGGGGGCTGGCTCAAGGACAAGATAGGCAAGATCTTCTAGACACCGGCCAGCACGAGAGGAGCCGTGATGAGGGACTGGCTGTACCTGGTGGTCGGCGTGGTCCTGGGGGCGGTCTTTGTCGCCTACTGGGCGCTGGCCATGTTCTCCGACTCCGGCGTGGCCCGGCTCATCCGCGAGCTCGACGCCGAGTGGCTCCGTCACGGCATCGACCACAGGAACTCCACCGCCCTGTCCATGCCCGCTTGCGGCATACTGAGTTTTGCTGCTGCACCCCTGATGGTGCTGGACATGAATGACGTCCGCATCAAGAACCTTGTGGACACTCTCGGCACCATCGGCACAGTCTCGCTCCTGGTCACATTCATCGGTTTCCTCCCGGTGAGGCTGCCCCGGTGGATGTACCCCCAGTGGCGGGAGGCCCGCCGCGCCCAGAAGCGCCACCACCGCATCACCACCACCAGCGGGCTGGACCCCCACGCCACCGCCCGCCTGGACCCCCACGCCACCACCACCAGCCCCCTCACAACCAGCACCGCCACCACCACCGGCCCCGACCCCCAGGCCATCCCCTGGCCGCCACCGGAGTGGCACAAGACCAAGAAGGACAGGCCCACCACCCTGACAGGCCGGATCACCCACGCCCTGACCACCACCGCAGGCAACATCGTCTTCACCGTGGCAATGATCGCCTTCCTCGCACCCGCCATCCTCATCTCCGCCGCCCTGGGCCAGTGGAGCGTCTACATCACCGTCCCCATAGCCCTCACCATCTTCATCGCCGCCGTCGTCGCCCTCCAAGACCACCGAAAAAGACACAAGAAGAAACACGCGTCCCGCCACCCCCGAGAGGAGCCGTGATGAGGGACTGGCTGTGCCCGGTGGGTTGCGTGGTCCTGGGGGTGGTCTTTGTCGCCTACTGGGCGCTGGCCATGTTCTCCGACTCCGGCGTGGCCCGGCTCATCCGCGAGCTCGACGCCGAGTGGCTCCGTCACGGCATCGACCACAGGAACTCCACCGCCCTGTCCATGCCCGCTTGCGGCACGATCTCCCTGGTCGGCGCACCGCTTTGGGTGATCGACAATGTTCGCCACGAGTCCCTGTACATCAGTCTGTCGCTTATCGGCCTTTTCTTCCTCCTGGTCACATTCATCGGTTTCCTCCCGGTGAGGCTGCCCCGGTGGATGTACCCCCAGTGGCGGGAGGCCCGCCGCGCCCAGAAGCGCCACCACCGCATCACCACCACCAGCGGGCTGGACCCCCACACCACCGCCCGCCTGGACCCCCACGCCACCACCACCGGCCCCGACCCCCAGGCCATCCCCTGGCCGCCACCGGAGTGGCACAAGACCAAGAAGGACAGGCCCACCACCCTGACAGGCCGGATCACCCACGCCCTGACCACCACCGCAGGCAACATCGTCTTCACCGTGGCAATGATCGCCTTCCTCGCACCCGCCATCCTCATCTCCGCCGCCCTGGGCCAGTGGAGCGTCTACATCACCGTCCCCATAGCCCTCACCATCTTCATCGCCGCCGTCGTCGCCCTCCAAGACCACCGAGACAAGCGACGGCGGCAGAAGCGACGCAAGCGCAGGCCCCCAGCCAGCCAGGCCCAACCACCCCATCAGCCATAACCGCCACACCCTCAGACCCAGACAGCATCACCGCAGGAGCACCGTATGAGCCAGACCGACCCTCCCGAGCAGCTGACCAGGCGGCTGCTCGGCAACACTGTCAGCATGGCGGCGCCCGAGACCTGGGACCAGCTCGACGCCACAGCCCTGGCAGACATCACCCGCACTATCGCACTGCCCGCCGACTCAGCTCCCGACGCCCTGGACCTGGTGTGCGCCGGCCCTTCTGGTGTCCCAGGATTCGCCGACAACTGCGTGGTCACCGCCGTCAGCCTCCCCACCACGACCTCTGACGCGGAATGGTTCCAGGAGTCCAGCGCCCAGGTCCTGGCCGCGATCCCGGGCGTGCGCCCGATCGACATGGCGCAGTGGAACGGTGACCACGTCACCGGTCTCATGCGCAGCGGCGTCTACATCATGGACAACCGCTCCCTCACCTTCACCCAGTGGTCCTGGGTCCAGGGGCCAGTCTTCCTGGACACCGGAGTCCGGCGAGGCATGACCGCCACCTTCACCACCCCCACCCTCACCTGTGGGACCTCACTGCCTCTCTTCACGGAGATGGCGGACACGCTCAATGTCTTTGCCGACCCCGACACCGCCCCCTAGGAGCCCCCATGGCACAGCTCAGCCTCACCGCAGACACGCCCGTAGCCGTGCTCAACGACGCCGAGTGGCTCTCCGTACGAGCCCTCTGCCTGGGCGGCCAGGTCCCCCAGGACCGCACCGCCAGCCGCCTGAGACGGGCCGGAGTCCTTGACGACCTCGGTATCACCCGGCAGGCCGCCCCCGCCTTCCAGGGGGTGCCTGCGGCAACACGGCACCTGGAAGTGACGCGTATCGAGCCGACAGCCCCGGAGAGACTGGTGGAGGCCTGGATCAGCCCAGCACGCACCACCGTCGTCAAGCACGAGCGCGACGGCCTGCACGTCTACGGCCTGGACGCCTGCGAGGTGCCCTCAGCCTTCGCCGAGCTCCTCGACCTCGGCCCCCGTGACAACGTCGACCTCGGCCCGCACCACCTGCCCGCCGAGATCATCACGCTCCTTGACTCCGGTGACGTCACAGCCCTGGACGCCGCGCTCTCCCAGCTGGCAGACACCCTCGACACCGGGGGTGAGCCGGGAGAGCCTGGCGGCCCCACCCCGCTGACCGAGGGGTTCAAGCACCGCACCTGGTCCCTGTCGCTCATCAGCACCCGCATCCTGGGGCTCGAAGGGTGGCAAGTGGCTGACTCCCTCAACACCCTGTCCGTCCCCGAGTGCCTGTACGACCTCCAGGTCGAGACCCCCACCTCGCCCCCGCTTGCCGGCCTGCGGGCGCAGAAGTCCCGGGGTGGGGCGGAGCTGGTCTTGGAGCCCATCTCCTCCATTATGGCCTGGGGTGCTGTCAGCCCCTGGTTCTTTCCTCCCCGGTCCTGACAGCCGCTCCTGACAGCCGCGTCACTGGCCCCTGGACCCAGATCCACCCCGCCTGCCACCGCGCAGGTGAGGGGTGCGCCGGGCTGCGCGGGATGACGCGCCAGCACCCCCAGAACCGCCCCGCCTGTCACTACCCCGGGCACGCCGTGACCTTCGGGACGCCCTCCTGCCGGACCCGGCGTGACCCGCCTGACCAGCCTGGTCGCGCCGAGCCCCCTGGACGGCCTGGACGGCGGCCCCGCCCTTGACCGCCACACCCTCAGGCATGTCCCCGGCAGCCACAGGTGCGGCGACGTCACCGACCAGGGCAGCCACGACGTCGTCCTCGGGACGCACCCGCTCCATGTCCGCCCGGATCCTGGCCTTGCGCAGCAGCACCTCGACGTCACGCTCCTGCTCGGGCAGGACCAGGGTGACGACCCTGCCCGCAGCCCCGGCACGCGCGGTGCGCCCCGAGCGGTGCAGGTAGGCCTTGTGCTCCGCAGGCGGGTCCACGTGCACCACCAGCTCGACGCCGCTGATGTCGATCCCCCGGGCAGCGATGTCGGTGGCCACCATGACGTGGACCTGCCCGGTTGAGAAGGCCCGCATGGAGCGCTCCCGCGCGTTCTGGCTCATGTTGCCCTGGAGCTCCACGGCGGGGACCCCGTCGCGGGTGAGGCTGCGGGCCAGGCGCCGGGCCTGGTGCTTGGTCCGGGTGAACAGGATCCGCTGGCCTGCCCCGGAGGCCAGCCGCACCACGACAGCGTCCTTGGCCACCTTGTCAGCCACGTGCAGCACCGTGTGGTCCATAGCCTGCACGGGGGAGCTGGCGGGGTCGACGGCATGGTGGAGCGGGTCGTGCAGGAACTCACGGACCAGCCTGTCCACACCGTTGTCCAGGGTGGCGGAGAAGAGCAGGCGCTGCCCGTGCGCGGGCGTGACCCGCAGGATTCGCCGGACACCAGGCAGGAAGCCAAGGTCCGCCATGTGGTCCGCCTCGTCCAGGACGGTGACGGCAACCTCGTCGAGGCTGACCAGCCCCTGCCCCATGAGGTCCAGGAGCCGCCCGGGACAGGCGACGACGACGTCGGCTCCCCCGGCCAGGGCGCGTTCCTGGGGCCTCTGGGAGACACCGCCGAAGACCGTCGTCACGCTCATGCCTGCCGTGGTGGCCAGGGGCCTGATGACGTCGTGGATCTGGAGGGCCAGCTCCCGGGTCGGGGCCAGGACCAGCCCCAGGGGTCGCCCTGGGCGCGCCCTGTCCTGCTCGGCCAGACGCTGGACCACCGGGAGGCTGAAGGCGAGGGTCTTTCCGCTGCCGGTCCGCCCCCGCCCCAGTACGTCGCGCCCTGCGAGCGTGTCAGGCAGGGTCGCGGCCTGGATCGGGAACGGGGTGGTAAAACCCCGGGAGCTGAGGTCGGCGGCAAGACTGGCGTCCACGCCGAGAGAGGAGAAGGAGCTCTCAGCATCGGTGAGCCCTCGGCCAGAGGTAGGTGCTTCGACAGCTCTGGGGGTCCTACCGGCTCTCGCCCGCCCGGCGGACGTGCCGGGACTGGCCGCCTCTGCTGGCGTGACGGATCGAACGGGTCGCGCCCGCCCGGTAGGACGGGCTGCCCTCGTGGGCCTGCCAGATCGAGCAGGTGCGGCGGTCTTGGTCGGCGTAGTCGGCACAGGGGTCCTGTCAGTTGAGGGTGTCCGGCGCCACGTGCTCAACGGTGCGTCCCCGTCCAGGAGCCGCACCGGAGCAGGGCAGCGGTCTGGGGCCACGGCAGAGTGCCGGGCCAGCGCGACATTATGCCGTACGGGCACGGCCTGGGCCGTGTCCCTGCTCAGCCCAGGAGGGCCGCCTCCAGCAGGACCACGGGCACGAAGCCTGCTGTCGTCAGCAGGACGGCGTCACGCGCCAGGTCCGTGGCCACCCCGTACCGGGAGGCATACATGAACACGTTCTGGGCGGTGGGCAGGCTGGCGGTCACCACGGGAACCAGCAGCTCGCGCCCCTCCAGGCCCGCAGCAAGACCGAGGACCGCGGCCGTGACGGGCATAACTACCAGCTTCCAGCCCACAGCCCACCACAGGGCCGCAGAGCCCGCGCGAGGGTCTCGACTACCAGCCCGCTCGCTGCCGCCGTCACCGGTACCCCCGTCACCACCACCCTGGGCTCCAGGCGCCTGAGGGCGCGACGGTGCGGAGCTCCTGGGGCGCAGGGGCCGGGGCGCCCCGGCCAGGCTGGCCCCCAGGGACAGCATCATGAGAGGCACCGCCACCCGTCCCAGCATGTCCAGCAGCTGGGCGAGGTAGCCGCCAGCAGTCCCGTGCAGGTCCCACCCTGCCACGTTGAGGCCCACCCCTGCTGCCACCGCCCACAACAGCGGGTTGCGCAGCGGCACGGTCAGGGTGGCGAGCCGGGAGGGGCTGCCCCGCCGCGTCACGGTGTCAAGCACCAGGAAGACGACCGGGGTGATGACCAGGAGCTGGAGCAGCAGGACCGGGGTGATGGCCGTCGTGCCCCCCAGGACCAGGACGGTCACCGGTATCCCCAGGTTGGCGGCGTTGACGTAGCCGGAGGCCAGTGCTCCCACGACCGACTCCGCCACGCTGCGCCGCAGCACCAGCCGGTGGAGGAGCCCAGCGGCAAGGACCGCCACCAGTGCGCAGGCCACGGTCGTCACGGTGGTGGCGGAGGTGACCACGCCCAGGTCCGCCTGGCTGACGGTCGTCAGCAGCAGGGCCGGGGTCGCGGCGAAGAAGCACACCCGGGTCAGGACGGCGTCGGTGTTGGCAGGCAGTGCCCGCAGACGCACCAGCAGCCACCCCACGGCGATGACCAGGCCGAAGACCCCCAGCCCGGCGACGACCTCGGCCACAGCAGCCCTCAGGCCTGCACGGGCACCAGGTCCACCCAGGTACCCGCGTGGTCGGAGACCAGGAAGGTACGGGTACCCCAGCCGACGGCCCTGAGCAGCGGGGCCTGACCGGGTCCGCAAACCTGGTGCCCCTCCTGCGGCTGCCCCCGGGGGCCGGCAGGCCACGGGTCAGTCAGGACGTGGTCGATCCGGCGGGAGGGTGCCCCCGCCGGGAACGTGCAGCCCTGCCCGACCTGACGCGCCACGTTGAGGGCCTCCACCCTCTCTGCAGGCAGGTTGTAGTCCCCCGCCAGGACGTGCGGCCCGGGCAGCCGGGCCAGTGCCTCCCAGGCCCGGCGGAGCTGGCGGGCCGCCGTGTCCTGACGGGTCGCCAGGTGGGTGGAGGCGACCGAGACCTGCCTCAGGGGCGCGCTGGCCCCGCTGTCCAGCTCGATGGTGGCGGCCACCATCACCCTGCTGGAGGCAGGAGACAGACGGTAGGAGCGCGGGTCCCAGGCGCGGCCGCCGCGACGCACGACGGCGGAGGGGCCACGCCCCAGCCGGGCCACGTGCCAGCTGCTCACCGGGTGGCGGGAGAGGAGGGCGTTGCCGTACCCGATCGGCTGGGCGCCGACGGCAGCCCGCGCGGGCCCCAGCACGTCGTGGGTGGGTGCCTCCAGCTGGCTGCGCAAGGGCCGACGTCGCAGCCCCGCCACCGGCCCCGCGTAGCTGGCCGCGAACCGGTAGTAGGGCATCCCCAGGGCCTGGGCCAGCACAGCAGCCTGGTGGAGGCGTCCGGAGCGGGCCTGGTGCAGGTCCACCTCCTGGAGGGCCACCACGTCGGGAGCGAGCTCAGCGACCTGCTCGGCCAAGGCGACCAGGACCGCCCGGGCGGCACCAGGGTCGGCGATACGGGCTGCGGACAGGGAGCCTGCCAGGGCGCTGCCGTCCCCCGCCCCCGGCCCCGGCTGGCCGTGCAGGAGGTTGAGGGTGAGCACACGCAGCACGGGCTCAGGCCCGCCCGACCGGCCCGGGGGCACGATCCCCCTCACCCGTCGCAGGGACCTGGGAGGCCCTGGGCAGGTCGGCGTCCTCCTGCGGGGAAACCTCCCCAGCAGTCTCAGCCCCCTCGGCACCTGCCCCGGCACCTTCTCCGGCCTCCTCCGCGGCCTCAAAGGTGAGGCTGACGGAGTTCATGCAGTAACGCTGGCCGGTGGGGGTCTGGGGGGCGTCGTCGAAGACGTGCCCCAGGTGGGAGCCGCAGGCGGAGCAGCGGACCTCGGTGCGGACCATGCCGTGGGAGGTGTCCGTGCTCAAGGTGACGGCGCTGCTGTCACGGGGGTCGTAGAAGGAGGGCCACCCGCAGTGGGAGTCGAACTTGGTGGCGGAGCGGAACAGCTCTGCCCCGCAGCCGCGGCAGCGGTAGACGCCCTCGCGGTGCTCCTCCAGCAGGGCGCCCGTGAAGGGACGCTCGGTGCCCGCCTCACGCAGCACGTGGTACTCCATGGGGGTCAGCGCGGCCCGCCACTGGGCGTCGGTCCTGGCAGCGGCAGAGGGGTCAAGGGTCGGCTCGGTGATGGTCATGGCCCCATCGTCGCCCCCCGGGCAGCGGGAGGGGGGCAGCGTTCACGCAGCGGGAACACACGGACGACACCGCTGGGCTCAGCGGCCCTGGGAGGGTTCTCCGGGATGACGCCTCTCAGCCTGGCTCCCAGGCCCGTCGGCCGACCTGGCGGTCGGCTCTTCGGCAGACCCGGCAACGGGGCTGTCCACCGGCCGTCCCGCAGGCGGCCCCGCTGTCTCAGCCATGGTCTCCATCTCCGTGGTCGGGAAGACGGTCGTCGGGTCCTGGCGGGTCGGGCGGGCGGCCTGCGGCTCGGGTGCGGCCTGCTCCTGCGGGTCGCGGCGCAGCAGGCTGCGTCGGCGGGCGCGCTCACGCCGGACCCGGCGCAGCGGGGACAGGCCCTTGGCGGCCGCACGCAGCCGGGCCGCCTCGATCGGGTCGCTGGTGGCGGCGATCTGGGCAGTCACCGCTGCGGTGTCGTAGCCGCCCTCGGGATCGTCTGCCCCAGCGCCGCCGGGCACCGACTGGGGCGCCCGGCCGGAGGCGTCACCCGTCCGCAGCGCAGCCAGCTCCTCCGCCAGGCGGGCCACCTGCTCGGGCGCCGGGTCCTGGGCGACCTCCACCTGGTCGACCTCCACCCGGGTACGGGGCAGGGCGTAGGGTGCCTGCTTCTGGAACCAGGCGACAAGCTCCTCGTTGACGTAGCACTTCAGTGCCCACACGTCACTGGGGTTCGCACCGGACAAGGCGATCCTCAGGGTGACCGACCCGCCGGAGGCGTCGATGACGTCCAGGGAGGCCTGCCGCCCGTCCCAGGCAGGGGAGGAGGCCACGATCCGGGCGAGCTCGGCCCGCACCGCCGAGACCGGGACCCTCCAGTCCAGGTCAATGGTCAGTGTCCCGGTGGTCTGGGTGCCCCGCCGGGACCAGTTGGCGAAAGGGTTTTGGGTGAAGTGGGTGGAGGGCAGCACCAGGCGGCGGTCGTCCCAGGTGTGGACCACCACGTAGGTCAGGGTGATCTCCTCAATGGTCCCCTGCTCGTCATCGACGACGACGACGTCGTCCACCCTGATGGCGTCGGAGGTGGCCAGCTGGATGCCGGCGAAGACATTGCCCAGGGTCGACTGGGCGGCCAGGCCGGCGATGACGGAGACCAGGCCCGCCGAGGCCAGGAGGGACCCCATGGCGACACGCGCGCTGGGAAAGGTCATGACCACGCCGACCAGGCCGCACACGACGAGGACGACCTGCGCGACACGGCGCATGATCTGGCTCTGGGTCGTGACCCTGCTGGTGCGCCCCTCGTCCCCGGAGGCCCGCACCCCGCTGACCACCGAGGCCTCCACGGCCCTGACCATGCCGACCACCAGCCACGTCCCTGCCATGATCGAGGCGATGAGCAGCAGGCGCGAGACGACCGTGGAGGTGACGGAGTTACTCATGCTTGTCAGGGCGACCTGGACACCAAGGTAGGCCCCCGTCATCGACCCGAAGGCGTAGGCCGCCCGGCGGCAGAATCGGGCCAGCTCGGCGTAGAGGCCACGACGTCGGCCCAGCAGCCGCATGACGACCAGGACGACGAAGGCGACAGCCAGCCCGATAAGCGCCCCCACACCCGCGTGAACCGCAAGAGTCAGGAGGCTGATCGTGGTCTGAGTCACCGTCTCCAGGGAGACGTCCATCGTCGGGGAGTCCGAGGGAACCGGGTCGTCCGACTCCTCGGCCGCTGCCGCCAGCAGGACGGCAGCAGGCGTGGGAGGGAGGGCAGCGGAGAGCATGGGGACATGCTAGGCCCGCCCGCCGCGAGGGCGTCTCGATGAGGGGCGCGCGGGATGTTGGAGAGCAGGACGGGCACCGGGGAGGCGTCCGCGACCGTCTCGAGGTGGCGGACCGGCTCGTCCTTGTTGAAGGCGGTGACCAGGGCGGGAAGGACCCCCGCGACGTCAGCGCTGGTGAGCGAGGCGGGGCTGCGCGACAGTCGCCTCGCAGGTCCCCCGCTGCGCCGTGACGCCGTCCGCCCCCGCCCAACCGGCTACAGCGGGGCGGCCTCCTCGGGAGCAGGCGGTCCTGTGTGCCATGTCATATCTCTCGGGCAGGGTGGGGTACTCCGTTGTACGAGTTCCACCTGGGCGGGAACCGCGCGAGGTGGGGTGGCACGACTCGCGCCAGGCCAGAACACGTCAGCAGGAGTAGGAACCGCGCCAGCCAGCCCTGACACCCCCTCAGGCCCAGCCCCCCCCTAACACCCCCTCAGGCCCAACCCACCGAGGTGCGAGAGGTGCGCAGGCACCCCAGACCCAACACTCAGAGACCTGTGACGACGAAGCCCTCGGGACCTTGTGAGTCCCGAGGGCTGTCGCAGTGGCTCCGACCGGCGTCGATCCGGTGACCTTTCGATTTTCAGTCGAACGCTCTACCAACTGAGCTACAGAGCCTGGAGACGGCGCCAACCCGGTCAGACCTGACCGGGCCAGCACCAGCGTCCGCGACCTCGACGGGACTTGAACCCGCGACCTCCGCCGTGACAGGGCGGCGCGCTAACCAACTGCGCCACGAGGCCTCGTGCGGCACGAAGCCAGATCTCCGAAGAGCCGTTCCACCATAACCCGAGCCGTACCCCCAACGGGATTCGAACCCGTGCTACCGCCGTGAAAGGGCGGGGTCCTAGGCCGCTAGACGATGGGGGCACTGAGGCCTTGGCGTCCTCGCACCTCGAACCGGGAAGAACATTAGGCGCCCACCCGTCACCCACGCAAATCGTCATGGCGTGACCCTGGTCACCGTCAAGACGTCTTGGTGGCAGGTTACAGACAGCAAGGAAGCGACGGCTGTGACGATGAAGGTTGGACGGCGACAGAAGCCCAACTGACCGACGGGTATCGTGCCTGGCTGGAGTCGTGCCCCCGGGGGCGGGCGCTCCCGTCTGGGGGCGCCTGGGGGGGCTTGGGTCTGGGGTTGTGGTGCTGGTGTGGTGGGGGTTACGGTTTGGTTATGCGGATGAGCGAGGAGGAGTGGCGCCAGGGGTGGCTGCACGCGTCCCCGGAGTGGGTGGACGTGCGCATGGAGGAGGCGCTGAGGCTGCTGGGGTGGTCGCCGATGGGTTAGGTGCCTCGTAGTGCAGGCCCCATGATGTGCAGCAACCTTCCTGATGCACATCATGGGGCCTGCACTGGTGCACGGTCCGTACGGTGGCCGATCCGTCTTCCGCAGAACCACGGGGAAGTCGATGCGTCGTCGCCCCAAGGGCACAGCGGGCAGCCGGTTCAAGATGTGCAGCAGCAGGGGAGCCAGCGCCCCCCGCATCCACGATTTTCCCGGGGAGCCCCGGATGAGGCGCCAACCCCCTCTTGTCTTGCGGCCACCTGAAACGAGTCTCGTCGCGGGGTTGACCTTGTGGGGGTGGTGTCGGTAGGGTCACGGGACCATTCGTCATGCATTCGTCATGGTGTCGGGTGGTGTCGGAGCGTGCTGATGGGAGGCTGGCTGTGGGTGACCAGGTAGCGGGCGGGCAGCCCGGGCAGGTGCAGGAACCGGGCACGCCCCCGGGCCCCGGGCAAGCCGAGGGCCCGCCCCGGGGACGCGCGCCGTCCGGGGGGCCGGTCCTGGGCCGGGGCTCGCGCCTCACGGTCGAGTATCGGCGTGACCGCGCGGCCGGGATCCTGGGTCGTGTTGACAGTGACCGGGCGATCGAGCGGCTGCTGCGCGAGGGGGTGGCGCCCCAGGAGGTGGTGGCTCGCACCGGGGCCGAGGAGCGCTTCGTCCTGACCGTCCAGCGCAAGATCGACCATGGTGAGCCGGTGCGCCCCCAGACCCCTGAGGAGCTGATCCTCAGGCGGTTCCTGGGGCAGATAAGCAGCCAGGAGATGATGGACCGCCTGCGCTCCTGGCCCTGGACCTTCGGCCGCATCCGCGACTACGACGGCTACGAGCGCGGCTCCTGGGACGACGTGTACCGTCTCAGGAGGGACTACCTGTCCGACCAGGAGTACGACGAGCTGGAGGCGATCACCGACCCCATGCCCAAGCCCCCCGACGACCCCATGCCCTGGGAGAAGGACTGGAAGCCCACGTGACACCGGGCAGCCAGGACACCAGGGGCGGCCAGGGCAGCCGGGGCGCCGGGGGCGGCCAGGACCCCAGCAACGACAGGGAGGTCCTGGAGGCTGTCGCCGCCCAGGTCCAGGCCGTCCTTGACCGCCTGGCACCAGCCCACACCCTGCCCCGCCAGCCTGAGGAGGGGACGCTCTGGCACCAGCTGCAGACGGCCATCATCGACGCCTACGTGGCCCGTGCCCAGGAGCAGGGCTCGCGCGGGGGCCGGGCGGTCATCATGGCCGGGTCCCCTGGGGCGGGCAAGTCCCAGGCCACCAGCATCGCCGCCCAGGCCCTGGGACCCCACCGCTCCAAGGAGGTGGGGATCGACGGGGCCGGGTGGACCACCATCGACGCCGACGACGTCAAGCAGCTCCTCCTGGGCAGCCCGGTGGCCGGCCTGGAGGTCGACCCCGCCCTGCTGGCCCGGGCCAGGGACCACTGGCTGGACCTCATCACCACCCACGCCCCCGGTCCCCTGGCCGACTCCCGCCCCCTGGCCCGCGGCGAGCTGGCCACCCTGGTCCACCCCCTGTCCACCGTCCACCACCACCGCCGACCTCGTGCGAGGCGACCTGCTTGGCGAGCGGTTCGACATCAGGATCGAGGGCACCCTCCAGTGGGAGGGCCAGGGCCCCCGCCTGGTCGAAGAGCTCGAGACCGCCGACTACGCCCAGGTCACCGTCATCGCGGTGGACACCCCCCAGGACCTGTGCCTGGCAGGCGCCTGGCAGCGCTGGGCCGGCCCCCGCTGCTGCGGCGAGCCCACCGCCCACTACACCCCACCCACCGCAGTCACCACCACCTTCACCACCGGCCCCGACGGCACCCCCACCAGCCGCTGCACCACCAACGCCGCCGCCACCCACCAGCTCGCCACCACCAGCACCACCCTGACCACCACCCTGGTCACCCTCCACCGCACCCCCCACGGCCCCACCCTGGCCACACCCACCCCACCACGCCAGTCCCCACACCCCACCAGGCCCCTCACCCGCGAGGAGGTCCTACAAGCCATCACCCAGCAGGCCCGCCAACCACCCACCACCCCAGACAGACCCACCCCACCACAAGCACCGACACCACAAAGGCCTCCACCACTAGACACACGTGAACCATGCGCCCCCTCCTGTCACCCGCGACTGCACCCAGTAAGGTGCGGCCATCTGCACGGCGTCAGGAGTCGGCAAGCAGTGACAAGAAAGATGGCAAGAGTGACAAGTACCGGCCGCCTGTGACAGGCTCACGGCATGACCCCACCGGTGTACCTGTCGGAGCAGGACTTTGAGGAGGCCGTCAGTGAGGCGCTCGACCTCATCCCACCCGACCTCGCCGAGGCGATGGACAACGTCGTGGTCCTGGTCCAGGACGAGCCCGACCCCGACATGCTGCGTGACTGCGACAGCGAGCACGGCGACCACCACGGCGACGGTCACGGCGGCACCGGCCCCTGCGGCTACGAGGACCCCGAGCACCCCGACGGCCTTGAGGACCCCGGTAGAAGCAGCGGCAACGACCGCAACAGCGGTGCCGGCTCACAGCACGGCCCGCCCACGCTGCTGGGGCTCTACCTGGGGGTCCCCCTGACCGAGCGTGACGAGGGATGGTCCCTGGTGCTGCCAGACCGCATCCTCATCTTCCGTGGCCCCCTCCAACGCTGGTGCTCCACCCGGGAGCAGCTGGTGGACGAGATCGCGATCACCGTCATCCACGAGGTCGCCCACCACTTCGGTATCGACGACGCCCGCCTCCACGAGCTCGGCTGGGGGTAACCCACTGCGCCCCGCCCCGCGCACCCCGAGCCCCGCCCCACGGTCTCGCGCGGGTCCCACGCACTCACGCGCGGCCCACTCAACGCACGCCTCACCCACACGCCCCTGACGCCCCCCTCCCCCACAGTCCCCTAGTGTCTGACCATGGAAGACCGCCGTCCCACCACTGCGGGCGACCCCCCTCCCACCGGAGCACGCCGCCAGCACCCGACACCAGCCCGGAGCACGACAGCTGCTCCCCCTCCCACCAGCGCCCGCCCTCCGCTCTCCCCACCAGCGCCCGCCCTCCGCTCTCCCCCACCAGCGCCCGCCCTCCGCTCTCCCCCACCAGCGCCCGCCCTCCGCTCTCCCCCACCAGCGCCCGCCCTCCGCTCTCCCCCACCAGCGCCCGCCCTCCGCTCTCCCCCACCAGCGCCCGCCCCGTGCGCCCGAGCCGACGCCGCGCGGTCACGGCCGCCATCCTGGGTGCCACGGCCCTGGTCGGCTGCTCCCGCAGCACCACCCCCGCCGCAGACCCCGCAAGTCCCTCGGCAGCCTCCTCAGCCTCCTCGTCGCCCCCGGGCGCCTCCGCAGCGTCCCCGGGGCCCTCAGGCTCCACCGACCCCGACCACACCGGCCCGGCCCCCTCCGCCTCTCCAGACCGTCTCGACGGCTGGAGCCTGGAGGAGATGGTCGGCCAGCTGGTCATGGTCGGCACCGAGGCCGACCACCCCTCCCCCGCAGCCACGGACGCGGTGTCCACCCACCACGTCGGCGGCATCTTCCTGGCTGGACGCTCCCAGGCCGGCAGCCAGGCCGTCGCTGAGACCGTCGCCGCCCTCACCGGCTCCGCCAGCACAGGCACCACCGGCACCACGCCGATGCTGGTGGCCACCGACCAGGAGGGCGGCCAGGTGCAGGTGCTGTCCGGGCCGGGCTTCTCCACCATCCCCTCCGCCCAGGACCAGGCGGGGCTGGCCCCCGAGGACCTGCGCGCCCAGGCCCTGGTCTGGGGCCAGGAGCTGTCGGCCTCGGGGGTGACGATGAACCTGGCCCCCGTCGCCGACCTGGTCGACACCGCCAGCCCCGGCTCCAACGAGCCCGTCGGGCGCTGGGGGCGCGGCTACGGCGGTGACGCAGCCACGGTCGGCGCCCAGGCCGCCGCCTTCGCGGAGGGGATGCGGGCCGCAGGCGTCGTCCCCACCTGCAAACACTTCCCCGGGCTGGGGCGGGTCACCGCCAACACCGACACCGCCGCCGGGGTCACCGACACCGTCACCACCCGCACCCAGGACGAGGCCGTGTCCGTGTTCGCCGGGCTCATCAAGGCGGGTGCCGAGGTCGTCATGATGTCCTCGGCCGTCTACTCCCTCATCGACGACACGGCACCCGCCGTCTTCTCCCCGGTGGTCGTCACCGAGATGCT
Organism: Actinomyces wuliandei; assembly: GCF_004010955.1. NCBI lineage: Bacteria > Bacillati > Actinomycetota > Actinomycetes > Actinomycetales > Actinomycetaceae > Actinomyces > Actinomyces wuliandei. The sequence goes on from NZ_CP025227.1 coordinate 2,479,706, forward strand.
GCGCGGGGACCTAGGCTTCACCGGGGTCGTCATCACCGACGACCTCTCCGCTGCCGCACAGCTGCAGGAGTGGGACCCCGGGCAGCGGGCGGTGCAGGCGGTGCGAGCCGGCTGCGACCTGGTGCTGGCCTCCGCCGACGCCGCTGCGGCAGCCCCCATGGCCCAGGCCCTCGTCGAGGCCGCCCGGTCCGACCCTGCCCTGGCTGCGCGGGTGGAGGAGTCCGCCCTGCGGGTACTGGCCCTCAAGGACTCGCTGCCAGGAGCGTAGGAGAGTCCCGCCCAGGCGGCTCCACACACGACACCACGTACGGCACCACGTACGGTCCCGCCCGGCTCCCCAGCCCCTCACCCGCATCCTCCTGAGGTAGGAGGATGCGGGGACGGCCTCCCCCTGCCCTGGTAGGAGACGGCTCCCCAGATGCCATGCAAGACTCGCTGGCATGAGTAGTCACAGCTCCCCGGCCTCACCCCCGGCCTCCCCTCTCCTCGCCCCTCACCGCCACGTCGACGACCCCGTCCTGACCGCCCGCGCCCTGACCAAGGTGTACGGCCGTGGCACAGGCGCCGTCACAGCCCTGGACTCTGTGGACGTCGACATCCCCCGCGCCCGCTTCACAGCAGTCATGGGTCCCTCCGGCTCCGGAAAGTCCACCCTCATGCACTGCCTGGCCGGCCTGGACTCGGTGACCTCAGGCACCATCATGCTCGACGGCGACGAGGTCTCCGCCATGAGCCAGCGCCGCCTGACCAGGCTGCGCCGCGAGCGCATCGGCTTCATCTTCCAGTCCTTCAACCTGGTGCCCACGCTCACGGCAGCGGAGAACATCACCCTCCCCCTGGACATCGCCCGCCAGAAGGTGGACAGACAGCGCTTCGACCAGGTGGTGGAGGCCGTGGGCCTGTCCGACCGGCTGTCCCACCGCCCCGCCGAGCTCTCCGGCGGCCAGGTCCAGCGCGTGGCCTGCGCCCGGGCGCTGGTGGGCAAGCCCGCCGTCGTCTTCGCTGACGAGCCCACCGGCAACCTGGACTCCCACTCCACCCAGCAGGTGCTGGCCATCCTGCGCACCAGCGTGGACGAGCTGGACCAGTCCGTGGTCATGGTGACCCACGAGCCGGAGGCGGCCGCCTGGGCCGACACGGTGCTCTTCCTGCGCGACGGCCACGTGGTGGCCGAGCTGGCCGACCCCAGCCGCGACCACGTCCTGGACGCCCTGCGCGAGCTGGGTGAGGACCGGCAGGACCAGGGCGGGAGCCAGGAGCAGCAGAGCCAGGGCCGGGGCAGCCAGCAGGGCGCCACCGGGCCAGCCGACTCAACCGACACGGAGGCCTGATCGCATGGTCCGTGTCGCCTGGCGCTCCGTGCGCGCCCATGCCAGACAGTTCGCCCTCACCGCCCTGGCCGTCGTGCTGGGAGTGGCCTTCCTGTCGGGGACCCTCGCCCTGCGCGGGGTCCTGTCTGACACCTTCTCCGCGCTGACCTCCTCGACCATGACCCACGACCTCTACGTCTCCGGCGAGCCGGTGGAGGGCACCGAGGGGACCGCGTCCTTCGTGACCCAGCCCATCGACTCCTCACTGGCGCAGGCGGTGGGTGAGGTCGACGGCGTCGACGTCACCCACCCGGCCACAAGCCTGACCGGCGTCCTGGTCGCGGCCGACGACACCCCCGTCACCTCCTCCGGCGCCCCCACCCTCCTGCTGCCGATCTTCGACCAGGAGCCCGGGCTGACCTGGGTCCAGGGCCGGGCACCCTCGGGCGAGGGGGAGGTCGTCCTGGAGTCGGCTGCCCTGGAGCGCTCCAGGCTGGCCGTCGGGGACACCACCCGTGTCGTCATCCAGGGCGAGCCCCGGGAGGTCAGGGTCGTCGGTGAGTTCACCTACGGCACCTCCATGGCGGGAGCCACCCTGGTGGGCATGGACGACGACTGGCTCATGCCCCTGGCCGCCCCGGACGGCCAGGTCTCCCAGATCGCCGTCACAATCGAGGACGGGGCCTCAGCCACCGAGGTCAGGGATGCCATCGCCGAGGTCCTGCCCGAGGGCGTGCGCGTCCAGACCCGCCAGGAGAGCATCGACGAGCAGAACGAGTACATCGAGTCGCTCCTGGGCTTCGCCCAGACCTTCCTGCTGGTCTTCGTGGTGCTGGCCATGTTCGTGGGCTCCTTCATCATCATGAACTCCTTCGCCATGAGCGTGCGCCAGCGCCAGAAGGAGTTCGCCCTCCTGCGGGCGGTGGGTGCCTCCCCGGCCTCCGTGTTCGGCACGGTGTTCCTCCAGGCCGTCGTCACCGGCCTGGTCGGCTCCCTCCTGGGTGTGGCCGCAGGCGCCGGGCTGCTCCAGGGCATCGTGGCCCTGCTGGAGGCCACGGGTATGCCGCTGACCGACGGGATCTCCATGTCAGGCGGGGTCATCACCACCTCTGTCGCGGTGGGGCTGCTGGTCACCGTGGTGGGCGCCCTGCTGCCCGCCCGCGACGCCGCTCTGACCCACCCTGTGGAGGCGATGCGCGACGTGTCCGGGGCACGGGAGAAGTCCCTGGTGCTGCGCACCGTCATCGGCGGCCTCCTCCTGGCGGCCGGCGCAGCGGCTGTGGCGGCCGCCTGGGCCAACGACGGCCTGGAGCAGCGCACCCTGGTGCTGGGGCTGGGGGCCGGCGGGGTCATCCTGGGGCTCCTGACGGTCTCCCCGGTGCTGGCACGGCCCGTCGTCTCCGTCCTGGGGCTGCCCTTCCGGGTGCTGCGGCCCTCCGGGCGCCTGGCGGTGCGCAACATCATCCACAACCCCCGGCGCACCGCCAACACCTCTGGCGCCCTCATGGTGGGGATGGCCCTGGTGTGCGCGGGGGCGACGATAGCGGCCTCCACGGACTCCTCGGTGTCAGACACGGTCAACAACTCGATGAAGGCCGACTTCCTCATCCAGCCCGCCTCAGCCGCGACCGTCTCCGCCCAGATCCCCTCCGGTATCGCCACCGACCTGGGCGAGATCGACGGGGTGGCGGGCACGGCGCCCTTTGTCTACGCCTCGGTGTCAGCCACTGCGGAGGACAGCTTCCAGGAGCCGATGGCCGGGCTCAACGTCTCCGACTCCCTCGCCTTCCTGGAGGCCTACGACCTGGCAGTCACCGAGGGGGACGTGGCCGACCTGGACGCCACCCACGTGGCCGCCTACGAGTCCACCAACCTGCACGTGGGGGACACAGTCACCCTGACCGGCCCCGTAGGGTCGGTGGAGGCCACCGTGGCGGCGGTCATCAACCCGCAGGGCATCTCCGGCAGCTTCAGCGCGCCTCCCGAGCTGGCCGTACAGCTAGGTTCCTGGACGGGGGCGCTGCCCACCGACCCCGATCAGGTCCTGGCCTCCCCCTCCGGCACCTTCCTCACCCTGGAGGAGGGGGCAGACGCGGACCAGGTGCGCCGCGAGGCCGAGGACATCCTGGCTCCCACCTACCAGTACGCGGTGCTGGACGCCGACGAGCTCTCTGACATGGTTGGCCAGCAGGTCAACCAGATCCTCGCCGTCCTCTACGGCCTGCTAGGACTGTCGATCGTCATCGCCGTCCTGGGCATCGTCAACACCCTGGTGCTCTCGGTGACGGAGCGCACTCGGGAGATCGGCCTCATGCGCGCCGTCGGCCTGGGCCGCGCCCAGCTGGGCGGGGAGATCATGGTGGAGTCGGTGCTCACCTCCCTGTACGGCACGGTCGTGGGCGGTGCTGCCGGGCTGCTGCTGGCTGCGGCCCTGCGGGCCGTCCTGGAGGACGACGGGCTGACGACCCTGACCGTCCCCTGGGGACAGGTGGTGGGGATGCTGGTCCTGTCCGTGGTGGTCGGCGTCGTGGCCGCCGTGTGGCCCGCGATGAGGGCCTCCCGCCTGCCGGTCCTGGACGCCATCGCCACGGAGTAGGAGGACGAGTAAGAGGAAGAACCACGGGACCCTGACGGCTGCCACGCCAACCCGACGGCCGTCCCACGAGGGGGCGGGCTCAGCCCGCCCCCTCGTCCTGCCCCGGGGGAGAGAGGTCCTGCCCCTGGACCTGCAGAGAAGATCCCTAGGATCTGAGGTGCGGGAACCACCGCCAAGGACGCTGGAAAGGCTGGAAACATGGAACACGCCGGGAAGAGCACCGAGAAAGACTTCTCCAACGACGAGGTCGCCGACGACGGGAACGAGCGGGAGGTCTGGGAGTACGGGGACGAGTGCCGGACTGCCTTCTGGGCACAGTACGGGGAGGTCTCGCCCATGGCCTACTTTGGACCGACCAACGGGTTCATGTCGCCGTGGCCAGGCAAGGCGGAGAACTTTGTCCCCGTGTGGCTGCCCGACTCCACTATCGTCACGACCAGCGGCCTGTCCTCCCCCTGGTCCGAAGAGGGTGGCGACCCCGGTGAGGGCCTTGAGTTCTACATTGACTCCCCCCGGCTGGCAGGTATCACGCTTGAGGACATCGCGACAACCTGGGAGCTGGTCCTGCTCATGCTGGTTGTCTCCCACCAGGCAGGGCAGAACTACCGCCCAACCTATGACCACCACGGCTGCCTGACGCTTTCAGGCATTACCGACACAGGTATCCCTGAGGACTGGCTGGACGAGGACGGAGGCCTGGGAGTGCTCCTGGGGGCCTCCGCAGGAACCAGACCGGACTACATCAAGATGTTCGGCGACACCTCGGCCGTACGCCTCATATCGGTAGCCCCGCTACGACCCAGCGAGCTAGCCGAGATACACCGCACCGGCAGGCGCCGGGAGGCCGGACAGATACTGACAGCCTCCCCCTACCGCAACCAGGTCCACCTCGACCGTCCGCTCCTCCTCGACCGCCTGTAGCACCTACCGGGCAACGCGTCGGATATCACGAGGCCGTCACCACCACAGCACACCCTGCTGAGGTAACCTGCCAGCCTCATGCCCTCTCTGACCTCCGTCCTCCCTGCACCTGACGCCCCCCTGCCTCAGCCGCCCGTCACCGGAGCCGCCGCCCTCATGCGGTGGCTCCTGCGCCGGGCAGCCGTCCCCATCACCATCGGCGCCCTGGCAGCCACAGTCTCCAACGTCATCCAGGCCATCGTGCCCGCCTTCCTGGGGGCGGCCCTGGACTCCGGTATTGAGGACGGCCTCAACACCCGGGTCTGGGGCATCGGCCTGCTGCTCCTGGTGCTGTTCGTCGTCTACGCCGTCGGGGACACCGGCATGTCCTACTTTGGTGTCATCGCCTCCATGCGCACCACCTTTGACGTGGACAGACTAGTAGGCCGCCAGGTCTCCATCACAGGCAGCTCCCTGCCCCGCCAGGCCTCCACCGGCGAGGTCGCCTCCATCGTCGCCTCCGACGCCCAGTACCTGGGGCAGCTCGTCAACTCCGTGCCCCAGCTGGTTGGCGCAGGGCTCAGCTTTGCCGTGGTCGCCGTCCTCATGCTGAGGACCTCCGTGCTCCTGGGGACCATTGTCATTGTCGGTATGCCCCTGGTGGCCTGGGTCGTCACCCTGGTCATCAGGCCGCTCCAGCGCCGCCAGGCCGTCCAGCGCGAGGCCCAGGCCCAGGTCACCACGGTGACCACGGACACCGTGGCGGGCCTGCGCATCCTGCGCGGTATCGGCGGGGAGGAGGTCTTCGCCCGGCGCTACCGGGACGCCTCCCAGGAGCTGCGCCGCCGGGGTGTGGACGTGGCCCGCCCCCAGTCGCTCCTCATGAGCCTCCAGGTCCTCCTGCCCGGCCTGTTCGTGGCCATGGTCGTGTGGGTGGCCGCGCGCATGGCAGTCTCGGGCACCATCACCGCCGGGGAGCTGGTGACCTTCTACGGCTACACCGCCTACCTGGCGTGGCCGCTGACGGTCTTCTCCATGGCCGTACAGAACTTCACCCGGGCGGTGGTGGGGGCACGCCGTCTGGCCCGCCTGCTGCACGTCACCCCGGCCGCCGGGGCCGTCCCCGAGCGGCTGGACCTCGACCCCTCCCACGGCGAGCAGGTCAGCGGGGACCTGGTGGACTCCGCCAGCGGGGTGCGCCTGGCCCAGGGGCGGATGACCGCTGTGGTGGCCTCCGACCCGGACGTCTCCGCCGGGCTGGCCACCCGCCTGGGCCGCTTCACCGACACCGGACCAGCCGTGACCCTGGCCGGGCGGCCCCTGACGGACATGCCGCTGGAGAAGGTGCGGGCCAGCGTCGTCGTCTCCGGGGCCACGGCCCAGCTGTTCACCGGCACCCTGCGCGAGGCCCTGGACGTGCGCGGTGGCCCCCTCCCCCAGCCGGTGGACGTGCGCACCCTCGTCCAGGCTGAGGCGCGCCGGGAGGGTGTGGCCGACGTCGACCAGCAGGTGCGCCCCCAGCCCCGTCACGTCCCGGGCGACGAGCGCCTGGAGGCGGCTGTCGAGGTTGCTGACGCCGCCGACGTGCTCACCTCCTTGGAGGAGGGCCTGGCCGGGATGATCACGGAGAAGGGCCGCTCGCTGTCCGGCGGCCAGCGACAGCGGGTGGCCCTGGCCCGCGCCCTGCTCACCGAGGCACCCACCCTGGTGCTCATCGAGCCGACCTCCGCCCTGGACTCCCACACGGAGTCCCGCGTGGCCCAGCGCGTGTCCACGGCCCGGCGGGGCCGGACCACGGTGGTGGTCACTGCCTCCCCCCTGGTCCTGGAGGCCTGCGACGAGGTGGTCCTGCTCGGTGAGGACGGCACGCAGCGCCTGCGCTCCACCCACCGTGACCTGCTGGCCCGCGCCCGGGCCGGGGAGCCCGCCGCCCAGGACTACCGCCGGATCGTGGCCCGGGCCACCGGCGAGGAGGTGAGCCGCTGATGGCGCTGCCCGTCGCGCCCGGCCGGGTGGCCATGCGCAAGACCTTCGGGATCATGGCCTCCTACCGCTGGCGCTTCGTGGTCGCGCTGATCCTGCAGGTCCTGGGGATCCTGGCCCCCCTGGTGGCACCCCAGCTGCTGGGGCGCCTGGTCTCGCGGGTGTCTGCCGGCACTGCGGACCGAGGCTACGTGGACCTGGTGGTCCTGGTCATCGTCGTCGTCACGCTCGTGGGGGCCGTGGTCAACCGCTACGCCCAGATGTACGCCCGCACCCTGGGGGAGTCGGTCTTCGCCGACCTGCGTGAGCGCATGATGGGGCGGGTGGTGCGCCTGCCGCTGAGCGCGGTGGAGACTGCGGGCACCGGGGACCTGGTGGGGCGCACCACCAACGACGTCTCCCGCATCGAGTTCCTGGTGCGCGTGGGCATCCCCCAGATCATGGTCTGCACGGTGACGATCGTCTTCACCGTGGTGGCTGCCGCCGTGTCCAGCCCACTGCTGGCCCTGGGGCTGCTGGTGATCGCCCCCCCGGTGTGGGCGATGATGAGCTGGTACCTGCCGGTGTCCGTGCCCGCCTACCGCGCGTCCTCGGCGGCCTACGCACGGCTCAACGGGACGGTCTCGGAGACGGTGGACCACGCCGAGACGGTGGACGCCCTGGGCATGGGCGCCCGCCGGGAGGCCACCATCCTCACTGCGGTCACGGAGGCCTGGTCCCTGGACCGCTACACCGCAGCCCTGCGGGTGCGCCTGTTCATGGTGCTCGACGTCGCCTGGCGGGCGCCGGTGGTGGTCATCCTCCTGTGGGGCGGGTTCCTGGCCTCACGCGGCTACACCTCCCTGGGGGCGATCACCACGGTCAGCCTCTACGCCATGGAGCTGCGCAGGCCGGTGGGCCAGCTCATGTTCTGGATCGACCAGGTCCAGATCGCCCAGGCGTCCCTGTCACGCATCCTCGGGGTGGAGGAGGTTCCCGACGACCGCACCCCCACCGGGCAGCAGCCTGCGGACCGGCGTGTCCGTCTCAGAGACGTGCGCTTCTCCTACCGGGAGGGAACGGAGGTGCTCCACGGCATCAGCCTGGACCTGGTCCCCGGTGAGCGCCTGGCGGTAGTCGGCCCCTCCGGCTCGGGCAAGTCCACGCTGGGGCGGATGCTGGCGGGCATCAACCCGCCCACCTCTGGAGAGGTGACGGTAGGAGGCGTGCCCCTGACCAACCTGAGTGAGGAGGAGCTGCGGCGCAACGTCGCGCTGATCACCCAGGAGCACCACGTGTTCGTGGGCTCGGTGGCCGACAACGTGCGGCTGGGCAGCCCGCAGGCCGACGACGCGACGATCCGGGGCGCCATTGAGGCGATCGGGGCCAGCAGCTGGGTGGAGGCACTGCCCCAAGGGATGGACACGATGGTGGGCTCGGGCCACCTGACCCTGAGCCCTGCGCAGGCCCAGGAGCTCGCCCTGGCCCGGCTGGTGCTGCTGGACCCGCACACGCTGGTCCTGGACGAGGCCACCTCCCTGCTGGACCCCCACGCCGCCCGCGCCCTGGAGCGGACCCTGTCCACCGCCCTGGCGGGGCGCACCGTGGTGGAGGTGGCCCACCGTCTCTACACCGCCCAGGACGCCGACCGGGTGGCCGTGGTCATGGACGGGCGCGTCGTCGAGCTGGGCACCCACGAGGAGCTGGTGGCCCTGGGCGGGGAGTACGCCAACCTGTGGCAGGCCTGGAGCCAGGAGTGAGCCCTGGAACCACGTGCCGCAACACCTGCCAGGAGCCGCGTGGAGCCGACAGGCTGTCCCGCCAGGCCGCCCTCATCACCACTCATCACTGTCGGCGCTGACTCCGAAAGGCCTCCGCCGGTAACCCTCTCTGGCTGCCGGGGCAGCACAGCGAGATCACCGCGAGGTCTCGGATACGCACATGCTCGACCTGCTCTGCCGTCAGCACGGCCCTCGCTCACACCGATACCTGGCAGGATGTCGGCACATACGCCCCCAGAGGCAGCCGTCGATAGTGCACGGATCCGTGCACTACAAAGTATGCAGGGATGTCGCTGGCTCCCGGCACGCTCAGGCTCGGGCCTCGAACTGTTCGGCCTGTCAGAAGTACTCAGCCTGCCGTTTGGGTAACGGAGCCCTTGGCCCAGTAGACTGGAGACAGGTCACCCTGTGGGAGGTAACGTCAGCATAGAGGAGGAGAGGTACGCCGTGACACGTCCAAGTGAACGGCCGACCCCTGAGCAGGTTGAGCGTGCCGAGGAGCAGATCGTCGAGCAGTCCAAGCGGATCGACTTCTACATCACCGAGTACTCCGTGGAGATTCTGGCCCAGAAGGTTCCGGGACGACGAGTACGTCATCCCGGACTACCAGCGGGAGTTCACCTGGGAGGACCACCGCAAGTCTCGCTTCATCGAGTCCCTGATCATGGGGCTGCCCATCCCCTTCATCTTCTTCTGGGAGATGCCTGACGGCAGGCTTGAGATCGTGGACGGGTCCCAGCGCCTTAGAACGCTCAACGAGTTTATCTACGGAGGATTCCGGCTCGGGGAGCTTGAGGCCCTGACCCACCTGTCAGGGCTCCGGTTCGGCGACCTGCTGGAGTCAAGGCGGCGCAAGATCCGGAACCGGTCCATTCGCGGAATTGTCCTGAACGAGCACGCCGACGAGGCGGCACGGCTGGACATGTTCGACCGCATCAACACAACCGCCAAGATCGCCAACAGCGCCGAGATACGCCGAGGAGCGCTTGCCGGGCCGTTCATGGACATGGTGACAGAACTCGCTCAGCTCCCGATCTTGACCGACCTTGCCCCCATGCCCGCCAAGACCAGGAAGGAGCGCGGGCACGAGGAGCTTGTGACGCGCTTCTTTGCCTACGGCGACGGGCTAGAGGAGTACCGGGACCGTCCCGCCGATTTTATCTTCTCCTACTCGAAGAAGATGAATAAAGAGTTTGAGGCTGACCCGGCGCTGGCAGACAGTTATCGTGAGTGGTTCATGACAGTCATGAGCTTTGTCTCACGCAACTTTCCATTTGGATTCAAAAGGACAGAGAAAGGTAAGTTCACTCCTCGGGCGCGATTCGAGGCCATTGCGGTTGGGTCTGCGCGCGCACTGGCGGAGGAGCCGGCTCTTGCAGAGGCTGCCGCCGAGGATACTGGTGTCTCCTCCTGGATCGACGGGAGAGAGTTCCAGAAGATCACCAGCGCTGACGGCGCGAACGCGAAGGCGCGCCTCAACGGGAGGATCGACTTCGTGAAAGACAGGCTGGTGAGCCGTGGCGACTACTGAACTCGTCCGGTTCTTCGAGGAGCGGCACGACGAGATCAAGGAGTACGTGTCGTTCTTGCAGAACCTGGAGAAGGCCGCGCAAGGAGGGGCACCACGGCTCCGTGGGACAGGTGCGCAGATCACGACCACGCAGACGAGGATCCTGAGCTCGAGCCTCTATCTTCAGCTCTACAACCTGGTTGAGGCCACCGTGGTTCGGTGCCTTGAGGAAGTTGCGGCCGCAACTGAGAAGGCTGGGTGCCGTCCCGGTGACCTGAGTGATGAGTTGAGAACCCAGTGGGTGCGCTCCGTCGCACGTACCCACATCAACGACCTCACTCCCGAGAAAAGACTGGAAGCCGCCCTGGATCTGTGCAACCATCTCTTGGGGCAGGAGCCGGTCAAGGGCTTCAAGATCGACCCCGGCGGAGGAGGAAACTGGGACGACGACTCCATCAGAAGGCTCTGTGAGCGCATTGGTTGCAAGCTGGTGATCTCCCCGGACGTCTTCCAGGAGGCCAAGCGCAACATCAGACACAACATGGGCGCGCTCAAACTCGTCAAGGACCGTCGTAACAGGCTCGCGCACGGCTCGTTGTCCTTTGTTGACTGCAGTGACGGCGTGGCAGTCAGCGAGCTCAAGAAGGTTGCTGATGCGGTCGGTGGCTACCTCCGGGAGGCCGTTGACTGCTTCGAGGCCTTTATCAGGTGTGAGATCTCGGATAGGGGTGACCCTGCGAAGAAGAAGAAGGGGGTACTCATCTCGTGAGGCAGAAAGGAGGCACTCCCTCGATCCGTGCTGTCGACCTGTTCTGCGGAGTCGGCGGGCTCACCCACGGACTCGCGCGGGCCGGCATTGAGGTCGTAGCCGGGGTCGACATTGATCCCGCATGCAGGTACCCCTACGAGGCCAACAACAAGGCAAGGTTCATTGAGAGGGACGTGAATGACCTTGATGCCTCGGAGATAGGAGATCTCGTCAACGGGTCTGGGCTCAGCCTGATTGCGGGGTGTGCGCCCTGCCAGCCGTTCTCGACATACAGCCGCTCTGGCCGCGGCAAGAGGCGCGGTAACGACTGGCAGCTGGTTGAGGTATTCGGCAGGCTGGTGAAAGAGGTCCAGCCTGACATCGTGACGATGGAGAACGTCCCGCAGCTGCTGGACCATCCAGTATTTAGCCGGTTCGTGGAGGACTTGAGTGGCTACTCGGTCGGGTGGTCCGTGGTCCAGGCTGCCCGTATCGGTGTCCCGCAGACAAGAAAACGTCTTGTCCTGATCGCCTCAAGGCTCGGCGGCGCCGGCCTTGCCCTCCCGCAGGACGAGCAGGAGACAAGGACAGTGCGTCAGGCTATCGGGGGGGCTCCGCCCCATCAGGGCTGGCGAGTCGGACCCCGAGGACCGGTTGCACGTCGCCTCTCGGCTGAGCAGGGTGAACCTGGAGCGGATACGTCACTCGAAGCCGGGGGGGACGTGGCGTGACTGGCCCGAGGAGCTCCGGGCCGCGTGCCACCGCAGGACCAGTGGTGCGACCTACCCGAGCGTGTACGGACGCATGTCCTGGGACGAGGCGAGCCCAACCATCACCACTCAGTGCTTCGGCTACGGGAACGGACGTTTCGGCCACCCTGAGCAGGACCGGGCCATCTCGCTACGTGAGGCTGCTGTCCTGCAGACCTTCCCACCTAGATACAAGTTCGTGCGACCAGACGAGCCTGTCCGTTTCAGCGTTCTTGGACGCCTCATCGGCAACGCCGTTCCCGTCCGCCTGGGAGAAGTAGTAGGGCGTACGATAGTGTCGCACGTCCGCACGGGCAGTCCGTCCGGGCGTGCGGTAGGGGCTCAGTAAGGACGTCACTCGGTCAGCTCGACAGACCTGTCTGGTCCGCCTGGGCGCTCCCCAGCAGGAGCCCGCCAGGCCCGTGGCAGCCCGGACTACGCGCCCCACGTCCCACGGCCCCACGTCCCGAAAGGTATGCAGCCGAGCATGCTCCCACCCCGCACCCTGAGCACCTCCCTGCCCGCCCCTGCTGAGCAGCGGCGGTGGAGGAGCCAGGTCCTTCCCACCCTGCGGGGAACGGTGCTCGACGTCGGCGCCGGACCAGGGTTCTGCGGCGCGGTACTTGACCCGCAGGTCTCCTGGCTGGCCCTTGAGCCCAGGCCCGGGCGGCGGCTGACCGCCGCTGTGCGCTCCCGCCCCCGTTCCCGGCTGCTGGAGGCCACGGCCGAGCAGGTCCCGTTGGAGGATGGCAGCGTGGACGCCGTCGTCTGCTCCACCGTCCTGTGCTCGGTCACCGACCCGGCACATGCCCTGGCCGAGATCTTACGGGTACTGCGCCCCTGCGGTCGGCTCGTGTTCTTTGAGCACGTTGCCGCCCCTCCTGGCACAGCTGCCCGCCACGTGCAGGGACTCGCCGCCCCCCTCACCCGGCTACTGGGCCACGGGTGCGATCCCTGCCGGGACACGGCCGCCACCATCTACCAGGCTGGGTTCTCCGCCGTGGAGCTGGAGACCCTGCGCACCGGTGGCCTCCTGGGCAGGCTCGTCCCGGTCGTCCAGGGCCAGGCGGTGCGCTAGCCTTGATGTTTCGTGGGTGGGGTGGGTGGGGTTGTTGGGGTGGGGTTGGTTGTGGCGTGTGGGTGTGGCGGGGTGGGGCGTGTGGTCGCGGTGGGTGGGCCTTGCCTGCCGACGGGTCCTTCCTGGGGGTCGTGGGTGGGTGGTGGTTTGCTAGTGCTGTGGGTCGGCGTGCGCGCAGGGTGGTGATCGCTGGGGTCAGCAGGTCGGCGAAGGGGGCTGGGGGTCTTGCAGCGGGTGGTGGTGCGCCGCGCGTGGCGCGTGATGACACGCGTGGCCCTGGGCCACCCGCCCACGTCGACCAGGTCCGTCAGCCCTGCCACGTCCGCCGCCTCGCGGGGGCCGCGTCGGCGCCGCAGGCAGGGGTCCAGGCCTGGGCGGGGACCAGCCTGCAGGCCCGCGACATGTCACTGGGCAGGGTGAGTCCGACGCTGCAGGACACCCCTCTGCGCTCCAGGGCGGCCAAGGTGGCCTTGGTCCCACCAGCGGCGTCGGTGCGCACGAGCACCTTGCGTCCGGGCCCGGGGCCCAGGCCCACACGGGCCAGCACCACGGCGATGACAGCCTCATGGTCGGCGGCGGTGTCCGACCCCGCGCTCGCGGGCCGCAGCATGACCGCGGCGTTCTCGCCAGCACCTTGGGGACCGTGGTCGGTCCACGCGGTCAAGGGACGGAGCCCAAAGCCCCTTCCTGCCCTTCTTGAAGGTCGGTGCCACCCCCCTCCTTCATTGTCAGGGTGGGCGGTGACCAAGGTGGCGCCGGTATCAGTGACCAGCGGCCGCTGGGCGCTGACAGCGGCCGTCAGCGCCCACGCTCCGGCCAGGGTCCAGCCCGCGCGGCGCGCCCTGGCCAGGACCACCGCGCGCTCAACCACCAGCGACAGCGCCAGGTCGAGGACGACCTTGACCGGGTCATGGCGCGCCAGCAGCCTGGACCACGGCGCCAGAACCTGTGACAGCAGCACGTCCAGCCCGCGGGCGCGCACCGTCTCGGCCAGCAGCACTCCACCACCATGAGCGAGCACGTTGACCCAGCCGGTCCCGACACCCACCAACAAGCACAACCCTGCTGCAGTCCCCACCTCGAAGCTGTCCCTCCCCTGAAACACGACAGACCCCAACAACCCACACCACTCCAGACGAAACGACACCTTCACCCCCGCCTCAGCCCCTCAACCACAAAACCCCGAGGCCAGTGAGGCCAAGTATCGAGTAGGTGCTGATTGCCGCCGAGCGTGGCAACCTGCACTGGCACGACTGAACGTCCAACTGCGTCAGGACACAGCCTTCAAACCTACGAAGCGCAGACGCTGGGACCAGGCGGAAGCGCTGGTGACCTCAGCCTTGAAATTATAACGGCTAGGCATCGCGACGCGCCTCCTGGCCGCTTCTGCCTGGAGCAGGCGGCAAGCACAGACGAGCATGACCAGTCCTCGTCACGGACCCCTAGAAGGCTGACACAGCCTCCGCCTTCTCCCACAGGCTCCTGGCCTCGGCCTCGTCGTAGGTGAGGACCTCGTTGCCCGGGACCTCAGCTGTCCAGCCGACCATGACCGGGCTGGTGACGTCACTGGCTGGGGTGCACGCGCCCTCGTAGACGGTCTCGCAGATCTCCTCCCGGTTGATCGCCCGGGACAGCGCGGCGCGGCGCAGGCGCCCCTCCGTGTCCGTGCCCCAGTGCGGAGCGTCGACGTTGATGGCAAGCCCCTGGACCAAGTCACCCGGCAGGGTGACAGCCCGCCCCTCCAGGTCCTCCTCAAAGGTGGACAGCCTCGTGCTCGGGACGGCGTCGACGACGTCCAGCTCCCCGGCAAGCAGGTCGGCGTAGGAGGCGTCGTCGTCAGGGTAGATCATGAAGGTCACCCCGTCGTTGGCGACGGCGCGCTCCCCCGAGTAGAGGGGGTTGGGGACCAGGATGACCTCAGAGTGGTGGCTCCACTCATCCAGGACGTAGGGGCCGTTGCCGACGGGGGACTCCCCGAAGGCCTCCATGTCCTTGAAGGCGGTGGCAGGCAGGGGGTAGAAGGCGGGGCATCCCAGGCGCTGCACGAAGTCAGCGGTCGGCTCGGTCAGGGTGATGGTGAAGGTGCGGTCATCGACCTTGGACAGCCCGGTCAGCTCGGAGTCCTCCTCTGCGGAGAAGCCCTCAATGGGCGCGTAGAGGTGGGAGGCGACGTGGTTGTGGGAGGCCTGGGCCCCGTAGTCCCACGCCCTGATGAAGGAGTCCGAGGTCACGGCCGTGCCGTCACCAAAGGCCCAGTCGTCCTTGATCGTCACCGTGAAGTGCTGGTTGTCCTCGGTCGTGATGGACTCGGCCATCTCGTTGACCACCGTGCCGTCCTCCCGGTAGCGCACCAGACCGGAGAAGAGCAGGTCCACGACCCGCCTGCCCCCCGGCTCGTTGGTGGTGGAGGGGACCAGTGGGTGCCGGGGCTCGGTGCCCCGGGCGCGGATAACGCCGTCCTCAACCGAGGTCCTCATGGCCTCGTAGACAGGCAGCCCGTTCCACGACCACGTGACGTCGGAGACCGTGGAGGACCAGCCGCCCGCCCCGTCGTGGTACCACAGGGGGATGACGGGCAGGTCGGCGAGCAGGACGGACTGGGCCTGCTCGCACAGCGCGAGCACCGCGGCAGCGTCGTCAGCAGCGGCCGCCTGGGCCAGCAGGTCGTCGAGCTCGACGCTGGAGTAGTCGGTGGTGTTGGCCTCCCCACCCGTGCGGTACTGGCTGGCCAGGACACTCGCGGCAGAGGGGTAGTCCGCCCTCCAGCTGGAGCGGAAGGCCCCCACGACCGTGCGGTTGTCAACCTCGTCACGCAGCGCGGATAGGTCGGCGAGGGGCAGCGGCTCCATCGTGACGCCCAAGGTCGAGCTCACCGAGTCGCACACGGCCTCGACCCAGGCCTGGTGCGGACCGTCAGCGTTGTAGGCCAGCGTGAGGACGCCACCACCAGACGTGCCCTGGCTACCGGCCGCACCGGAGGTGGGCGAGCCCTCCGGTGAGCCCGACGAGCACCCGGAGGCCAGGAGCACCGCAGCAGCACCAAGGCCCAGGCCGAGGCTGCGGCGGGAGATAGGCGTGTTACGCATGATCAGGTGCCTCCAGTCACTCAGTGGCGGACAGGATACCGAACCCGGTGCCGCTCCCCGGGGTCCCCGGCTCCCCGAGGCTGCCTGCCTCAGGCTCGCGCCCCGGTTCCGCTGCCGGGTGGCCCCGGTTCCCCGCCCGCCCCGTCGGCAGGGGCGCGTCTCCTCCCGCCAGCGTAGTCCGTCCAGGCCTGCGCCAGAAGGGTGTAGGAGCGTCGGCGCAGCACAGGGTCGTGGACGTGGGTGACGACTAGGAGCTCCTCAAGGTCCCAGCGCACGGCGTAGGCGCGCAGGCGGGCGGCGACGTCATCCGGCTCCCCCACGAAGGACAGGGCCATGGCTGACTCCACAGCCGCCTCCCGCCCCTGGGCGTACCTGCGCCAGGAGCCCGGGTCCGGGCTGGGCGGGTCGAGCGGACCGGGCAGGCCGCCGATGACGCGGGCAGCCGCCGCCATTGCCGTGGAGTTGAGCAGCTGCGCCTGGTCCGCGCTCGGGGCCACGACGACGTTGACTGCCGCCGCCGCACGAGGCCGGTCCTGCGCCCGGGTGGGGGCCTGAGGGTCGAACACCGAGCGGTAGGTGCTCAGAGCCGCCTCCGCCTGGGCAGGTGCGAAGTGGGAGGCCACGGCAAAGGGCAGGCCCAGGCTGCCAGCCACGCGCGCGCCGTTGACCGAGGACCCCAGGATCCACGTGGGCACCCGCGTGCCCTCAGCCGGGACGGCACGGACACGACGCCCGTAGTCTCCCCAGTCTCCCCCGGGCTCTCCTTCGGCGTCAGGACCGGCATCTGGGGGCGAGCCGAGGAGGAGGGAGGCGGGGACCCGGTCCCAGGCCTCCCGGGGGACAGAGCCCAGGTAGGTCAGGGTCTCCAGGATCTCCTCGACGAAGTCGGGCAGGCTGGCACTGCGTCGCCGCAGCGCCGCCGCAGTAAGACGGTCCGTGCCAGGTGCCCGGCCCAGCCCCAGGCTGACACGGCCGGGGTAGAGGGAGGCAAGGGTCCCCACCTGCTCCGCGACGACAAGAGGGGCGTGGTTGGGCAGCATAATGCCCCCGGAGCACACGCCGACACGCTGGGTGGCGGCCAGGACCTGCCCCATGAGGACAGTCGTGGCTGAGGACATGTAGGTGGTGGAGCCGTGGTGCTCAGCCAGCCAGTAGCGCTCGTACCCGGCGGTGTCAGCAGCCACGGCAAGGTCACGCATGTCCGCAAGCGCCTGAGGGCGGGTGCGTCCGGCGCTGACCGGCACCATGTCCAGCACGGACAGGGCGACGTCACCCTGGTCGCCCTGACGGGGCACCTCCCCACTCATACAGGTACCTTAGAGCACACCCGACGACGCGCACCGCACCCCCAGGGGCCCACGGACAGGTTCAGCCAGGCTCAGCGCCAGATGCTGCGCACGGGCACCAGGCCAGCCACCGCCAGGGACTTCAGCAGGTCACCGACCACGAAGGGGACGAGCCCCATGCCCACTGTCGCGGCCCAGGAGGCTCCGGTCGCCAGCCTCAGCCACAGCAGGCCAGGGACGTAGACGACGGCGGAGGCCAGCAGCATGGTGGCTCCCAGGACGAGCACCCGCCTGGCGAGAGAGGTGGTAGAGCCTGCCGCGGTCCCGGCGGGGCGCAACCAGCCCCGCGCGCCACGTCCGGCCACGCCAGCAGCCAGCGTGTAGCCCAGGACATAGCCGAAGGACGCGGTCACGCCCGCGCTCCAGCCCGCCAGGACCGGCACGCCAGCAGCAGCCAGGACCGCCAGCAGAAGCGCAGAGGCCATCCCACGCCGGGGGCCGAGCACGGAGCCCACGCCGAGCGCGGCAAAGGTACCCAGCGTCACCGGGACAGGGGTGAAGGGCAGGGGAAGAGCCACCTGCCCCAGGAGGGCCAGGGCAGCCGTGCCGACCAGGACAGGGGCGAGCTCGCGCACCGCAGGTCGGGCAAGGCTCGCGGCACGGCCCACGAAACGGCCAGAAGAGGTTGTTAGCGTACGGGAGGAACGGGAGACAGGGATCCTACTCTTAACTGTCATACCGCAACCATAAGACCTGTAGCGGCGACGGGAAAGGGGCAGAGACAGGCTCCACAACAGGCACCTCACCACTGTGGCCCTCGTACCTCGCCCCAGCTGACCAGCGCGACCGCAGCCAGCCCTAGACTGAGACCGTGCTCGCCCGTCCCCTGCCCGCCCTCAGCCTGGTCCCTGCCGCCTACGTGCTCCTCCTCCGGCAGGCCCCCACGGACCAGTCTGGCACGAGACAGGCAAGTGTGAAATCCCCCACAACACCGCGACCCTCGGGGCTCCCCGGCGGTCAGGAGGCGCCAGGCTCGTCCACCCAGGTTCTCCTGCAGCTGCGGCAGCACACCGGCTACATGGACGGATACTGGGCATGTGGTGTCGCCGGGCACGTTGAGCCCGGCGAGAGCGTGCTGGAGACTGCCGTCCGGGAGGCCCAGGAGGAGGTCGGCGTTGTCGTGGCGCACACGGACCTGGAGCCACTGACCACGGTGCACCGCAGCAACGACGTCGGAGGGCCAGGGCTGGAGCAGCGGGTCGACTTCTTCTTCACCCTGCGCCGGTGGGAGGGGCGGCCCCGTGTCCGCGAGCCCGCCAGGACTGCCGCCCTGGACTGGTTCGCCCTGACCTCCCTGCCCCGCGCGGTCCCTGAGCACGAGCGCCACGTCCTGCAGCTGCTGGCAGACGCCCTCGACTGCGGGAACAGGGTCCCACCGGTCACGACCTTCGGCTTTGCCGCCGGTCAGGAGATGGCCCGCTACGGTACCGCCCGGTCCCACTGAACCAGGCAGCAGGCCCAGGCGGCACCCAGCGCGGGGCAGCCTTGCCCCACCGGAGACGAGCCCGGGCGGGTCATGAGCGAGGCAGCGGGCAGGTCAGGAGGCCAGGAACTCCTCAATGGCAGGCAGCTCGCGCCGCGCCTGGGCCAGCCCCGCCTCAAAGGCGGTCACCACCCGGTGGTAGCGCAGGTCGCCGTTGACCACTGGCATCCTGGTGGGCCGGAACAGGTAGACCCTCCCCTCGCGCTGCATCGCCTCCAGCTGGGCGACGCTCTGGTTGTAACGCTGAGGACGTCGGCGCACCCCCTCCGCCGCCGCAGGGTAGCGGCGCAGGAGGCTGCGGTAGAGCGCGGACAGGCGCCGCTCAGGCTTGCGGTAGCCTGCCGGGCGGGTCATGACCACCAGCATCTTGTCGTAGCCGTCCGCACGGGCCGCGTCCGTGGCGAACCCTCCGGTGGGTCCCAGCGCCCCGTCCAGGTAGGGCACACCGTCAACGTGGGTCACCGGCATGAGCACCGGCATGGACGAGGAAGCCCGAACCCGGGGCAGCAGGTGCGCCATGGTCGGCATGTCCTCCAGCCCCCAGTAGACCTCCTCACCGGTGTCGCAGCGGAAGGAGCCGATACGCACCGTGGAGGAGCTAGAGGCGAAGGTCTCCCAGTCAAAGGGCAGAGGCTCGTCAGGAGCGGAGGTGCGCTCGTAGATGTACCCGGAGTTGAAGTAGCCCTGTCCACGAGCAAAACTGCCCCAGCCCCCGGCCTGGGGCTGGGTGGTCAGCCCCACGAAGGCCTCCCGGGCACGCCAGGTGTCGCGGGAGACAAAGTTGCACGTGTGCGAGGCCCCGGCGGAGATCCCCCCGACCCAGGGGAAGGACAGGCCGGCCTCCAGCATGACCCGCACCAGTCCTGCGGTGTAGGCGCCTCTCATTCCTCCACCCTCGAAGACCAGGGCGACGTCGTCAGGTCCGTGCGTGACCGGGGCCGGGACGTGGCTGGGGCTGCTGACCGGAACCGGGCGGGCAGGGACAGGTGGCAGGGAGGGGTCGCGAGTGGGTGTCATGGTCACGGTGCTCAAGACTATGGCTCCCTGGCGACACCCGAGGCCGACAGAGCACCCGAGGTCGTGAGAGCCTCAAAACACCACGAGGACGTTGCCACCACTGAGCCGACGTCATAGCGTGCACGTATGAGAACATCACGACTCCTCAGTCCCCTGACCATGCGTGACCTCACCGCCCGGAACCGCCTGTGGCTGCCTCCGATGTGCATGTACTGCGTGCCGGGGGACGACGGCGCCGTCACGGACTGGCACGTTGTCCACTACGCCAGCCGCGCGGTCGGCGGGTTCGGCACGCTCATTGTGGAGGCCACCGCCGTCGCCCCGGAGGGTCGCCTGTCCCCCAACGACCTGGGCCTGTGGGAGGAGAGCCAGGTCGAGGGGCACCACCGCATCGTCGAGGCCGTTCACGCAGCGGGCGCCCTGGTCGGCGTCCAGCTGGGCCACGGCGGGCGCAAGGCAGGCACTCCCCCGATGCGCCCCCGGGAAGAGGGCGCCCGCACCAGCACGATTGAGGGCTGGGACCTCCTGGCTCCCAGCGCAGTGGCCTACCCGGAGCACGCGGTACCCGCCGAGCTTGACGAGGCGGGGATCGACCGCCTGGTCGAGGCCTTTGCCGCGGCGGCCCGCCGGGCGGTGGAGGCTGGGTACGACATCGTCGAGCTGCACGGCGCCCATGGCTACCTCATCCACGAGTTCCTCTCCCCGCTGTCCAACCTCCGCACCGACTCCTACGGCGGCTCGCCCCAGGCACGGCGTCGCTTCCTGCTGCGCGTGGTCGAGGCCGTGCGCCAGGCCATCGGGGAGGAGAAGGTCTTGGACGTGCGCCTGTCTGCCACTGACTGGGCCGACGGCGGCCTGACCGCACAGGACACCGTCGAGCTCGCCTGCCAGCTGGCCCAGGCCGGAGTCGACGTCCTGCACGTGTCCACCGGAGGCAACGTACCGGCTCAGGTCCCGGCCGGGCCTGGCTTCCAGCTGCCCTTCGCCGCCCAGGTGAGAGAGGCGGTCGCAGGAACCAGGACCCAGGTAGTGGGCGTGGGCCTCGTCGAGACAGCCACCCAGGCAGAGCAGGCCCTGGTAACCGGCCAGGCCGACGCCGTCGCCGTGGGGCGGGCCGCCCTACGGGACCCCTACCTCCCGCTGCGCTGGGCTGCCGACCTCGGGGTCAAAGGCTGGGAGGAGGCGCCCTGGCCCATCCAGTACTGGCGCGGCACCTGGCACTGAGGTAAGCCAGCTGTGCCCCCCTCCCAGGGCCTGGGGGCACAAGCAGCGCGGCCCCGGCTCCCAGGACAACTGGGAGCCGGGGCCACCTACGGTACTCGCCATTCTTTCAGCAGCAGCACGGCATTCTCAGGAAGGTCCGCAGCAAAAAGACAAGCCAGTACGGGTGAGCGACACCCTGGCCTTCGCGACGACAGCACTGGCTGCGCTCAGGCCAGGCGCCTATTGGGGACCATGCACACTGGACGACCGGGAAAGGTGCCCGCAGCGACGACCACACTGCTTCCTAGCCGCCTGCGGCAGCGCGTCGCGCACCCCGGTGGGCACCCGATTCTTCTTCCCGCGCCAGGCCCGACGAGCTACACAGCACTCAGCACTCGCCCTCCTTGCCCTTGGCCTTCTTGGCCTCGTCCTTGTCAGAGCCCTCCCTGTCCTTGGCCTTCTTGGCCTCGTCCTTGTCGGAGCCCTCCTTGTCCTTGGCCTTCTTGGCCTCGTCCTTGTCGGAGTCCTCCTTGTCCTTGGCCTTCTTGGCCTCGTCCTTGTCAGAGTCCTCCTTGTCCTTGGCCTTCTTGGCCTCGTCCTTGTCAGAGTCCTCCTTGTCCTTGGCCTTCTTGGCCTCGTCCTTGTCGGAGTCCTCCTTGTCCTTGGCCTTCTTGGCCTCGTCCTTGTCGGAGTCCTCCTTGTCCTTGGCCTTCTTGGCCTCGTCCTTGTCAGAGTCCTCCTTGTCCTTGGCCTTCTTGGCCTCGTCCTTGTCAGAGTCCTCCTTGTCCTTGGCCTTCTTGGCCTCGTCCTTGTCAGAGTCCTCCTTGTCCTTGGCCTTCTTGGCCTCGTCCTTGTCAGAGTCCTCCTTGTCCTTGGCCTTCTTGGCCTCGTCCTTGTCAGAGTCCTCCTTGTCCTTGGCCTTCTTGGCCTCGTCCTTGTCAGAGTCCTCCTTGTCCTTGGCCTTCTTGGCCTCGTCCTTGTCAGAGTCCTCCTTGTCCTTGGCCTTCTTGGCCTCGTCCTTGTCAGAGTCCTCCTTGTCCTTGGCCTTCTTGGCCTCGTCCTTGTCAGAGTCCTCCTTGTCCACGCCCACGCTGACGCCGCCCGCGCTCAGAGCGGTCTCACCGGACACCGTTACCGCCTCCGGCGCCGCCGACGCGGCCGACGCGGCCGACACCGCACCGGCAAGCAGCAGGGCCGCGCACAAGGCTGTTGACATCTTCCTGACAGTGCTCTGTCCCATGATCAGTCCTCTCCGTGGCTCCCGAGCCCCTGAACCAGAGACCCGAACTCTGGCCACTGATTGTTATCAGGTTGTTAGACAAGCGTTCCACCCTTCATTGCCACGGTCAAGCGCCCAGGTTTTCTCAAGGTAGAAAATTGCGTTCCTGAAAGGTTTCAGTACCCGATGGCGGCACCCACCAAAGACAACTTTGACCCGAGGACATTCGCAGACAGGCGCGGACCTCCGAGGCGGAAGTTGAACGGGAGCGGGGATTTTAGTAAGAGAAAACAAAGAAGTATCTGGGCGCCATTCCTTGCCGCTCACCTCAAGTGACCTGAAACAATACTGGAAAGGGTCGTCGCCCAGCGACTCCTCCCCGTGCACCCTCGTGCCCCGGCAGAAGAGCACCCGACTACCGCACGCGAGCGCACCCACCACGACGGCCGATGACGAGGATCCCGCAGCCGAGGTCACCACAGCGGTCAACCAGCCTGCTTGCCCTACCGGACCTCACCGTCGTAGTAGACCCACCGGCTGCCACGACGCACGAGTCGGGAGCGCTCCCGCAGTGTGTCAGCCACGACGCCCCCGTGCCCATCACCAGTGCGGTAGCAGGCGGCAAGCTCGACGACCCCCGTGTCATCCCCCGGACCGCCACCCACCACCTCGCCGACAGTCAGACTGGTCCACTGGGTACCAGGATGGCAGTAAGGCCCCTCCGGGCGGGTGCGCGGGTGCCAGGTACGAAACAAGTGGTCCTCGTCGCCGACGACGAAGGCCGTGAACCGCGAGCGCACCAGGGCCTCAGCCGTTGCCGCCACGCCGCCGTCGAGAACCGGCTCACAGCAGGAGCCGTAGGCAAGGCCCGAGCCACAGGGGCAGTCCGCAGAGCTGCGTACCCCCGCCGAGCGCACCGCAGACGGCACGGCAGCTGCCGACGCCGAGGGCAGGACCACAGCGCCCGACACCGCCCCGCTCGGGAGCTCCGTGTCGAGTACGGGACCAGTGTCGTGATGTCCACCACGCGGGTCGTCCGGTCGCCCCCGAGAACCTCTACCCCGCCTCACCACGGTCAGGCCCCCTGCCAGTAGGAGTACAGGGCGCGCGCCAGCCAGGGACCGTCCTTGACTCCACCCATCTCCCGGGCCGAGTGCATGCTCAGCAACGGCACGCCGACATCAACCGTGAGCAGGCCCAGCCGGGTCGCGGTGAGTGGACCAATCGTCGAGCCGCAGGGCACCGCGTTGTGGGACACGAAGACCTGGTGAGGCACGTCGGCAGCCGCACAGGCGCGCTCCCACAGGGCCGACCCCTGGGCGCCGGTGGCGTAGCGCTGCTGGGCGTTGATCTTCAGCAAGGGGCCGCTGTTGACCAGCGGCTGGAGCACCGGGTCGTGCAGCTCGGCACGAGCGGGGTGGACTGCGTGCCCGGCATCGGCACTGACGCAGCTGGACCGGGCCACGAGGGCGTGGAAGGCGTCGCCCTCAGCCCCCATGACCCTGCCCAGACGTTCCAGCAACGTCGCCAGGAGAGGACCGTCGGCCCCGGAGGCGGTGGCGGAGCCGACCTCCTCGTGGTCGAAGGCCACGAGGACCACCGGTCCGGCAGGCTCGGTGCCCGACTCGGCCAGGGCCTCCAGGGCCACCAGCCCCGCGTGGACGCTGGAGAGGTTGTCCAGGCGGGAGGAGGCGAGAAACTCTCCCTCACGGCCAAAACGCTGCGGAGGCTGCACGGGGAAGGTCAGGATGTCGTGCCCGGCCAGCTGCGAGCGGTCCAGGCCAGCCAGCTCGCACAGGTACTCCTCGACGGCGTCGCGACCGTCCCCGCCATCGGGACCGGACAGCGCCCACAGGGGCAGGAGGTGGGTCTGGCGCTCCAGGCGGAGAGCCTCGTTGACGCTGCGGTCCAGGTGGGGGGCCACGTGGGCGATCCGGGCGACAGGCCCGGTGCGTACCAGGTGGCTGGTACCGTCACGGGTCGTCAGGCGCCCGGCCAGCCCCAGCTCACGGTCCAGCAGTGATGGCAGGAGCGGGCCACCGTAGACCTCGACGTTGATGAGCTGCCAGCCGTGACGGGCCACGGCTGCAGACGGCTTGAGCCTCAGGGCCGGGGAGTCCGTGTGGGCGCCGACGACGCGGAAGCCCTCCCGCAGCCCGCTCCTGGCCCTGCCGGTGTCGCTGGGCAGGATCCAGGCAGCCACCGCTCCGTCACGCACCACGTAGCCGTGCCGGGGCAGGTCCTCCTGCCAGGGACGGGCCTCCTCCACGTGGTGGAACCCGTGCGTGGCCAGCCGACGGGCGACCTCGGCCGCAGCGTGGTAGGAGGTAGGTGAGGCCAGGACAAAATCAACCAAGGAGGCCGTGTAGGCCTCGTCAGCACGAAGGGTCTCCTGCGCCCACAGAGGTGGCGGTGCAGGCTGCGAAGGCTGTAAAGGCTGTAAAGACGGTGAGGATGGCGAGGAAGAGGGCGCGGCGTCGGGACTGGTCATGGTGACCAGTCTGGCACCACAGGCGTCAGCAGCCTGCCTCCTGCGCAGGTCCAGACCGGTCTAGAGAGTGGTAGAGATAGAGGCCATGAGCACTCTCCCACCCCGCCCGTCACCGCCCTCCTCCACCAACCTGCCGGCATGTCCTCCTTCTGACCTGCCCCGGGTCCCTGCGGCTGCGACCACCAGCGTGCGCACCGTCATGCTTGACGCCGACGGCGTCCTACAACTGATTGGCACCCCGTGGAAACAGGCGCTGCGCGACGCCGGCGGCGCGGAGTTCGCCCACGCGCTGCTGGCTGAGGAGTGGGACGCGCTGTGCGGCAGGGAGAGCCTCACCACGCTCCTGGAACGCCTGGTCGCACGGCTGCGCCTGGCAGCCACCGTTGAGAGCCTTCTGGCGCTGTGGTACCAGGCCGTACCCGACCCGGGCGCCTGGCAGCTGGTGGCCGAGCTGCGCGGCGCAGGCTACACCACTGTCCTGGCCACGAACCAGCAGCACGAGCGTCGGCAGTGGATGCGCGAGACCCTGGGCTACCGGGGGCGAGTGGATATTGAGGGCTACTCCTGCACTCTGGGGGTAGCCAAGCCGCGGCCCGAGTACTTCACCCGGCTCCTGGAGGAGTCGGGCAGCGAGCCGGGACAGGCTCTGTTTGTGGACGACAACGCGGACAACGTCGCCACCGCCCGGGCACTGGGAATCCATACCGTCCACCATCGCGCCGACTCTGGCGGTCAGGTGCTGCGCCAGGAGGTGGTCGCCGCCCTGACCAGCGGCTCCTGACACTGGCGGCCACTGACGGCACAGCGACTGGTACGGGCTGCTGCATGATGCGGCATGCGGTGCTGACGGCCTGGCACCCTGCGACGACACGCTCAGACCCGCCCACACTACTGCCTCACGCGTCTCCTCCCTGAGGCCTGCTGCTCCTTAGTGCCTCCTCCCGAGGAAGGAGACACAAGCGGTATCTTTCTCCTCCTTCAGGGGCTTGTCAGCCGCCTCAGCACTGACAAGACTGCCTCCTAGGTCCTCCGGGCAGGGAGGCCTGAGGCGGTCCGGTCAGGCCTGGAGCGGACCGGTACGGGAGCAGGAAGGACAACCATGACCACGACGAACAGGGCGACGTCAACGGCCTGGCTCAACGGCTCCGGGCAGGTCCGCCTCCACACCCCCTCCGCCCCTGCCGCGCGCAGAGCCCCGGACCACTTCCTGGGCCTTGTCTCAGCCATCCACCGCTCCCTGCCCAGCCTCCTGCGCAGGCGGGTGCCAGTCTCCTTCATCGGCTACGCCCTGATCAACGGCTCCGGCTTCTTCCTCGACATCGCCTGCCTGTGGTTCCTCTACGAGAGGCTCCACTGGTTCTACCCCCTGGCCGTCACCGTCGGCTACGCAATCGCCGGCACCTACTCCCTGCTGCTCAACCGCTGGCTCAACTTCCGGTCCCACGGACACCTGGTCACCCAAGGCACACGCTACGCCATGGGACTGATCAGCCAGTACGTGATCTTTATCCTAGGCCTGTCCTCGCTGCTGCACTGGATGGGCATGGGGGCCGAGCTGGCCCGGGTCCTGTCAGCGTGCTGCGAGGGAGTCTTCCTGTACATCGTGACCCGCCTGTGGGTGTTCCGCGACTCGCCCGAGCCTGAGCCGGCCACGAACTGAGACACGCTGCGGCACACCGACGCACCATTCTGCCCCTGTCCTGCTGTCGGCCCGGCCACATCAGCCCACGTGCTCCGCCGGTCCTCACCACCCCTGCCAACCCCATTCCGAGGGCCAGCGTACTTGCGTACTTGGTAGCTCACCAGAAGGCTCGGGCCGTCTCCGTAGGACCACCCAGCTCGGTCAGTCCGGCATCAAGGACGCTGACAGGCCGCTGGCCACCAGCCCACTCCTGCGGCTCAGGCAGGAGGACACGGACCCGGTAGCCGTCACGCGCCCAGGCCTGCCTCAGTCCCGGGGGCATCTGCGCGCTCTCCCAGGCGAGCTGGGCAGCGTGGGCGCACTGGGCCGCCAGCTTGCCTGAGGTCATCTGGTGCAGCGGCGTGACCTCGATGGAGACCAGGGCACCGGCCGAGGCGGACTCCTCCCCCAGCCGTACCTCCTCGCCAGCCTGGGGGCAGCGGCGGACCCGCTCGGTTATCGCCGCCGGCTCAGGCGGCAGCCGTGCGCCAGTAGGAAAGTGGGTCCCCTCGACCTGGGTCCCGGCCAGGGGCTCGGGCAGGGGACGCACCGGTCCTGGCACGAAGGCGCGAGCAGCCGCCTGGCCCCACCCGGGCGGTCCGTCCTGGGTGACGGTGACGCCGGGAAGCTCCTGGACGTCCCGCCACCGCCTGCCACGCGCCCGGCGCACCAGCTTGCGGATCTGCACACGACGCCAGCGGGCGACCGCCTTGTGCCAGGAGCCGCCGGGGGCAGACTCCGGCTCCGCCAAAAGAGCCACGACAGCCCGGGCGACGACCTCGGCCACGTCCACCTGCCGAGGCGGGACCACCTTGTCGTAGCGCACCGCCACCTGCATGGCCCAGGGAGGGTCCTGCCCCCGACGTTGCGACGCAGCATCCACCAGACCGGGCTCCTCCTCGTGCCCCCTCGACTCCCGGCGTCCGCTCACACCGAAGGCACCGGCTCCAGGAGCAGCGGGCTCGTCCTGTCGTGGGTGAGGATGGTCAGGGGCGGGCACGCCGCCAGTCTAGACCAGGCTGCGTGCCCGGCGGGCTCGGCAGGGTCGGAGACCAGGATCCGCCCGCAGACGCAGGAGACAGGACCAGATCGTTCTTCGGCATGAGCACCCCCTTGCCTCAGTAGCCGTAGATTGACGCTCATGAGTCAACCACCGTCTACCCCGGCTGCAGTCCCTGCCACACCTGGGAGCAGCCCAGCCCCCCGGGACCCGCAGCGGCCCAGGATCTTTAACGGCTCCACCATCCACGGGCTGCGCGGGACCTCCCGGCTGCGCCATCCTGTGGAGATCCCGCTGCTCATAGTCTGCATCCTGTTCACTGTGGTCGTCTACGTCCTGTGGATCGCCCTCATAGTCTGGCTGGCCCTGGTTCCTGAGCCGACCGGTGTCGGCGCCGAACTGCGTGACCTCATCCTGGAAGGTCCCGACAACAGCGTCACCCAGCTGCTGCTGGCAGCCCCCGCCCTCCCGCTCATCCTCTGGGTGGCGCGTGCGCTCATGTACGCCCAGATGCGCGCGTACTCCGTCCAGATGAGCCCCACCCAGTTCCCCGAGGGCTACCGGATGGTGGTCGAGGCCGCCCAGCACTTTGGCCTGCGCCGCGTGCCCGACGCCTACGTGGTCCTGGGCAACGGGGTCATCAACGCCTTCGCCGCCGGGCACGGGTTCCGCCGCTTCATCGTGGTCCACTCCGACCTGTTCGAGGTCGGGGGCTCCGCACGCGACCCCGAGGCCCTGCGCTTCATCATCTCCCACGAGGTGGGCCACCATGCCGCCGGGCACACCTCACTATGGCGTGTCGTCATCATGAACCTCGTGGGCAACGTCCCCCTGCTGGGACCAGCGCTGTCACGGACGCAGGAGTACACCGCCGACAACCACGGCTACGCCATCGCCCCCCAGGGGACGGCCGGCGCCATGGGGCTGCTCACCGCGGGCAAGTACCTCGGCGCACAGGTCAACACGCACGCGCTGGCAGACCGGGCCACCCGGGAGAAAGGCCTGTGGCTCCACCTGGTCAACTGGGGCGCGACACATCCGGTCAACACCTGGCGCGCCCACGCCCTGCGCGACCGCAGCCGCCCGGGACGCATCATGATCCGCCCCAAGGAGTCCACAGCCTGGTTCCCGCCCACCCACCCCGCGGGCAGCGACTGGAGCGACATCTGGCCCACCCCGGCCCAGGTCCTGGAGCGCCTGGACTCCACCCGCCCCCTGGTCCCCGCTGAGGAGCAGTTCGGCCGCTATCCCGGAGTCACCTACCAGGTACCCCGCGACCAGCTCCGCTGGGCGAGCCCGGTCCCCGTCCCGACAGCGCCCTCCGGGTTCCAGCCCTCAGGCTACGGCTTCCACGGAGACACCGCCTCAGGGGCACAGGCCTCGGGAGGCGCTGCGCCCTCACAGGGCACCACGGCGGCCCCTGACAGCAGGACCGAGCCCGGCAGGAGCCCGGGCGGCGTCCAGCCCGGTCCGGACGGCTCCACCTGACCCACCTGACCAGGCCGGGCCACCTGGACCACACACCGGTGCCACGTGGCCCACGCGGGCCAGACAACGGGCTGGGGCCTGCCCTGTCATCAGGGCAGGCCCCAGCCCGTCACCACTCACCTCACACCTACCGGAACGGCGAGCCAGGACCAGGCAGGAAAAGAGAGGCAAAGAGAAGCGGGGACATCAGGAACTGACGGCCTGCACCGTCGTCCTCAGCCGCTCCAGGTGGTCACGCAGGCCAGAGGAGTCGGCAGGGACCTCCACACGCTGGCACCGTGCGGCAGCCTCATCCAGCTCAGCCAGACGCCGCCCCACGGACTCCACCGCCTGCGAGGCGGCCTCGGACAGTGCCGTGGCCTTCTCAGGCAGGTCAGGGTCCCGGGAGGAGGCAGAGCCGGTCCACAGCATGAGGAGCTGGTGAGGAATAGCCATCATCCGGCTCACCTCACCGATGTAGGAGGCTACCTGCTCTGCCAGGACACGGTGCTCCTGCGCCTGCTGCTCCATCTCGGTCAGCCCCTGCGCCAGGGACTCGATAAGGTCGGGGACGCCCTGGGAGGAGGCCTGCGTGTCTCCCACGCCGTCGATGATCTCCACAACGAACATCAAGGTGATGGTGGCGTGAAGACGGGCCAACGCAACGCGGAAGCGCGTGCGCGCACTGTTCGTGTCCAGCCGGGCCAGGCTGTCTGCCAGGCGCTCCGCCACAGGGCCGACGATCCCCTGCATCTGGACCCACAGGTCGAGCAGGTCCGCCAGAGGCCTGACCCTGGGGTCGCTGCGGTCCAGCCCGGAGACGGCACGCTCAGTGAGGAGCGGGTCCTCCAGGGTCTCGCGCAGCCCCTGGCCTGCCACCCTCAGCACGCTCGACAGCTTGGCAAGCTCGTCCTGGCCCCCCATCCACGCGTCGAGCCCGGCTGTCACGGCCGTGACGGCCTCAAGCATCGTTCCCAGCTCGCCGTCAGTGCCAGGGCGCTGCGGAAGACCTGCGGACAGCTTCTCACGACGCGCCACCTCTGCGGGCAGAGCGGTGTTCTGGAAGTCCTCGTAGGAGGGTATCCCGACCTGCTTCAGGAGGTCGCCGATGCGCTGGGCACCCTTCTGGGCGGCGAGGCGGCGGCTGTCCCCCTGGGCGAGGGCCTGGTCCTCCACCCGCCTGGCTTCACGGTAGACGGCACAGGCAGTCTCGAAGAGGTCGGTGCACACTGGACGGGTCCGCACAGACAGGTAGCCGCCGTCGGGAAGCGGGGTCACCGTGGCGAAGACGTCGTACTCGCTGCCGTCCGCCGCGAGGTTGCGCACGTAGGCGGCAAAGGGGCGCCCTTCCTTGAGCGCGTCCCACATCTCTCGGAACGCCCCTCCGGGCATCTCCGGGTGGCGGACGATGTTGTGCGGGGCGCCGGAGAGCTCCTCGCGCGTGTACCGGGACAGCTCGATGAACACGTTGTTCGAGTGCCGGATGAGCCCACGGGAGTCCGTGGTGGAGAAGAACAGCTGGTCCACCCCCACCTCATGGGTGGCTCCGGTGATGTTGACCTCGACCTCGTGCACGACGCTCACGCTCCTCAGGAGTGGGGCAGCACGACGAGCACGACATGGTCGACCACGACACACACGACATAACTGACGTCAAGCAGGTCTGCGGCTGCCCGCACGTGCCAGCACAGGACCCGTGTCCCACGCAGCGTGTAGCGTAGGGCACGGGCCTGCTGCGGCAGGGCACGAATGGCTCCCGTTCCGCTACCCGCGTTCCAGGTTGTCACGAACCAATAACGGGATTATATTTCCCCGTTTCGGCACCAGCGCTCAGGCCTGGGCTCCAGCCACGACCCCCACCATGGTCAGGGCCGCTGCGGCCGCCTCGTAGCCCTTGTCCTCACGCGATCCGGGCAGTCCCGCACGGTCCAGGCCCTGCTCCTGCGTGTCACAGGTGAGCACCCCGAAGCCGACCGGTGTGCGCTCGTCGAGAGCCACCCTCGTCAGCCCCTGGACCGCAGCCTGGCAGACGTAGTCAAAGTGCGGGGTACCACCACGCACCACCACTCCCAGCGCCACCACCGCGTCACTGGTGGCGCAGGCCGCCTGAGCGGCTACGGGCAGCTCAAAGGTCCCGGGAACCCGCACCACCCGCGCCACGGCGCCCGCGTCAGCCACCGCCCGCAGCGCCCCCTCAAGGAGACCACTCATGATCGTGTCGTGCCAGCTCGCCGCCACAACCGTCACGACGACGGGTGAGCCGTCGTCGTGTCTTCCGCAGCCCACGTCCAGCCTGGTACCAGGCGCCCCGGATCCTGCCATTGCCGCTCCTTAGTCTCGCTGTCTCGCTAGGTCCCGCTTGTCGTTACCCGCCCCGCCGCCAACCTGGCGTCGTCCGCCTGCTGCGCCCCTACCGACGGTCGCGCCGCCCCGCTGTCCCACTACCCGATCATGCCACCTGCTGAGCCCCGGTCCAGGTGGGTCAGGTGGTGGTGCATACGGTCACGCTTGGTGCGCAGGTAGCGCAGCGACTCGGGATGGACTCCTACCTCGATCGGCTCACGGCCCACCACCTCGATCCCCTCGGCCTCCAGAGCTGAGACCTTGGACGGATTGTTGGTGAGCAGGCGCACACGAGTCAGCCCCAGCGACCGCAGGATGTCGGCTGCCGTGCCGTAGGTCCGCGCGTCCACCGGAAGCCCCAGGGTCTCGTTCGCCTCCACCGTGTCCGCACCGTTGTCCTGCTCGTGGTAGGCCCGCATCTTGTTGACCAGGCCGATCCCCCGTCCCTCGTGGTCACGCAGGTAGATCACCGCGCCGCCCTGGTCGTGGACCATCTCCAGGGCGCGGTCCAGCTGGCGGCCGCAGTCACAGCGGCGGGAGCCCATGACGTCCCCGGTCAGGCACTCCGAGTGCACGCGTACCAGCGGCACCGAGCCCGGCTCCGTCACGGGCGCGGTCAGGCTGAGGTGCTCCGAGGAGCCGGCTCCCCAGGCGACTGCGGTGAAGACACCGCGCTCTGTCGGCAGGCTGACAGCGGGCGCCGCGACAGGGTGCCCGCCCCGGCCGCCCGAGGTCTGGGCACCAGTCACCGCCTCCCCTGCGTCCCCCACAGCCCTGCGGTACTCCTGGAGACGGGCGATGGAGACCACGGTGAGGTCGTGCTCGTCCGCAAAGGCCCGCAGGGCCGCAGCGCGCATAAGAGAGCCGTCGTCGTGGACAAGCTCACCGATGGCTGCGACCTCCTCCAACCCCGCCAGGCGGCACAGGTCCACAGCGGCCTCGGTGTGCCCGGCACGCTCCAGGACGCCGCCAGCCCGTGCGACAAGAGGCAGGACGTGGCCGGGCCTGATGAGGGCCTCCGGCCCCGTCCGGGTGTCCAGCAGGGCACGTACCGTCAGGCACCGGTCGTGGGCGCTGATACCGGTGGTCGTACCGGTCCGCGCGTCACAGCTGACGGTGTAGGCGGTGCCGCGAGGGTCCTCGCCGTCCTCGACCATGACGGGAAGCCGCATCGCCCTGGCCCGCTCGGCGGTCAGCGGAGCGCAGATGAGTCCCGAGGTGTAGCGCACGAGCATGCCCATGGTCTCAGGGGTCGCCCGCTGGGCGGCAAGGACGAGGTCACCCTCGTTCTCACGGGCCTCATCATCGACGACGACGACGGGCCGTCCCTGGGACAGGTGCGACAGAGCCCGCTCCACGTCACCCTCCACGCCACCGAGGTCCTGCCACCCACCGCGCTCCCGGCCGGGCTCGCTACCAGACTTCCTACCGGGCTCCCCACTCACTGCTGCTCCCCCTGCACCTGGAGCATCCGCTGAAGGTACTTGGCCAGGACATCGGTCTCGATATTGACGCGGTCACCGGCCTGGAGGCTGCCCAGGCGGGTGGCCTCCAGGGTCGCTGGCACCAGGCCGACCTCGAACCACGGCTGCTGGGCACCTGCGGGACTGACGGCGGTCACCGTCAGAGAGACGCCGTCAACGGCGACAGCCCCCTTCTCCGCCACCTGGTCCTCAATCCGGGCGGGCATGCTCACACGCAGCCGCGTCCACGCCCCCTGCGGGACGACCTCCGCCACCGCCCCCGTGGCGTCGACGTGCCCCTGGACCACGTGCCCGTCAAGACGCGCCCCAGCAGGCAGGCACCGCTCCAGGTTGACGGCGTCGCCCGGACGCAGCGTCCCCAGGGTGGTACGCACCAGGGTCTCCTCCACCAGGTCGGCGCAGAAGACGTCGGCACGACCGGTGGGCGGTACCTGGTCGGCGTCGACCAGGGCGGTCAGGCACGCGCCGTTGACGGCCAGGGACCCCCCAGCCTCCAGGTCGGCCGCTAGTCCGTGGGTGTCGATGACAAGACGGGTCACCCCCGGCGCGTGGTCGGGGACGAGGTCCAGGACAGTCCCCTGGCCCGTCACGATTCCTGTGAACACGAGGTTCTCCCTCCTTGGCTCGTTGATCTCGGACTCTCATGCTGCCGGACCGCACGCGACCCGTCCCGCTCCCCGTGCGGCGCGCGCCGGCAGGAGGCTCGCCTGGCACGCCGAGGAAGCGGCTAGGCGGGCACGGACGGGGCGGCAGGGGCAGGCGGGACCCTCTCGACCGGGGAGAGCTCCAGGAGCACGTCATCCCCGAGCCTCACGGGGTCGCGGTCGGGCTCCAGCCGCCGCGCCTGGGTCAGTGTCGTGACGCCGAGGTCCGCGACAGCGGCCTTGCCCGCACCCAGGAGCAGCGGCGCCTGGTAGACGACGAGGGAGTCAACCAGGTCCTGGGCAAGGAAGGCCGTGGTCACGCGGGCACCACCCTCCACCAGCAGGTGATGCACACCCTGACCGGCCAGGTAGGCGAGGGCCTCATGGGGATCGCGGGTCCTCAGGTGGCACCACCGGCCTGAGCGCAGGGCGGCGTCAGGAGGCACCTCGGTGGCACCCATGACGACCCTCAGCGGCTGGTCCGGCAGGTCGCGCCCCTGGGGGTCCCGGGCGCTCAGGCGAGGATCGTCAGCCAGCAGCGTGCCGGTACCGACGAGGACGGCGTCGCAGCGGGAACGTAGGAGGTGGGCGTGAGCGCGGGCCTGGGTGCCCGTGATCCACTGGGAGGTGGCGTCGGTCGCCGCCGTGCGTCCGTCAAGGGTCTGGGCGATCTTGGCCGTGACGAACGGGCGGTCCTGCGCCACTGCGCGCAGCCACCGGTGGTTGAGGCTGGCCGCCTCCCGGGCGAGCAGTCCGCCCACGACACGGACCCCGCAGCGGCGCAGGGCCTGGGCACCTCCACGGGCCTGCGGGCTGGGGTCCTCGGCGGCAAAGACGACCCGGGGCACCCCCGCCTCCAGGAGAGCCTGCGTGCACGGCCCGGTACGGCCATGGTGGTGGCAGGGCTCAAGAGTGACGACGACGGTGGCACGGCTGAGGTCGGTACCTGCCCGACGGGCCCGGGCCAGCACCTCTATCTCGGCGTGGGGCGCCCCGGCACCACGGTGCCACCCGACGGCCGTCACGCGGCCCTCGTCAAGGACGGCCGCCCCGACCAGGGGGTTCGCACCGCGCTGACCGGAGCGAGCGGCGTCCAGGGCGGCCCGCATGGCCTCCTCCTCAGCAGGTGTCCACGCAGCCTGTGAGGAGGACGAGGTCATCGGTACGTCCATGATCTCCCTTACCGCAGTGGCCGGTCCGAGGAGACAGGAGGACACGACGGCGGCCGCCCGAGCCTGGCACCGGCACCAGCAGGCACCCCGTCAGGTGGCCCATCCGGGCACACCCACCAGGACCACCTGGCGCCAGGGCGCACTCCCCGGCCCCATCATGCTCCTCCCATCCAGACTGTGACTGTCGGTCCTGGAGTCTCACCAGATCATCCGACGTGACTACTCGACGTCGGGTCGCGGACTATGACCGCCGGTACGGAGCTGCACCGTCCCCGGAACATAACGGCCCTAGTATGGCACGGCCCCCAGGGCTGTTAATGTAACATACACCACACAGGGGTCGCCTCAGAGGCTGGCCCGAGCCTGGTTCAGACGGCCTCGGCCCGTTCCTGCTCAAGATCCTGTCCACCCCGGGCACCGCGCCGCCTCAGGGTCATGCGCGCGGAGTCGACGAGGAGGACAAAGCCAGCCCCCATCTGAATGCAGTCCTTGATCACCAGCCGCCCTCGCCCCGACAGGTAGGGGAAGCCGAGGTCGGAGTCCGCCAGGCCCTCAGCGGGAGCCGACACCCAGGTCTCCGGGGTGGTGACAATAAAGGACAGGGTGATGACGGAGAACCCGATGACACCAAGCGCACCGAGCATCCCCAGCTCTGGCCGGACCCAGTGCGCCGCGACAAGCAGCCCGATGGCGACGATCGTGACACCAATAAAGACTGAGACCGGGTAAGTTGAGTTGGCCTCGTGCCAGGCACGGTTGGCCTCGTTGAGGACGCCCTCGGCATTCATGTGCGGCTTGTACCCCTCAGGGTCACCGATCATCCACCGCATAAAGGGGGAGTTGGCGATAAAGGGAATGATGCCGTCAGCCTCGTACCTGAACCACTTCAGGCCACCGATCCACACGAAGACGATGACGACGCCGACACGCAGCAGCGTCACGGACAGGCGCTCCAGGGAGGCGAATCGGCGCGCGGCCGAGTCGATGAGACTGGGACCAGCGGCAGTACTAGTGGTCATCAAGCAGCTCTTTCTGTCGTCGAAATGTCTCGCAAAAGACTCGGGATCACCCACAAGCACCCAAGCCCGTGAGCGCCCCCTCAATGCTAGGGTGGGCGACCATGTAACGCTCACCTGGAACAGGTGGGGGCGGACACGGCGCAAACATTTTCCGGCCACCCTTGTTCGTTGGCACACATTTCCCGCTGTCACATCCGCAAAACATTCCTCGGAAACGCCCGGCATTAGGCGCAAAGAAGCACCCTCTGCACAAAAGTTCAGTCAGCCACCACGTCAGCGGAAACATGACCACACCAGCACTCTCCGCGCACCCTGGCCGAGATCCGCGCCCCGGCCGAGATCACCCTCTCACCGCTCGCGCGCTCCCCGCCCACCACGCAGGAGCCAGCAGCCACACGCCCCAACCAGTAGTAGCGTTGCGACCCGGGTCCCGGCACGACCGGGGCGCCGCCCAGGACCACCAACCTCCACAAGGAGCCCCCGTGCCCAGCCATCCGCCCAGCCACGCCGCGGCCCCCGCACCTCCTGCTGGCCCCGTCCCCCAGCGCCCGACCTCCCTGGTCGGCAACCTCCTGCGCGGAGCCCTCATCGGCACCGCAGAGACTGTCCCCGGAGTCTCCGGTGGGACCGTCGCCCTTGTCGTCGGCATCTACTCCGAGCTGATCGGCTCCGCCTCCAAACTGGTCTCCGCCCTGCGGGTCCTGGTGACCGGGCCGCAGCGCAGCGCACGCGCGCGGGCGCACCTGGCGGCGGTCAGCTGGCGGGTGCTGCTGCCGGTGGGCCTGGGAATGGTCGCAGCAGTGGTCCTGGTCGCCGGCCCGATGTCAGACGCCGTCGAGCAGCACCCGGAGCAGATGCGTGGGCTCTTCCTGGGTATGGTCCTGGCCTCGGTGGTCGTACCGGTACGAATGGTCGTGCAGGCACCGGAGAGGTCCCCCCTGGCCGCAGGGTCCCCGGTACGCCGCTCACCGTGGCTGCGGCTGCTAGCGGGTGCCGCCGCAGCGGTGGTGACATGGCTGCTGGTCTCCATGAGCCCCGCCCAGGCCCAGCCCAGCCCACCGGTCATCGTCCTGGCAGCCGCTGTCGCCGTCTCGGCGCTGGTGCTTCCCGGGCTCTCCGGGTCCTTCCTGCTGCTCACCGTGGGCTTGTACCAGCCCACGCTGCGCGCCGTCGCAGACCGCGACCTGGGCTACCTGGCCCTGTTCGCCGTCGGCGCGGCCCTGGGGCTGGCCCTGGTGGTCAAGGTCCTCCAGTGGCTGCTCACCTACCACCAGACGATGACCCTGTCGGCACTGGCAGGCCTCATGGTCGGCGGCACCAGGGCGCTGTGGCCGTGGCGTGACGAGGCCAACCACCTGCTGGCCCCCGGCGACGACGCCACGTCGGTGCTCCTCCTGGGGGCTGCCGGGTTCGCCGTGGTCACGCTGGTGGTCGTGGCCGACGGTCTCGTAGCCCGCCGCGCTGCGCGGGAGCAAGCGGCACGTCTGGCTGCAGGAGGCTGAGCCCTGGCGGCAGAGGACTCACACCTGCCAGCAGAAGGCCGAGGGGCACCATGAGCCATCACCACCACCGGCTTGGCTAGCATACCTGGCATGCCACCCACGGATGAGACTGCCGGGTCGTCGGATGCGGCCCACGAGGCAGCGCTCAGCGAGATCGAGCGCCGCTGGGGCACAGCCTGCGCGGCGCACGCCCGTTCCCGGGTGACCGCCCTCCTGACTCTTGCCGAAGCTGCCGACAGGGCGCCCGACGCTAGCTCCCAGCGTGCGCTGCTTGAGGACGTGACCACCCAGCTGCGTGCCTTGGGCAGCCAGGAGCAGTACCACCCGCTCATGACGGACGACCAGGTCGTCTCCACCCTGGTTGACGCCATCCGGCTCGCCGTCTGGCTGGGCGTGCCTGAGACCGGCCTGAGGCTCGCCGAGCCCGTCACGGTGCTCTCACGCATGCTGGGGCACGACCACCCCCACACCCTCACCGCCCGTTTCGCCCTGGCCAGCGCCTACCGAGCCGCAGGGGACGTGCAGCAGGCGGTCACCCTGGGCGAGCAGGTGGTGGAGGGCACCGTGGCCCTGCTGGGGCCGGACCACCCTCGCACCCTCACCGCGCGCTCATCCCTGGCCAGCGCCTACCGGGCCGCAGGCCAGGTGGAGCAGGCGGTCCGGGTGCACAAGGAGCTGGCTGCCGACGCGGCCCGGGTGCTGGGAGCGGAGCACCCCGACGCGCTGTCCGCGCGCAACAACCTGGCCCAGGCCTATGAGTCGTGCGGCCACCGGCACCGGGCGCTCGCCCTGTATGACGACCTGGTCCATGACGCTGAACGAGCGCTGGGACCGCAGCACCCCTACCTGGCCGTCTTCGTCCGCAACCGGGAGCGTGCCAGGAACCGTGGCAGCAGGGAGGACGGAGACAAGGAGACGAGCACAGAAGTGGGTAGAGACGCCTAGATGGCGGCGTGGGAGAGCCTTCCGCCGCTCTTGGCAACCACTGCGGCAGCGCGAGCGAACAACGGGGTCCACGCCGGGTCGGTGGTCTGGCACACCAGGACGTCGCCGGGTCGCAGGCGTGCGAACTCCGCTGGCCCGGTGACCACCCGGGCTGTGCCTGTGGCTGTCCCGGGGCTGGCGGCCACGCCGACCAGCGCGGTACCCGCCTCGCCCGTCCCCTCCAGGACCGCGCCCCGGCGACCGTCCGGTTCTCCTCGCTGCTGCTGCCAGGCCGCCTCCGCCCGGGGACGGGCCCGTACCCGGGCACGCACGAGCCGCTTGATGTCAGCATCTCCCCCGTGCAGCCAGGCCTCCAGCTCCTCCAGCCTCAGGTAGGCCACCTGCCGGGCGTCCTCGACCAGACCCGCCTCCCTGGGCCGCCGCCCCACCTCCAGGGCCAGCCCGCGCGCCGCCGCGCCCAACTGCTCAAACTCGACGACAGAGGCCTCCCGCATGACGTGCCCGGCGCGGTAGTCGGCCACGAGCCGGGTGAGGCTCTTCCGCAGGGGGCGGGGAAGACGGTCACCCACCTGGGCCACAAGGCGGGCGTGGGCCGCCGTCTGGCCTCCACCAGAGCCCTCCTGGGAGCCAGGCTGGGAGCCATGAGAGGCCCCCTGGCACCCGCCTGGCTCCGGCTTAGCGGCAGGCGGGTGCCAGGGGCTGTTGCGGCCCGGCCCCCACCCTCATCGCCAGGACGGACAGGAAGGCTGGCAGGTCCTCGCTCCAGCTGGTGGAGGAGAACAGCTGGTACATGGCAGTGGTCCGGCTACCGTGCTCGGCCAGGAAAGCCTCGACCTCCCGCCACCACCGGGGGCAGGCCTGGCGCACCGCCTCGACGTCCACCGTCGCACCCGCACCATCATCCGCAGTCTCCTGGGCGAGCAGCCTCCGCACTGGCTCAGGTGCTGAGGCGGCCAGTCGGGACAGGTCGCGGTCAATGACGACAGTGGCGTAGTCCAGGTCCCCCAGCAGGTCGAGCTGGGTGTACCTGGTCCGCGCCAGACGCAGCAGCACATCCAGCCAGGCTCCCCGCAGCAGGTGGGCACCCAGGTAGCGGGTAAACCGGGACCGCTCCATCACCTCAGCCTCGCTGACCACTCCCGCCAGCGCCTCCCCCAGCGCCTCGTTGGACATCCGTGTCCTGGGCAACGCCTCCATCCGCGTGGCGACAGCGAGGGCACGCGCCCCCTCACGGCGTTCCCACAGGCTCGGGTCGGGCCAGCGGGTCGAGGCGAGACGCAGCACGCCCAGCGGCAGGCCCCACAGGGTGGCCCTCGGGTACCCCAGACGGACCACGCCATCGTCGTCCACGCTGGCCAGACCACCGTCAGGGGGGCTGCCGTGGATACGGACACCGCCTGCTGCGGCAGCGGCCCGCAGGCTGCGCCAGGCGATCTCCACGACCGTGACGTCAAGGGGGTAGGGGGCCGGGAAGTGCTCCATGATGTCGGCACGCAGGAACTGGCTGAGGCGGCCCGGACGCCGCGCTGGAGGCAGGCTCACCCAGTCTCTCAGGCTGCGGTGCCCCGTCTGCGTCCGGGCTGCTGCTGCGGCTGAGCCTGCTGGCTGCGCTGGGACAGCAGACCCCGCTGCGTCCAGCGTCGTGATGGGCCGGGCCTGCAGCAGCCACAGGCGCCCAGCCGCCACCGCCCACTCAATGTCGACGGGGTGGCCCTCGTAGGCCTCCACGCAACGGGCCAGCACGGCAACCTGTCGCGCCTGAGAACCGGTGAGCGAGAGCCGCCGACGCTCGCGGGCGGTCGTGGCCCGGCTGCGGGTGGCGCCTGCGGGAGCCAGGTCGGTGCGGCTGCGCTTGTCGCCCAGCCTGCGAGAGACCACGGTGCCGCTCGCACCCGGACCTGCCAACCGCCACCACCCACCGGCCCGGCCCCACCAGTCGAGGCCTCGCGCCCACGGCAGGCTCCTGCCCCGGCGGCGGCCGTGCTCACGGCGTGGCACACCACCCTGGACCCGGGAAGGCTCCCGGTCGGGCACCACGAAGGTGTCAGGGGTGACCGCCCCGGAGACCACGCTCTCACCCAGCCCCCAGGAGGACTCAATGACCACCACCCCGCGCTGGCCGGTGACCGGGTCGGCGGTGAAAGCCACTCCGGCGGCCTCAGCGGGCACCATCTGCTGAACGACGACGGCCAGGGCCACCCCCTCGTGGGCAAAGCCCTGCTCGTGCCGGTAGGCGATGGCCCGGTCGCTCCACAGAGAGGCCCAGCAGCGCCGGAGCGCGGCCAGCACGTCCTGGGCCCCACCACTCCCAGCACAGTCTCCTGCTGCCCGGCGAAGGACGCGTCCGGCAGGTCCTCCGCCGTCGCCGAGGAGCGCACCGCCAGCGGGCCGTCCAGCCGCTCGACGGCGGAGACCACCTGCTCCTCCAGGCCCGGGGGCAGCGGCGCCTGGGCCACCACCTGCCTCAACCGGTCGTGCTCGCCTGCGGCCAGCAAGGGGAGCACCCGCTGGTGCAGCGGCTCGACAGTGGCACGGTAGGCCTGCGTGGTCACGCAGAACCCCGGGGGAACCGGCAGGCCCGCGTGGACCATCTCTGCCAGGCTGGCGCCCTTCCCGCCGACGAGCCCGACGTCGTCAGCACCTACCTGCTCCAGCCACCTGATCATGATCGCTCCTCTCGTCCCAGACTCATCACCGGCCCTGCGGCAGCGGCGGCGCGCATCGTGACAAGGATCCCCAGCAACGCCGTTCCCGTGCTCAGCCCCGCCCCCAGCCACAGGACCCCGGCTGCGGCACCGACGTTGCGGCCGAGCTGGACCACGCTCGAGGCCTGGGCCAGCTGGTCCTGAGCGACGGCGTCCTGGGCGTCAAGAAGCAGCAGCGGAAAGGCGGCACCCGCTCCCAGTGCCGCAGCGGCCAGGCCGATGACAGCCAGCACCAGGCTGGGGCCGGCCACCGCAGGCAGACCGACCATCATGAGCAGCCAGCAGGTGGGACGTGTCCAGCCGTGCACCGCCAGCCGCCCTGCGGCAGCGGTCCCCACTCCCGCGCTGGCAAGCATGGGCACGAGCAGCCCGCCGGAGGAGGTGGCGTCCAGACTGTGGAGGCTGCGCAGGACGAGCGGGGCGTAGGTCAGTGAGCCCAGAGTGACAGCACCCACCAGGACGGAGAGCACAGCACAGCGGCCCAGGGTGCCGCCCGTCCACAGCCGGACCTGCGCACGTGGACTGGGGCGCCACCACCCCGCCACCGGTTCCACGCCGGGAAGACGACGGGGCAGGGGCAGTGACAGCAGGGACAACGGCAGGGCGGTGACGACACCCAGCCTCCAGCCAGGCCCGTCAGTCAGCCACCCAGCCGACGAGGTTGGCGACCACCTGGACCACTCCGACGTGCGACAGCGCCCGGCCCCGGCCCGCCCCGTCGAGCAGCAGTCCGAGCGCGGCCAGCCCTGCTGGCACGATGGCACCGGCGCCCAGGCCCTGGACCACGCGGGCCAGCAGCAGGACGGGCATGCTGGGAGCCAGGGCGAGCCCCAGCGTGCCCGCGCAGAAGCAGAGGTGGCCAGCGGCGAGGACGGGTCGTGGTCCCAGGCGGTCTGCGTACTGGGGGAAGAGCGGCAGGGCCAGCACGGAGGACAGGAGGTAGCTGCCTGTTACGAGCCCGTACAGCCCGGTGGTGGACAGCTCTGAGACGGCTCGCGGAGTGGCGTTGGCCAGGAGGGTCTGCATGAGGGCGGAGGCCCCTGCGCCTGAGGCGACACAGATGAGGACGGCTCCCTCCTGGCTCACTTCATACCCCGCAGGACAAGGTCCAGCATGGTCTGGACCCGCTCGCCCAGGGGGCGCTCGTCCGGGGCGGCCCGCAGGGTGGAGCGGTCGTCCTCGGCGTCGCGGACCGCCCGGGCAGCCGGACCGCGCCGCGTCTCCTGAGCGTCCCGGTCCGCTGCCCGGTGCTCCTGGTCCGCTGCCCGGTGCTCCTGGTCCGCTGCCCGGTGCTCCTGGTCCGCTGCCCGGTGCT
This sequence comes from Actinomyces wuliandei, assembly GCF_004010955.1. Classification (NCBI taxonomy): domain Bacteria; kingdom Bacillati; phylum Actinomycetota; class Actinomycetes; order Actinomycetales; family Actinomycetaceae; genus Actinomyces; species Actinomyces wuliandei. The sequence goes on from NZ_CP025227.1 coordinate 2,521,462, forward strand.
CCTGGTCCGCTGCCCGGTGCTCCTGCTGTGGCTCCAGGCTGGCGGCCCAGGTCAGCACGCTCATGTAGTAGCCGGTCTGCACCAGCTGGGCGGCGTCATCGACGGGAAGGTCGGCACGCAGCTGGCCCGCCGCCACGCCGTCAGCCAGGATCCGTGCGAGCACCTGGTGGAAGCGCTGCTGGCTGGGCGAGGCCAGGTCGAGGGAGGCGCTGAAGGAGCGTGAGCCGACCATCTGCCGCGCGGGCTCGGGATGGTCCTCCAACCAGGCCGTGGCCGCACCCAGCAGGCGGGCCAGCCGCTCCTGGGCGGTGCCACTCTCCTGCGCGGCCGCCTCCATGACCTCGGTGACCTGCTCACCCAGGTAGCGGAAGACGTCCCGCTTGGAGGGGAAGTGGGTGAAGAAGGTGCCCTTGCCGATGTCGGCGGCCTCGGTGATGTCAGCGACGGTGACCCGGTCAAAGCCCCGCTCAGCGAAGAGCCTCATGGCCTCGGTGAAGATGCGCTCCCGGGTCCGCGCCCGTCGTCGCACCACACGATCACTCATGCGGCGAGACTAGCCTGAGAATTTGACCGTGGTCAATTTCTGACCATGGTCACACACTGCTGCGGGGCGCGGCGACAGCCCTACCCTCGAGCGCGCCCGCACACCGACCGGCGGGCGACCCCATCCACCCCGACCCACGCCACCAAGACGTCATCTCCACCGCAGCCACTGACGACAACGCCCCGCTATGATATAATCACTCATATATAAGCGAGGATAGACTAGCGACCGAAGGAGAACCGCCGTGGCAGTGACCAGCGTTGACCTCGACCCGCAGCTTATCGAGCGCGCCCGCACACTGACCGGCGAGCGGTCCAACCGCGCCGTCCTCGACCTGGCACTGCGGCGGCTCATCGCCTCCAAGCAGAAAGGCGCGATGATCGACGGCATCGCGGAGCTCCACGACCTGCCCGAGGGCCTGGACTCCCCAGTGGTGCGTCCCGGCACGTCCCACGACCAACCGTGACCGACTACCTGGTTGACAACTCGATCTGGGCACGGCTGGCGACTGGCGACCCAGGCGTCAGCACCAGGCTGCGCCGCATTGAGCGGACTCCTTCTGACCTTCTCGTCACCTGCCCTCCGCAGGTGCTCGAGTTCTGCCACAGCGCTCGGACCCCTCAGGAGCACACCCGCTACCGCGAGCTCATCTCTCTAGGCTTCCCCCTGGAGCGCGCGCCAGACGAGTCGCTGGCGCTCGACATCCAGGGCGCGCTGTGGAACTCAGGCCTGGTCCGTTGCGCTGGCACGCTCGACATCCTCATCGCCGCCTACGCCATCGTCAACGACGCGACGGTCCTGACAGCCGACCACGACTTCGACTACATCGCCCAGGTCAGCGACCTGATGCACGAGTACGTCGCGCCAACAGCATGAGTCGATCCCACCGCACCCGCGCCCCGCTACTTCCAGCGGGTCGCGCAGGCCTCCAGGTGCTCGGCGTAGCGAGCCAGGTCGGCCTCAACCTGGGAGTTCTTGCGGCCGTCGAGGACCGCGAACTCCGGCAGCACGGTGTAGCCGTAGAACCGGTAGGTGGCAGTGACGTCAGCCAGGGCGCCAGCACAGTCTCCACCACGTCGTCCCCACGCACCTCGAAGAAGCGTCGCGCAACCTCCTGGAGGGAGGCGTTCAGCCCTCCCTCCGACCAACCTGGGTGGCTGTGGTGAGCATTGATCAGCAACGCCTTCATTACCACCCCTCTCTCTGACAGGTAGCCTGAACGGGGGACCGACGGTACCACGCGACCACACCTGAGGCTGTCAGTGCGCTTAGAGACCAAGGTGGCGGTCCGCGCAGGAAGCCGACGGGTCGGCAGCCCCGCCGACGCCCCATACCACCCCCTTGCAATCCGGAGACCACCTCCGTATGATGCCTGGTGCCGGAACAAACATGGGGTCGGCTCGTGCGGACCCAGCGTGACACGTCGTCACCTGAAGACCTAGGACCACCTTCACGGCAGCAGACAGGAGCAGACATGCGCATCGGAGTCATCGGAACCGGACACATCGGCAGGACCCTCGCTCAGCGGTTCAGCGAGCACGGGCACGAGGTCAAAGCGGCCAACTCCCGCGGCCCTGAGACGATTCCCCCCGAGGTGACCGAGGCAGGAGCACACCCGGTAACCGTCGCTGAGGCGGTTCAAGACGTTGATGTCCTCGTCCTGTCCGTGCCGCTGAGCGCCGTCCCGGCCCTCGCCCCGGTGGTGTCCAGCCTCCCGGAGTCAGCCACGCTCATTGACACCTCGAACTACTACCCGCAGCGCGACGGACAGGACCTCCTCCCTCCCGGCCAGGTGGAGAGCGAGTGGGTCGCCTCCCAGCTAGGCCGCCCGGTGGTCAAGGCCTGGAACTGCATCGGCTCAGGCTCCCTGGCTCACAAGAGCCTGCCCTCCGGCTCCCCCGGCCGCATCGCGCTGCCCGTGGCGGCAGACCGCCCCCAGGACCGCGAGCGTGCTACAGCCCTCATGGAGGACAGCGGCTTCGACGCCTACGACGCCGGCCCGATCTCGCAGTCGTGGCGCCAGCAGCCAGGCAACCCCTGCTACTGCACCGACCTCACCCTGGGTGAGCTGCCTGCAGCCCTGGAGGCTGCCGACGCCGAGCACGCTCCCAGGCGCAGGGACCTCGCCGTTGCCGTGATCCAGGAGAGGATGGGCGACCCCAGGACAAACCCTGACCCAGACTGGGGCACCAGGCTGTCCCGGGTGCTCTACCAGTAGCCGTGCGAGGCCCAGCCGCACGCTGGGGCCTCGCACTCAGGAAGCTCAGACCACGAGCGGCGCCAGGCCGAGCCCTCCCACAGGACCGAGCTCGTCATCAAGGTCGTCCAGCAGACGGGTCAGGCCCAGGCGGCTGATGGCGTCAGCCTGCACCACCTGGACCACACGTGAGGGGAAGTCCAGGATCCGCAGCCTGTGAAGGAGCGTGGAGCGGCTCAGACCGGTGTCCCTGCGCAGGTCCAGGTCCAGCTCCCTGCTCGTGGCGTCCTGCCACATGCCCCCCATGGTGCCCAGGGGCACGCAGGGAGGCCTCAGACGCCTTGTGCAGCAGGAAGGGGGCCGAGCAGCCGGGCCGCGACCACCACGAAGCCGCTGACCACGAGCATCTCGCCCCCGTCCTCCACCAGCGTGAGCACATCTGCCAGCACGGTGCGCTCGGGGACCAGTGAGCCCAGCAGACCCACCCCGACCGTGAACACGGCCAGCAGGACGAGCAGTGCCACCAGCACCCGGTAGACCCACCGTGTCGACGAGGAGGCGCGGGTATAGCCCACCCACAGGAGAGCACCCACCGCGAGGGCACCCAGAAGAAGGGTGCACACCGCTCCAGCATCCTGCACCCAGTCGCCTGCCTGGGGAAGAAGCGTGCGGTGGACGTAGGATCCGGCACTCTCGTGGCCCTGAAACAGGTCGTCAAGGAGGAGCACGGCGAGGACGGGGAGCCACAGCACCAGTGACCACCTTTTCCGCGTGGCTGCCGCACCACACAGGAGCAGGGCGGCCATCGTGTACTTCAGCGCCTGGAAGATCTCGGCGTACCCCCGGTCGACGTCGATGTAGAGCATCCTGTTGCCTGGAAGCCACAGCAGCGCCGCAAGGTGCAGGAGCATGAACCCGAGGTCGAAGCAGACCAGCACACAGCCCAGGACCGCTACCGGGCGGTTTCCGCGAAACAGCCAGCACACAAGCGTGCCCGCCCTGCGGACACCCTCGACACCACGTAGGGACATGCTCATCCTTCCCTAGCCTCTTCCCGTCTCACGCTGAGCGGCAAGGACACGAGCAACCCTATCCCGATACGCACAGCGGCGCGTCACCCCGATGGAGCCGCAGGCCCGGGCAGGACTGCCGGGCAGCCCTCCCCGGGGCGCCGTCTCACCCGCGAGCCCTCGCGGTGGCCGACAGCGCCCGGCACCCGGTGACACCGGAGTGCCGGCTGAGCACGAGCCCCGGCGGTGGCCGACGGTGCGCCCCGTAGGCGTGGTGTCAGTGGATGGAGGCGTCCGCCTCGGTGGTGCGCCAGGAGTGGAAGGGGATGGTCAGCCCGGCCCTGCTGGGGGCGCACAGGAAGGGGCCCGCCTGGGCGGCAGCGTCCTCAGGGAAGGGCAGGAGGCGGACAAGGCGCAGGGCGGCCGAGCCGTCTGGCCCCACCAGACCACCGCGTACCGTGAGGGCGCCGCCCGCACGGCTGACGCGGACCCGCACACGCCGCCCTTGCCAGTCGGGGACCGCGCCGACGGACCAGTCAGAGCCGCCCGCCGTGACCACGGCACCCAGCTGACACACGCCGTCGGAGAACTCGATCCCGGCCTTGACCCAGTTCTCAGCGTCGACACGAACCATGACTCCGGCCTGGTCGAAGGTCTCGGTGAAGTCGGCGGTCAGCTCCACCTCGACCGCGCGCCCCTGCTCGAAGGGGATCAGGAGCGCGTGGGCGGTGTCGACGACGAAGCCGTAGCCGGTACGGCACCAGGCGTCAGATCCCTCGACAGCGGTGACGAGGAGGTCCTCACCCCTCTCCTGAGCAGCGGCAGGTGGGTTGAGCCAGTGTCCCTCGGACCAGGGGATGAGTGCCATGGCGGGCACTCTACTCCCGGTGGACCCGCCCCGCCTCAGGCACGTCCCCAGGCGCTGCGCCCCGGGCCGACAGGCCACATGCGTGTCCGCGACAGCATCCTAGAGCACGGTGACAGGCTTGATGAGGTCGCTGGGCTTGGTACGCATGAGCTCGACCCCCTGCTCAACGGCCTCCAGCCCCTCAAAGCGGTGGGTGATCATCTTCTCGGGGTGGATGCGCCCAGCGAGCACCAGATCGGCCATCCGCTCCATGCGGCGTCGGCCCCCGGGGGTCAGCCCCCCGACGAGCTGCTTGTGCCCCATGCCTACCAGGCTCGACTCGCGGCTGATAGTAATGAAGTCACCCTCACCCAGGTAGTTGACGTTGCCCACCTTGCCGCCGGGCTTGAGCACGTCGAAGGCCTGCTGGAAGGTTCCCAGGTCCCCGCCCGCCACGATGACCCGGTCGACGCCCTCGCCGTGGGTGGCCTCCAGCACCTGCTCGACGACGTCGGCCTCACGGTAGTTGACGATGTCCGTGGCCCCAAACTCTGTGGCGACCTCGATGCACCTGGGCCGGGATCCCACGGCGAAGAGCCGCCCCGCCCCCAGGATCACCGCGCCCGCGACAGACATGAGCCCCACCGGGCCGATACCGATGACCACGACCGAGTCCCCGGGACTGATCTGGGCGAGCTCAGCTCCATGCAGGCCCGTGGTTGCCATGTCCGACAACATCACGGCCGCCTCCGGGCTGATGCCATCGGGCAGCCGTGCCAGGTTGGCGTCGGCGTCGTTGACGTGGATGTACTCGGCGAACACCCCGTCCTTGGTGTTGGAGAACTTCCACCCGCCCAGGGCGGTACCGGAGTGCATGGGGAAGCCGTCCTGGGCCGCCGTCGAGGACCAGTCGGGGGTAATGGCGGGGATGATCACCCGGTCCCCGACCTTGACGTCCCTGACCTCGGCCCCTACCTCGACGACCTCACCGACGGCCTCGTGCCCCAGGACCATGTCGTGACGCTCACCGACACCACCCTCGTAGACCGTGTGGATGTCTGAGGAGCAGGGGGCCAGGGCGACCGGCCTGCAGATGGCGTCACGTGGTCCTGGGACGGGGTCCTCCTTCTCGATCCAGCCGGTCTCTCCGATCCTGAGCATCGCGTAACCCCTCACGGGCGTCTCCCTTCCTCAACATCATGCTCCTGTTCGCCGGACGGCGAATGGGAAACCTTAATGTTGGTGGAAGCTGAAAAGCTAGGACCTTCTCCTCACCTGCGGCATCCCGACCTGGTGCGCCCCGACAGGCAGGACGTGTCACTGCGGAGGCACTGACGACACCTTAAGGGCTAAAGTGTCGTCAACGCCTGCGAACCGACACCTTGCCAAGGAACACGACTCATGGGGTACCACGTCACCCGCTTCTGGGAGAGCACCTACGAGAGCGGGCTGCGTCCCAGGGACCGGCGCTCAGGAGCCTACCTGGCCTACGTCCCCGCCCCTCTGGCAGGTAGCAGCCTCGCGCTGAGTCACGAGACCGCAGAGCTAGCAGCCCGGGCGGAGACCCGCGTACGCAGCCTCGCCACCTCGCAGGACCTCGCAGCAGTAGGCCGGTTCCTGCTGCGCAGCGAGGCCATCGCCTCCTCCCAGATCGAGGGGATCGCACCCTCAGCCCACAAGATCGCCCTGGCGGAGCTGGGGCAGCAGGAGGAGGTCAGGGGACTGAGCCGACAGGCCCGCACCGTCGCCCACAACGTCACGCTCGTACGGGAGGCCGTCGAGAACCTCATGGCCCCCCAGCCGGTGACCCCGGACCACCTGCTGGACCTCCACCGGAGCCTGCTCCCCGACTCCCCGCAGCACCATGGTCTTCGCACTGTCCAGAACTGGGTAGGGGGCTCCTCCTACCATCCGCTGGACGCCGACTTCGTCCCCCCTCCGCCGGACCTTGTGCCGACGCTCGTCGAGGACCTGCTCACCTATCTCAACGAGGCCGCTCACGCCCCGCTCGTCCAGGCAGCGCTCGTCCACGCGCAGTTCGAGACAATCCACCCCTTCACCGACGGCAACGGCCGGGTCGGCCGTGCCCTCATCCACACGGTCCTGGCACGCAGAAGCCTGCTGGCAGGAACCGTCCTGCCGACGAGTCTGGTCATGTCGACGCTCAGCGAGAAGTACGTCGAGGCGCTCTCCCTGTTCCGCGAGAGCACAGAGCCCCCCCTGGGCGAGACCCCGGCGTCAGCCAAGGACGTAGTCGGCTCCACGCAGCTGACGGGGGGACACCACGAACCCAGGTCGCCCCAGACCCCGGCTCCCGGCACCACCCACGCACAGGGTGGGCCTGGCAGCGGGAGCGAGGCGTGGATCCTCTTCTTTCTTCGCGCTGTCATCCTCGCCTGCGACCAGGCGGAGCAGATCTCTGCGGAGCTGGCCGACATCCGCTGCGGGTGGGAGGAGAGCCTACGGGAGTGGGCAGCCCGGGAGAACGCAGGCCGCGCCCTACGTGCGGGCTCGGCCGCCTTGCGGATTCTGGAGGGCCTGCCGGGCACCCCCGTGCTCACGGTCGCGACGGTGTCACGCCTCTACGGCGTCTCGCGCACAGCCGCGTCCCGGGGCCTGGAGACCCTGCAGGCTGCTGGCATCCTGAGGACAGAGTCCATCGGCTCGGGCAGGCGCGCCTACACGGCACCGGCGGTCCTGGACGCCATCACCTGGGCTGAGCGCCGCCTGGCCAGCACCCAGTTCGACACCCGGGTCCGCACGCCAGGCCGTGCAGTCCCTGCCCGCCCGCAGCGCTAGGTCCTGCCTGGACTACGAGGTCCTGGGCTACTCTGCGCACCGCAGCCAGGCAGGTCCGACAGGTGGCTCCGACCGGGCGACCCTCACAGGTAGTGGGCGCGCAGGTCCTCCGGGGTTCTCGCGGACAGGTCAGCCAGCGTCACATCGAAGACAGTACGCGCACCGGCCTCCCCGCGCGCTGCCATCCTCGCAGCCGCGCGCCCCATGGCGGCGACCACGGAGCCGGTGAACTCCGGGTTTGAGCCCAGCTGGAGGTCGAAGCCCACGCTCGTTGCAGCCCCCTCAGAGGTGGTACCGCGACGCACGACGGTGCCGCCGTGGGGGATACCGCTGTGCTCGGCAGCCATCTCCTCGGCGGTGACAAAGGTGACGGTGGTGTCGTAGTCGGCGAAGTAGTTGGGCATCTCCACGATCTCCCGCTCGACACGAGCGAGGTCGGCGCCCTCCTCGGCCACGACGTAGCAGTCGCGCCGGTGCATGGAGCGGGTTGTCAACTCTACCTCCTCGCCCGCCCTGACCGCGGCGAGGGTCTCCTCCACTGGCAGCGTGTACTGCCGGGCGTCGAGGACCCCGTCGACACGGCGCAGGGCGTCAGAGTGCCCCTGGGAGACGCCGGGACCCCAGAAGGTCGTCGTCGCGCCCTCGGGCAGGACCGCCTCCCCCAGGACACGCAGCATGGAGAACAGGCCGGGGTCCCAGCCGGTGGAGATGAGTGCCAGGTTGCCTGCCTGCCTGGCGGCGGCGTCCACGGAGGCGAAGTACTCAGGGATACGGGCGTGGGTGTCGAAGGAGTCCACCGTGGTGAAGAAGGCTGCTGTCGCTGGCCCTTGCTGGTCCAGGTCGGTGGCGGACCCTCCGCAGTTGAGGCAGACGTCGACCTTGTCCGCCCAGCGGGGCATGTCGTCGACGTGGGCCACCGGGGCGCCCTGGGTGGTGAGCGAGTCCGGGTCGCGCCGGGTGAAGACGACGGCCAGCTCCATGTCGTCGTTGCGGGAGACCGCCTGCTCAGCACCCCGCCCGAGGTTGCCGTACCCGTTGACCGCGACCCTGATCATGCGTCCTCCTGGTGTGATCTGGAGATGTGCTGCGCTCCTGCGCCCTAACCGCCCTGCAGCCGCTCTAGCCACTCCGCGAGCCCTGGAGACGTGCGTCGTGGCAACTGGAGGCGTGCGTCCTGGCGACCCGGCGATCCTAAGGACGCGCGGTTGCCATCGTGTGACAGCCCCGCCGCACCCCGTCAGCCTCCGGACTCACAGCACCTGGGATCCTGCGGAGGTCACGCGGGTGGTGGCTGGCCAAAGCCCTGCCCCGCGCACCTGTCGCGGGCTCGTCGGACCCGCAGAGGGCACCCGGGCGGCGGCAGCCTGGCCCACGCAGCTGGTGCGGAGCCTCACATACCCGGCTGTGGAAGCGTCCGCAGGCTGACAGGAGCCGGTCGCGGGCACGGTTGCACGCTCACCCTTTCAGGTGGCGAGCGCAAACCGCGTCATTCCGCAGATTTCGGCTAGGCATGTGACCTGAGGTCGAGGCTCCCATGTGCATCAGGGTGCTCGATGCACATGGGAGCCATCGAGGCGTCCCCGGCCCGCATGGTGAAACGGCGCCATCCCAACGATTCGCATAAACCTGGAGGAAGATGGGCGTGCAACCAGTGCCGTGCTGTCGGCAGCCGCGGCCTCCCGGCCCGTCCGCACCAGCCATACCAGCCCTCCATCCTCTGCGCGACCGAGGCCAGCCGCACCCTGCCACCAGGGTCCGCCCACCTGACGGGGCGAGCCCTACGGCTGGCAGGGATCACTTCCAGCACATGTAGTACCGCCGTAGCACATGAGGGTCGTGCGGACCATCAGCAAGCGTGACCTCAACCAGCACACCGCCGCCGCGCTCGACCGCGTGGACGACGCCCATGACGTCATCGTGACCGAGCGCGGCAGGGCGCGCTGGCGGATCAGCACAGCACAGAACCCCACCGCACCCCTGACGCGCCTGGAGCGGGAAGGGCGCTACACCCCTCCAGCACCGGACCCTGCGCCGTGGCCAGCACACCCTGGGGGACCGGGGTACACGGAGGAGGAGGCAGACGCCCTGCTCCATGAGCTGTGCGGTGACCACTAAGTGCCTGCCAGCCTCATCTACCTCGACTCCTCGGTGGCACTGCGCACGGTCCTGGACGTACCCGGACACGTGATCGGCTGCAGACGTGGATGGACACCTGCGGGGCGGTCTTCCTCGCCTCCCGGCTGCTGCGCACGGAGGTCATCCGCATCCTGAGACGCGACGGCAGGCCGCTCAACGACGCCACACCGCTCCTCGACCGCGTCGGCCTGCCTGAGATCACCCGGGAGACCCACGCCGTCGCCGACTCCATTGAGCGGCACGCCAAGACGCTCGACGCCCTGCACCTGGCGACTGCACTCCTGGTCGGAGAGGAGGTCACGGTGGCCACGCACGACTCGACGATGACGTCCGTCGCCGACCACCTGGGCCTGGCTGTCACCGACCCTGTCGAGCAGCGGTGACACGCTCGCGGCCTGCCTGACGGGGTTCGTGCTGGTGCGGCACACCGGACAGGCCCGGTGCGGCGGGAGGCAGACCGGGGATACTGTCTGCACCGTCGCCGCCCCGGCACGCCCCGTGCTCACGACCAGCCCCTTGAGAGGCCCCCCCGTGTACCTGCTGCTGCTCGCCATTATCTACCTGGCCTTTGTCAGCCTCGGCCTGCCGGACTCGCTGGTGGGGTCCGGGTGGCCCGTCATGCACGAGGACCTTAGCGTCCCGCTCTCCTTCGCCGGGGGTGCCACCGTCATCATCTCGATCGGCACGATCGTCTCCTCCCTGGCCTCGGAGCGGCTGACCCGGCGCCTGGGCGCGGGCGTGGTGACGGCGGTAAGCGTGGCGGCCACGGCGGTGGCCCTGCTGGGCTTCTCCACCGCCACGCAGTTCTGGGTGCTGTGCCTGTGGGCCGTCCCCTACGGCCTGGGCGCAGGGGCAGTGGACGCGGCGCTCAACAACTACGTCGCGCTCCACTACAGCGCGCGGCACATGAACTGGCTGCACAGCTTCTGGGGCGTGGGGGCGTCGGTCAGCCCCTTCATTATGAGCCTGGCGCTGTCCACCGACGCGAGCTGGCCAGCCGCCTACCGCTCCATCGGCCTCCTTCAGGTAGGACTGGCCGTCGTGCTGGCTACCAGCCTGCCGCTGTGGCGGCGCGTCGCAGCAATGCCCTCTGGCCAGCTGACGGAGGAACCCACCGCCAGCGGCAGCACTGACAGCAGCACTGAGGGCAGCGACAGTACCGGCGGCCACGTCTCGCTGCTGACAACGCTGCGCATCCCCGGGGTCCCCTCCGTCCTGCTGGCCTTCTTCGCCTACTGCTCCTTCGAGCAGACAGCCATGCTGTGGGGCGCCACCTTCTTCGTCGCCGACCGCGGCTTCGAGGCCTCCTCGGCGGCGTCCTTCGGCGCCCTGTTCATCCTGGGGCTAACTGCGGGCCGATTCCTGTGCGGCTTCTTCGCCGACCGCGTCGGGGACCGGACGCTCATCCGCAGGGGCCTCACGCTGGGAGCCGTGGGGGCCGCAGTGGTAGCCCTGCCGCTGGGCCCCGCCTCCTGTGCCGGGTTCGTCCTGGCTGGCGTGGGCGCGGCCCCGGTGTACCCAGCGATCATCCACTCCGCCCCGGCAAACTTCGGGCGCCACCGCTCCCAGGCGGTCATCGGCATCCAGATGGCTGCGGCCTACACGGGCGCCACGGTCATGCCCCCGATCTTCGGGATCCTCTCCGGCTGGACGGGCCTGTGGCTGCTGCCCGTCTACCTGCTGGCACTGGCCCTCCTGGGCCTGGTCATGAGCGAGAGGCTCAACCGTGTGACGCGGCCCCAGGGCTGACGCGTCCATCCTCTCAGGCTGGCCAGCCCGCACCACGGCACCCAGGTGACAAAAACGTCATAGGACACCATGGCACCGTGTTGCCTTATGAACTTTTCGTTGCCTGGAACCCCGATCGTGCCAGCGTGGCGCGCAGCAGCCGCCACACCACCCACACACCGATAAACTTATCAGCCACCCTGCGCTCCGATAAACTTATCACCATGAGGTCCCCGCTATGAGGTCCCCGCTTGACTCGCCGTTCAGTCCCGGCTCCGACACGGTGCCCCAGGTGTGGGCGGGCCGCACCACCCAGCTCAGCGACTGGCGCGACGTCCTGCGGCCACGCCGCGTGGCCGGCATCCACGAGCGGGGCCGCACGGTCCTCGGGGAGGCGGGCTCGGGCAAGTCCTCGCTCGTACGCCGGATCGCCCGCGAGGCTTCCGAGGCCGGGGACTGGGTGACGCCGCAACTACGCATCCCCTCTGGCACAGACCCTCTCAAGAGGGTGGCTGCCGCGCTCCTGGACCTGGCCTCACAAGCAGGCCTGGCTGCCGCCCGGGAGCGGCGCGTCGCCAACCTCCTGAGCAGGGTAGAGACAGTCGCCGCATCCGGCGTCTCGCTGTCCGTGCGCGCACAGGAGGGCCCGGAGCCCTACACCGCCCTGACCGATCTCCTGGTCGAGATCGGGCGCGTGGCGACCCGCCACCGCGACGTCATGGTAGTCATCCACATTGATGAGGTACAGAACATCACCGACGAGCACGCGCGGTCCCAGCTGCTCACCGCCCTGGGGGACGCGCTCACCTACGAGGAGACCGTCAGTGTGCCCGGCGGCTGGCAGGTGGAGCGCGGACTGCCGATGGCTGTCTACCTCACGGGCCTAGCAGAGTTCGCGGACATGGCAGGTGCCCGTACGGGTGCCACCTTCGCGCGCCGCTTCCGCACCACCACCCTGGACGCCATTGACGACGACGCCCTCATGGCCGCGCTCCAGCCCTTCGTCACCGAAGGCTGGCCACTGGCCAGCGGGAGAGGCGGTACCGAGAGGGTGCACATGGAGCCCGCCGCGCAGCGCGCCGTCGTCGAGCTGGCCTGCGGGGAGCCCTTCCTCTTCCAGCTCGCCGGGGAGCGCGCCTGGTACGCGGGCACCGACAGCCTCATCACCGCCACCCACGTGCGGACCGGGTGGCGCGACGCCGCACCCGAGGCCGAGGCACACGTACGGCGCATCCTGGACCGCCTCCCCGAGCGAGAGAGGCACTTCATCGAGACCATGGCCGAACTCGCGCCGCAGGAGCGCAGCCTGACCACCATCGCCCAGGCCATGGGCTACCGGCGGGCCTCCGATGCCGGCCCCACAGCGCAGCGCCTGGACCTCACCCGAGGGATCATCCGGCGAGGCAGGCACTACCGCTTCCACCACCGCGCTATCGAGGCCTACCTCACCTCGTCGTGGCCCTGGTAGCGCACTGACTGGGCGGCGGCGAGGCGGGCCATCATCGCTCCGAACTATCCTTGACCGGGCCACCCAGAAGGCCTAATGTAAGTAGGTACCTGCATATTCTTGCACGGGAGGTGGTCGAATGGTGACGATGACCACACGCGAGTTTAACCGTAACGTCAGTGCCGCCAAGCGTGAGGCCGCCCACGGCCCTGTCATCATCACTGACCGCGGTGAGCCAGCATACGTCCTCCTGTCCGTCGCGCAGTACCACCGTCTCAGCGAGACCGGTACGTCACTGGTTGAGCGGCTGAGCATGAAAGAGGACTCTGGCATCGACATGACCCCAGTGCAGATCAACCTAGCAGTTCCCGAACTGTGAGCCACCTGCTGGACACCAACGTCGTTAGCGAACTTCGCAAGCCGTCGCGACGGGCTGGCCTTGTTGTTTCGTGGGTGGGGTTGTTGGGGTGGGGTTGGTTGTGGCGTGTGGGTGTGGCGGGGTGGGGCGTGTGGTCGCGGTGGGTGGGCCTTGCCTGCCGACGGGTCCTTCCTGGGGGTCGTGGGTGGGTGGTGGTTTGCTGGTGCTGTGGGTCGGCGTGCGCGCAGGGTGGTGATCGCTGGGGTCAGCAGGTCGGCGAAGGGGGCTGGGGGTCTTGCAGCGGGTGGTGGCGCGCCGCGCGCGGCGCACGATGACACGCGTGGCCCTGGGCCACCCGCCCACGTCGACCAGGTCCGTCAGCCCTGCCACGTCCGCCGCCTCGCGGGAGCCGCGTCGACGCCGCAGGCAGGGGTCCAGGCCTGGGCGGGGACCAGCCTGCAGGCCCGCGACATGTCACTGGGCAGGGTGAGTCCGACGCTGCAGGACACCCCTCTGCGCTCCAGGGCGGCCAAGGTGGCCTTGGTCCCACCAGCAGCGTCGGTGCGCACGAGCACCTTGCGTCCGGGCCCGGGACCCAGGCCCACACGGGCCAGCACCACGGCGATGACAGCCTCATGGTCGGCGGCGGTGTCCGACCCCGCGCTCGCGGGCCGCAGCATGACCGCGGCGTTCTCGCCAGCACCTTGGGGACCGTGGTCGGTCCACGCGGTCAAGGGACGGAGCCCAAAGCCCCTTCCTGCCCTTCTTGAAGGTCGGTGCCACCCCCCTCCTTCATTGTCAGGGTGGGCGGTGACCAAGGTGGCGCCGGTATCAGTGACCAGCGGCCGCTGGGCGCTGACAGCGGCCGTCAGCGCCCACGCTCCGGCCAGGGTCCAGCCCGCGCGGCGCGCCCTGGCCAGGACCACCGCGCGCTCAACCACCAGCGACAGCGCCAGGTCGAGGACGACCTTGACCGGGTCATGGCGCGCCAGCAGCCTGGACCACGGCGCCAGAACCTGTGACAGCAGCACGTCCAGCCCACGGGCGCGCACCGTCTCGGCCAGCAGCACTCCACCACCATGAGCAAGCACGTTGACCCAGCCGGTCCCGACACCCACCAACAAGCACAACCCTGCTGCAGTCCCCACCTCGAAGCTGTCCCCCCCCTGAAACACGACAGACCCCAACAACCCACACCACTCCAGACGAAACGACACCTTCACCCCCGCCTCAGCCCCTCAACCACAAAACCCCGAGGCTGACGCGCGTGTACGAGCATGGGTTGCCGCCCGTCGGCCCTCAGACCTGTTCCTGTCGGCAATCACTGTCCTGGAGATTGAGGTCGGAATCGCGAGGTTGGGAAGACGAGACCGGGCACAAGCTGCGCGCCTACAAACGTGGCTCGACGAGGAGCTCTTGGACGTCTTCACAGGCAGGATTCTACCCGTGGACATACTAGTTGCTCGTCGTGCCGCCCGTCTGCACGTCCCCGACCCTCGCCCAGAACGCGATGTGCTCATTGCTGCAACTGCCGCAGTCCATGGCCTGACCGTGGCCACCCGCAATATCAAGGACTTTGAGCCCCTGGGTGTCGCCGTCGTCAGTCCTTGGTGGCCGTAGTCGCGAAAGCGGCGTAGAGTTGAGACTGGCAGGACAGCACGCGACTACTCCTGAACGTGCCAGCCAGGACGCAGGCGACGACTCCGGCGCGCCTGGGGCCGCTCCAGTCACGGCTGCCCCTGCCGAGGCTACCTCGCCTTGATCCTGCCCGCCAGGGCGTGCAGAGCCGCCAGGTTGAGCAGCAGCACGGCGCCAGCCAGCAGCGTCCACAGCACCAAGGGTACGGGACTGACCTGCCCGGCAGCCGTGACGACGACCAGCACCACCGACGGCAGCAGCAGCGCCACCGCAGTGCGGCTCCCCGGCGCCCAGCCAGGGAGCCGGGTCACCTCGAGCGCGTGCGGGACCAGATGAAGAGTAAAGGCTATATACGGTGCCAGGACGACCTCGACAGAGCCGGTGGCGACCCCGGCCCCATGATCAGGCTCACCAGCACGAGCTCCTCGCCAATCATCAGCGCGAGGGTCTCCGTCGAGGGGTAGGCCCGATCGCCACCGGCGACAAACATCTCACCGGCAAACCTGCTGTCATTCCTGCACCGCTCAATATAAGGCCGGACGCAGGCTATCTCCTCAAGCTCGTGAACCATGAACAAGACGATGCCGACAAAGGCGAGGGTACCGGGCGAGACCACGCCGCTGAAGGTACTACCCACCTGTGGCCGGAGCACCCTGCGCCACCCACCCCGTCAGGACGAGGAAGCCACAGTGGGCGGGAAGGGGCAGGCGCGACGACTGCGGCTGGCGTCCCGGCCCCACCCACCGGCCGCCCGCAGGTTCACGGCAGCCGTGCCGCTACCAGCCTGGCACTCACAGCTCCCTGAAGTACCTGGCCACCGGCCAGCGCGTGTAGCCCACCGCCTCGTAGGCGGCCCGCGCCGGGGTGTGGCCCGAGTCCCCGCCAGTCTCCACCATGACCATGCGCATGCCCGCCTCACGGGCGCGACTGTGCGCGCGCTCCATCAGCACCCGCCCGACTCCCTGGCACTGGTAGGCCGGATCAACGCAGAGGATGTGGACCTCCCCCATGGAGTCCTCCGGGTGGATACGGGTGCACACCCACCCCACGAGCTCCCCACCCACCCTGGCGACGTCGCAGCTGCCCGCCTCCTGGTCGAGGACCTGGGCCAGGTCCGAGCGCTGGCGCGCCTCCCAGCCCTGGGGATAGAAGTTCCCGTAGACAAACCGGGGCACGACCCCGGTGGCGATGTCCCCGCTCATGGCCTCAAAACAGGCGCCCACGCGCGGATCGACAGGTCAAGGAGCTGGTCGCGGACGATTGGATCATAAGGGGAGATCTGGACAGCACCACCAGCATCAGCAGAAGTCACGACCAGGACTCTAGCATCCGCGCCGCTGGGGGGAAGAAGGTGGTCGGCCCCCAGCAGCCACACCACCCGACAAACCACCCCACTGCATCACCACCTCGCCCAGGAGCCGCAGCGCGGAAACCGCCGCACCGCACGTGTAGGGGACCACGTAGGGGACAATGGGCTCGTCTCATGACACAGCACGACGAAGCACGGTGAGAGGGACGGCATGATTGAGACTCTCAGGGCGCGGTTCGAGGCGCACCCGCACAGGCACAAGGGCCTCTCCTGGGAGGACGTCGCCGCGCGCCTGACCGAGCACCCTGAGGCGCTGAGGGCGCTCCGAGGCATGGAGGACACGGGAGGCGAGCCCGACGTCGTCGGCTACGACGCCAAGGCGGACGCCTTCCTCTTCTACGACTGCGCAGCCGAGACGCCTGCGGGCCGCCGCAGCCTGTGCCTCGACGACGAAGCGCTGCGCTCGCGCAGGAGGAACCCGCCGCAGGGCAGCGCTGTGGGCCAGGCTGCCTCAATGGGCGTCGAGCTCATGGGCGAGACGGAGTACCGCAGCCTCCAGAGCCTCGGGGAGTTCGACCTGAAGACCTCGTCGTGGCTGGCCACCCCGGCAGACGTGCGCGCCCTGGGCGGGGCACTGTTCGGGGACCGACGCTTCGGCCGGGTCTTCGTCTACCACAACGGTGCGGAGTCCTACTACGGGGCGCGCGGCTGGCGCGGCGTCCTGCGGGTGTAGCGAGGGTGGCGGCGGGGCGCCAAGCGTCCACCTATGCCTGAAGTGATCCAAGCGGACCGAGGTAGAGACGACACTGGTATGCTCGCCCGACCCCTGGACTTCCGAACACGTTCCGAACACCATGGAGGCATGACCGGCGCGGCAGATGCTCCCACGCGTACCCGGCGCTCCTCGGACCTGAGCAGGTACTCTGCCGAGGCCGAGGACCACCCCGTCACGGTAACCCGTCGTGACGGTGAGGCGCTGGTTCTCATGTCGCAGCGCGAGGCCGAGGGCCGCGCACGACTGCTGGACCTCGCCGCACGGCTGATCACGGTGGCCCTGGAGGACACGGGCACGCTCGTCGAGCGCATGAGCCGGGCCTTCCCGTGGATGCTTGCACTGTCGCCGACAGACCGCGAGACCTGCACGCAGGACCTGGTCGATGCCGCGCGAGCCTCGTTCTCCACCAACCAGCCGCACCTGGCAGTCTCTGAGCTGACCTCGTGGAAGGAGACCGCCGCAGCCGTTGCTGCGGGCCTGGGCCGCACTGACGTGGAGTGGCTGGATGAGGGCAGCGGGCTCGAGCCCGTCGAGCGCCCCTGATCGCGACCGCAGCCAGGAAGGGCGAGCCGGTCCCCCGACCTCCAAAAAAGGCCGAGTACGAGCTCCGCTTCGCCACCGCAGAGGCTCGAAAGGGTTGGCAGGACCTCGTTGCGACCATCCGCAACCCGATGACCGAGACCTGGGACTTCCTCACGCGCACCCCTCTGACCACGACCCAGACCAGCTACCGGCTCAAAGGCGAACTCGGGGTGATCTATCGCGGCGGGGCCGCCTACGAGCGCTGGCAGCACAAGCCGACGGCGAAGGGCGCCGCTCGGATCTGGTACTACGTCGACGGACGCACGGTCTACCTCGAGCAGGTACACACAAGTCATCCAAACGAGACGAAGTAGCCAACAAAGAAGCCACGCGACGGATCAGCCGCGTCTTCCTACTGGACCCGTAGTGGAACCCGCAGACCGAGGAGCGGCGGCCTACCGCACCCACCACATCGGCCAGGGCAAGCCGGTCATATCTATGACCGGCGCAAACAACTATACTCTGGGCTACGCCCAAGTCTGGCCCTCAGGGGGAACCAAGCACCTCCGAGCCCGCTCGGCGGCCGCACTGATGGCCGGGTGGTATCGCACGATCTCCCTCTGGCGCTCAGCTGGCAGCCCCAGCTCATGTAGGACGTTAAGTAGAACAACAACTGTTGTCACATCGACAACAGCGGCGAGTTCTTCAAGACTATGCTTCGGCGTGCTGCCCTCGTGCGCGAGGTCGTTACGAGCCCGAACCGCCCTGCCCGCCCAGTGACCGACATCCGGAACCAGAAGGTCGACAACGCCAGGGTCTAAACGCCCAGCAAGCTGTTGAAGCCGGTCCCGAAGCGTTAGGTCGTTACGAATCTCTGACTTAAAGATCCTTCGATACTCCTCTGGCATCTGTTTAAGGAGAGCACTGCGCACCTTCTTGAACTCATCATCCGGGAACGGCTTCTCCTCGATGCCGAGCCTGCGGTGCAGCGCCTCGGCAGCACCCACCGCCGTCAGGAGCCTGTTCTCGACAAAGGAAGTCGAGCCGTACCGCAGCCCCATGATCATGTTGATCGCTGGCAGCAGCCGCTCGCGAACCTCGCACCAACGAGGCAGTATCTCCTCGAAGGGGAGCGAGTCGCAACTGAACAGAATCCGCCAAGCATCGACAGCCTTGGAGTCATGGGCACCGACCGCGAAAGGGGCGTACAGAAGATCGACGCCGCGACGAGACCTTGAGCGACCGCTCAGCGAACCTATCTCACTGTCAGTAGGCTCGAGCCGGACCCACAGGACACCGGCAGCCTGGTGGGTCGCCAGCGCGACCAGGTACTGGACCAGACTCACCTTCTCCAGCACCGACTTCAGTGAGAACG
This sequence comes from Actinomyces wuliandei, assembly GCF_004010955.1. NCBI lineage: Bacteria > Bacillati > Actinomycetota > Actinomycetes > Actinomycetales > Actinomycetaceae > Actinomyces > Actinomyces wuliandei. The sequence goes on from NZ_CP025227.1 coordinate 2,540,147, forward strand.
GGGACTCAGGGACAACTCTCATTGACACCAAGTTGCGTATCCGCCCAATCGCCTCGCCCTTACGCCAGTCCATGAACGGGGCCGTGTACTGGCGCAACAAGCAGAAGGTGGTCCCGTCGCACGCGACCGACTTCTCCTCCACCGGACTGACCGAGATACTGCCAGTCCCGTCAAGCTTGCCCCCGTCGCAGCCCAGGGTACATTTCAACGCTGAAGTCCCAGCCCAGCTCACCATGTCCTCAACTGACATCTCAGCAGCAGAGAACACGGCGTCGTCCCAACTACTGACATGCGTCCCGACAAGTGCCGCATCCACGACGATGGCCTGCGTGTCGGGGCTGTCGACGCGAGCAAGAAACGTCCTCTTGCTTCTCAGCGGGCTGCACCCCAGCAGGGTGATCTCTCGGTTACCAGCCGCACCGTGCACAACGTCCCAGGACTCTCGAGGTCCGTAAACGACCGTCACATCTGGGGTCGGTGCGACACCACCCGGTCCTCAAGCGCGCCGATCAAGGAGAGCTCTAGGTTGCCGTCATCGTCGTAGCGGAGCACACCTGGCACCCTCTCCTCCGGCAGCCACCAATAACCCACCCACTCTGAGGATTCAGCGATTCTCAGAGGATCGTTAGACACGGCTAACCACTCCTGTTCACTATCCGCCCGGCCAGCATGCACAGCCGCAACTCACACGTTGAACCGGAACTCCACCACGTCGCCGTCGGCCATGACGTAGTCCTTGCCCTCCATGCGCACCCGCCCGCGGGCGCGGGCCTCGGCCACGGAGCCGTACTCGACCAGCTCGTCGTAGGAGACCACCTCGGCCTTGATGAAGCCCCGCTCGAAGTCGGTGTGGATGACGCCGGCCGCCTGGGGCGCGGTGGCCCCCTTGGGGATGGTCCAGGCGCGCGACTCCTTCTCCCCCGCCGTCAGGTAGGTCTGCAGCCCCAGGGTGTCAAACCCCACCCGCGCCAGCTTGTCCAGGCCTGACTCCTCCTGACCGCTCTCACGCAGCAGCTCCGCTGCCTCCTGCGGCTCCAGCTCGACAAGCTCGGCCTCGAACTGGGCGTCCAGGAACACCGCCTCCGCTGGCGCCACCAGCTCACGCAGCTCGGCCTGGCGCGCCTGGTCGCTCATGCCCTCGTCGTCCATGTTGAAGACGTAGATGAACGGCTTGGTGGTCATGAGCTGGAACCCGCGCAGCACGTCGCGGTCCAGCCCGGCCGCCTCCGCCCCGGCTGACAGCAGGGTGCCCTCCCCCAGGACCTCCAGGGCGGCCTTAGCGGTCTCCAGCACCACGGCCTCGGTCTTCTTGCCCCGCACCTCCTTCTCCAGGCGGGGCACCGCCTTCTCCAGGGTCTGGATGTCGGCCAGCACCAGCTCGGTGGCGATGGTCTCGATATCGCTGGCGGGGTTGACCTGCCCGTCCACGTGGACCACGTCCGAGTCAGTGAAGGCCCGGGTCACCAGGCAGATGGCGTCGGCCTCACGGATGTTGGCCAGGAACTGGTTGCCCAGGCCCTCCCCCTCGCTGGCTCCGCGCACGATCCCGGCAATATCGACAAAGGAGACGGTAGCGGGCACAACCCGCGCCGAGCCGAACATCTCGGCCAGCCGGTCCAGGCGCGGGTCCGGCAGGGGCACGACCCCGACGTTGGGCTCAATCGTCGCGAACGGGTAGTTCGCGGCCAGGACGGTCGCGCGGGTCAGGGCGTTGAACAGGGTGGACTTGCCCACGTTGGGCAGCCCGACGATTCCAATGGTGAGTGCCACGCCCCGGAGTCTAGGCCAGGCCCCACCCCGGAGCCACATGCCACCACCCCCACCACGTCTGCACATCTTCAGCTCGCCCCACGCCGCTCCACCCCGGTCTTTCCCTGATCCTTGGTCGATCTTGCCATCGCCACAGTGCCCAAGATGTGCAGCACAGGTCTTGCTGCACATCTTCAGCTCGGGCTGAGCCTGCCAGGCCGGAGTCTGATACTGGATTTCCGCGGTATTCCGCCACCACGCAGTGCGGCAACCTCGACCGGACCCTCACGTTGAGGACTGAAGATGTGCAGCACAGAACAGGAATGAATTCATGTCGGCCTCCCGTGGTGCACTGTGCCCATGACTGTCTCCGTCGGGCTCCTCGTACCCCTCCTGCTCCTGGTATCCGCCACCAGCCTTGCCCTGGGCTACACGCTGGCCGTGGCCCGCATCTCCGTCCGTCGCTCCCAGCACAACCCTAGGCAGGACTCCCAGCACGAGGAGACCGCCCGCCTCCAGGCGGAGGCAGCATCGTGGCGCGCCCGCGCCGAGGAGCTGTCCACCCGTGCCAGCCTGGCGGAGGAGCGTGCGGAGCGGGACGGGGCGGTGCTGCGCGCCCTGGCCCCGGTCCGCAGCCAGCTGGAGCAGGTCGGCGCCCGCGTGGAGTCCCTGGAGAGGCAGCGCGCCCAGCAGCACGCCACCCTGACCGAGCAGCTGCGGGAGACCGCACGCGCTGAGCGGGACCTGCAGCGCACCACGGCCTCCCTGGAGGGAGCGCTGCGCTCCCGCTCCGCACGAGGCATGTGGGGGGAGGTCGAGCTGGCACGTATCCTGGAGGCCTCCGGAATGATGCGCCACGTGGACTTTGCCGAGCAGCGCACCGTGGGCTCGCTGGTCCAGCAGCGCTCAGGCAGGCTGTCCAGCGCCGACGGCGCCTCATCCCCACCGGCACCTTCCCGCCCCGAAGGCGCGACGTCCTCCCGGCCCGACGTCGTCATCCACCTGCCGGGCGAGGGGTACCTGGCCCTGGACGCCAAGGTACCCATGGACTCCTACCTGGAGGCCACCTCTCTAGGAACAACCACCCAGCAGGACCAGGACCGCCGCGCCGAGCTGCTAGCCGCCCACGCCAGGGCACTGCGCTCCCACGTCGACCAGCTCGCCTCCCGCCGCTACGACCGCGCGCTGGGAAGCTCCCCCGAGGTCGTCGTCCTCTTTGTCCCGGCCGAGCCGGTCCTGGCCGCCGCCCTGGAGACAGACACCTCCCTCATGGAGCACGCCCTAGGGCGCGGCGTGGTCCTGGCCTCCCCCGCCTCGCTGCTCGCCCTGCTGCGTACCTGCGCCACCGCGTGGGCACGCACCGCCGTCAACGACGACGCCCAGGACCTGCTGGAGCTGGGCCGCACCCTGTACGACCGGCTGAGCACGCTCGCCCACCACCTGGACGACCTGGGCCGCGCCCTGCGCCGCAGCGTCACTGCGTACAACAAGACCCTGGGCTCCCTGGAGAACCGGCTGCTGGTCACCGCTCGGACCCTGAACACCCTGGGAAACGACCTGCACTCACCAGCGTCGATCGGCTCCGATGACGCCCAGCTCCGCTCCCTGACCGCCACCGAGCTCTCGACAGCAGGTCGGCAGCAGAAACTGCAGGAAAGCCGTCCGCAAGAGGAAAACCGACGGCAAGACGAGATTCAACCGCAAGACGAGAACCAGCAGCAAGAAGGTGAGGGTGATTGGGGCGAGGGCGATTGAGTACAGCTTAGATAAGTACGGTGTTGCACGCGGAGCGGCCGGCAAGGCCCCAGCAGGTCAGACCGAGGAGACCGAGGGACAGCCCAGGCCGCCAGAGAAAGACAGCAGGTCCCCGAGGATCATGCCCTGGGGGACTGTCAGTGGGGAAGACGCGACCCTGGCGGAGGCCTGCACTGGCTCGCACGCTGGCTCCAGACACCAGCTCACCGCTCACCGGCCTCCGGCTCGACCCTGACCCCAGACACGTCCACCTGCTCCAGGGGCACCATACGGGACCCGGTCACCAGACGGTGGCCCAGCCAGACCAGGAAGAACACCGGCAGCCCGATGTAGGAAGACAGCACCCGCACCACCTCGCCCTGGAAGACCGCCTCATAGTTCTGCCCCAGGACCACTGCCACACACAGGGTGAAGGCCACGGCCGGCCCCAGGGGGAACAACGGCGCACGGTAGGGCAGGTCAGCCGGGTCGTGGCCCTGGAGCACGTAGGCGCGCCGGAACCGCAGGTGGCACACGGCGATCCCCAGCCAGACCATGAACCCGGACAGGGCGGACACGTTGAGCAGCCAGGTGTAGGCGGTGTCCTGCCCCACCACCGCAGTCAGGAATCCCGCACCCCCCACCGCAGCCGTCGCCCCCAGGGCACGCACCGGCACGCCCCGGCGGTTGACATAGGCGAACCAGGCGGGCGCCTGCCCCTGCAGGGCCATGGAGTGCAGCATCCGGGTGGAGGCGTACAGCCCGGAGTTGCCCGCGCTGAGCACCGCAGTCAGGATCACCGCGTTCATGACCGCCGCCGCCGCAGCGATCCCGGCACGGGCAAAGACCAGCGTGAACGGCGAGTAGGACACATCCTCGGTCCCGGTACGCAGCAGGTTTGGGTCGGTGTAGGCCACCAGGGTTCCCACCACTGCGATCGCCCCGATGTAGAACAGCATGATCCGCCAGAACACGGTGCGGATGGCGCGCGGCACGTCGCGACGCGGGTTGCGGGCCTCGCCGGCCGCCACCCCCACCAGCTCGGTGCCCTGGAAGGAGAAGCCGGCGATCATGAACACCGAGACCACGGCCAGCGCTCCCCCGTGGAAGGGCGCGTCCCCCACCGTCCAGTTGCTCAGCCCCTCGCTGTGGCCCCCGATGATCCCCACAATCATGGCCACACCAGCCACGAGGAACACGATGACCGTGACCACCTTGACGGCCGCCAGCCAGAACTCCCCCTCGCCGAAGGCCCGTGCCGACAACGCGTTGAGGCCGGTCAGCAGCGCCAGGAACAGCGCCGCCCACACCCAGGAGGGGACGTCGGGCAGCCAGTAGGCCATGACGATCCCCGCCGCGACCAGCTCGGCCGCCACCGTGATAGCCCAGTTGAACCAGTAGTTCCAACCCATCGTGAAACCGAAGGAGGGACTGACAAACCGTGTGGCGTAGGTCTGGAAGGAGCCCGCGACCGGCACGTGCGCCGCCATCTCCCCCAGGGACTGCATGAGCAGCAGCACCATGAGCCCTACAGCCGCGTAGGCCAGGACGGCACCTCCCGGCCCAGCCTGGGACACCGTGGCACCCGAGGCCACGAACAGCCCGGTGCCGATCGCCCCGCCGATGGCGATCATCTGCATGTGGCGGTTGGACAGGCTACGCCTGAGCCCACTGTCGTCGGGCACGGGGGCCTGGCCGGGAGAGCGCGTGCCTGCGGGAGCCTCGGCGGAAGGGGCTGCCACGGCGTCAGGTGTCTTGACAGCGGACTGGTGTGAGGCGGGCGCCGACGTCCCGGTGCGGTGCGACATCGCTCAGACAGTAGCACTTGCACCAGCGCGCCAGCGCCAGCAGCCGCAGGCCTCCAGGAGTGCCGGGAGCCGGGGGCAGCGGCCAGAACCAGTGGCACACAGACAGACGGACTGCCAGAAGTCCCGGGAACCCGGGAGCCCTCACGACCGGCAGGCCCACCGGTCAGGCACGCCCGACGGGCCGTCGGCTCAGCAGGTGTGGTCCGCCACCGGCTGACGGCGCGCGTGCAGGGGCTGCCCACCCGTCGCGCCCGCTGCAGCCTTGAGGTCGGCGCGGAGGTTCTTCGGCAGGGAGAAGGAGATCTTCTCTGTGGCGGTCCGTACCTCCTCCACGTCGGTGAAGCCGAGCTCGGCCAGACGGTCCACAACCTCACGCACCAGGATCTCCGGCACGGAGGCCCCTGAGGTCAGGCCCACGGTCTGGACCCCCTCCAGCCATGCCGGGTCGATCTCGGAGGCGTAGTCGACCCGGTGCGAGGCGGTGGCCCCCGCATCCAGGGCCACCTCTTTCAGACGCACAGAGTTGGAGGAGTTCCCCGAGCCCACGACGATCATGAGATCCACCCGGGGGGCGATCTCCTTGACCGCCGCCTGCCGGTTCTGGGTGGCGTAGCAGATATCGTCCCCGGGCGGGTCGGTCAGCGCGGGGAATCGCTCCCGCAGGAGGCGCACCGTCTCCATGGTCTCGTCCACGCTCAGGGTGGTCTGGCTGATCCACACGACCTTCTCCGGGTCACGGACGGTGACCTGGTCCACCTCGTGAGGACCGTTGACCACCTGGATGTGGTCAGGCGCCTCCCCCTGGGTCCCCTCAACCTCCTCATGGCCGGTGTGCCCCACCAGGATGATGTCATAGTCGTCCTTGGCGAAGCGCACCGCCTGCTTGTGCACCTTGGTCACCAGCGGGCAGGTCGCGTCAATGGTGTCCAGGTTTCGGGCCGCAGCCTGCTCGTGCACCGCCGGGGAGACGCCGTGGGCGGAGAAGACCACGCGCGCGCCCTCAGGCACCTCATCAGTCTCGGAGACGAACACCGCGCCCCGCCGCGACAGAGCCTCCACCACGTACTTGTTGTGGACGATCTCCTTGCGCACGTAGATGGGCGCGCCGTAGTGCTCCAGGGCCTGCTCGACGGCGTCAACAGCCCGGTCCACCCCGGCACAGTAGCCCCGGGGAGCAGCCAGCAGCACCTTCCTGTCCTGCTGCCCGGAGCCGGGCCGAGGCGTCTGAGCAGCCACAGCCGGGTCGTTCGTCCCACGTGTCACGGTCACGTCCCCACTGTGCCACAGGGCCACCCACAGGTGCAGTGACAGACGTGGCACAGTGACGGACGTGGCACAGTGGGGCACGTGACGTCTCACCCTCCTCACCCGCCGTCCAGCGGCCCCACCGCCTCAGGCCCCGCCTCGGCACCCACCCAGCCTCCCAGCCCCCCGGGCCAGGCAAGTTCCCCCGCCCCCTCCGCCCGGGCAGGCCTGGCCGGAGGTGCGCGCGAGCTGGCACCACGTGCCAACCTCACCACTGCGGACAACCCGTGGCCACTGCGGCTGCTGTCGTCCAAGATCGAGGAGTACGTCTCCCGCATGACCGAGGTGTGGGTGGAGGGCCAGGTGGTCCAGCTCTCCCGCCGCCCTGGAGCGCGGATGGTCTTCCTTACCCTGCGTGACACCGACGCCGACACCTCCATGCCGGTGGCGATCTACGCCCGCACCCTGGACGCCGCCCTGGCCCGCAGCGGCGCCCAGCTCACCGAGGGCGCACGCGTGGTGGTCCACGCCCGACCAGTCTTCTGGACCAGGCGCGGCTCGCTGCAGCTCCAGGCCGACGACGTCCGCCCCGTAGGAGTGGGCGACCTCCTGGCACGCATCGAGCAGCTGCGCCGCGTCCTGGCCGCCGAGGGCCTCTTCGACGCCGAGCGCAAGCAGCCTCTGCCGTTCCTGCCCCGCCGGGTGGGCCTGGTGTGCGGGAGAGCCGCCAAGGCCAAGGACGACGTCCTGGTCAACTCCCGGCTGCGCTGGCCCGGACTGCCCTTCGAGGTCCGTGAAGTCGCCGTCCAGGGCAGCCAGGCCGTGCCCGAGGTCACCCGGGCGCTGCGTGAGCTCGACGCCACGGAGGACGTCGACGTCATCGTCGTCGCCCGCGGTGGCGGGGCCGTCGAGGACCTGCTCCCCTTCTCCGACGAGGGCCTGGTTCGCGCCGCCGCCGCCTGCCGCACCCCGCTGGTCTCCGCGATCGGACACGAGACCGACTGCCCCCTGCTGGACCTCGTGGCCGACTACCGGGCCTCAACCCCCACCGACGCCGCCCGGCGGATCGTGCCCGACCTGTCCCAGGAGACCTCCGGCCTGGACTCGGCCCGCGAGCGCCTACGCTCCCTGATGACCGCGCGCCTGGACGCTGAGCAGGCCGCCCTGGACCAGCTGCGTGCCCGCCCGGTGCTGGCCGAGCCCACCTCGATCGTCAGCGGCCGCCTGGACGAGCTGGGCCAGGCCCGTGACCGGCTGCGCCGCGCGCTGAGCCACCACCTGTCCCTGGCGGCGGCGGACCTGCGGGCCGATCATGCCCGCCTGACCGCCCTGTCCCCCCAGGGCGTGCTGGACCGCGGCTACGCGATCCTGCGCACCCCGGGGGGCACGGTCATCACCGGCGCCGAGGACGTCAAGAAGGGCGACCTCATTGAGGGCGTCCTCGCGCGCGGCCGCATGGTGGCCCAGGTGGTGGGGTCCACCAGGCCGGACAGCGGCCCTGGGAGCACAGGGGGCAGCAATAAGGACGACTGAGCCGGCAGCGAGCCTGCCAGCGGGGCTGGTCGCTGGAGGAGGCGGGGCAGGAGCCGCGAGAGCCGTGTCAGCCACCCGTCGTGGCGTGCGACAATCAGGGCGTGAGCACTGAGCCGTCCTCCTCGTCATTCTCCCGGTCCCGGGGAGCCTCCGACCCGTCGCCGTGGCACGACCAGGCCGACCACCTGCCTGATGGCACGCCCAACGACCTGCCCGGTGACCTGCCCAGCGACTTACCCAGTGACGTCGCCTCCCTGACCTACGAGCAGGCCCGGGAGGAGCTGGTGGCCGTCGTCGGACGTCTTGAGGCGGGCTCGGTACCACTGGAGGACTCCCTGGCCCTGTGGGAGCGGGGCGAGGCCCTGGCCCAGCGGTGCCAGGCCTGGCTGGACCAGGCTCGCGCCCGGCTGGCCGCCGTGGACAACCGCGGGCGCAGCGCGCAGGGGGACGCCTCTGAGCCTCCGCAGTGACCAGCGGGCCCGGGTCCTGCCGCCAGCAGCACAGCCCGCCGTCCTGCCAGCCGCGCCCTCACCACCCGTCAGCCCGAACCGGACCAGCCAAGACACCCCGCCGGGAAGACGATGTCGCTAGGCTGTGCCTACCTGCCCGCCACGACGCACCATCGAACCCCCGGTCCAGCACGAAGGAGTCAGCATGACCGCCCCCGGCCGCCAAGGAACCGCCCTGTCCATCGGAGAGGCACTGGTCGACGTTGTTATCCACCCCGGGCAGAAGCCCGTGGACATCCCCGGAGGGTCTCCGGCCAACGTCGCCCTGGGGCTGGCCCGGCTGGGCCGTGACACCGAGCTGACCTGCTGGATCGGCACCGACGAGCGCGGTCAGGCGGTGCGCTCCCACCTGGAGGCCGCTGGCGTCCGCCTGAGCGCCGGGGCCGACGGCGCGGCCCGTACCTCCACGGCCCAGGCCACCATCGGGGAGGACCGGGCCGCCACCTACGTCTTTGACCTGGACTGGAACCCGCCCTACCCCGCACGCCCCGAGGGCGCTGAGCCCCCTGTCCTGGTCCACACCGGGTCGATTGCCGCCGTGCTGGAGCCGGGGCGCTCCACCGTGGAGCAGGTGCTGCGCGACTACCGTGCCACCTCCACCATCGCCTACGACCCCAACGCCCGCCCCCAGCTCATGGGCAGTCCCGAGCACGCCCGTGCGATCGTCGAGCGCATCGTCGCCCTCGCCGACCTGGTCAAGTGCTCTGACGAGGACATCGCCTGGTTCTACGGCCCCGACGCGGACACAGAGGAGGTGCTGCGTCGCTGGTTGGGCCTGGGGGCCGCCGTGGTCGTCGTGACCCGTGGCAAGAAGGGCGCGCTGGCGCTGACCGGCTCCGGCCTGCGCGTGGAGGTGCCTGCCGATCCTGACGTCGTCGTCGCTGACACCGTGGGGGCCGGCGACTCCTTCATGGGTGGCCTGGAGGACGCCCTGTGGAGCGAGGACCTGGTAGGCGCCGACCGCCGCGAGGCCCTGCGTGCCGTGGACGCGGCCGCGCTGGAGAGGATCGTGCGCCACGCCGCCCGCATCGCCGACATCACGGTCGCACGTCCCGGCGCCAACCCTCCCACCCGGGCCGAGCTGGGCTGAGAGGCCGCCCCCTCGGGGCCCGCAGTACCTGCCGAGTCATCCTGCTCACCCTGACCTGACAAGCCACCCTGTCGGCTGGGCGGGACCAGGAGGCAGGAGCAGGCACCCGTCCTGGCGCCCGGTCGTCCTGCGCCCCAGAGGCCGGACAGTGACAGGCGGTCCTGAGACCGGGGCACCTGGGAGCTAGGCGAAGAACTCCTCGTCCACCTCCAGGAGCCGGAGGGTCTCGTAGGGCCTGACACCGACGCTGTAACGCATCATCAGGCAGGCCAGGGCCTCCCCGTCAACCAGCAGGACACGGCTGGTGGCCCGCTGCGCGTGCGTCCACGCGTCCGCTGTCAGGCGCCCGGTGGTGACAAACATTCCCTGCACCAGTCCCCGTCGCTGGACCTCTCGGACAAAGGCCTGGACGACGGGACGGCCCGTCGGCATCCCCGTGGGCGCAAGGCGCTTGGCCTGCAGGTAGATGCGGCTCAGCCCGAGAGGGTCGTCGTCGATCACGGCCTCGACACCCCCGTCCTGAGTGAGCTCCAGCAGCGGCCTGCGCCCCTGCGCGCCGTACCCCATGGCCTCCAGGAGCGTCAGCACCGTCGCCCCGAAAGCCTCCAGGTCCTGGGCGTGAAGCCGCTGGAGCAGCTCGGCCGTCACCGTCTCCCGGAGACGTTCCAGCCCGTCGCCGATCTGGTGCACCGCGTCGACCGTGGTCGTGCGCCCACCAGGCTCCTCGACGACCAGGCGGACCCGCTCGTGCCTGCCCGCCGAGCGCCGCCTGGTCGCGGCGTAGCCGGCCAGCTCCTCCACCTCCGCCTGAGTAAGGCCGTCAGGAAACTCAGCCAGGATCTGGCGACCGGTCTCAGTGATGCGGTACTGGCCGCGCGAGGGCCGCTCGACGGCGTCGGCACGGGCCAGGTGGGCCACAGCCAGGGACACACGGTCGTCACTGGCACTGTGCCCCGACAGGGCCGACGCAGGCCCAAGGTGATGTGCCGGGCCGTGGCCGGTCAGGACCTGCTGCAGGACCCTCAGCTGCTGCACCCTGCCGTCATTGAGCAGGCGCAGGAGCGGAACCAGGAGCTGCTCCCACGAGGGCTGGGCGGCCCGCTGCGCCGTGTCGGCCGTCCCAGCCTGGTGCGCACGCGTCCCGTCGTCCTCGGGCAGGGCTGCGATGACCATGGCCAGAGTCTAAGGGTGCCCGGCAGCACTGGCGGGCAAGGCCGACGGACTTGCGGCACGGGCACGGCCCGCTGCGGCAGCCCTGTCACGGTATCGCCGTCACGGTATCGCCGTCACGACGGCGCCGGGACCCGGAGCAGCCCTGCGCGCTCCCGCCTCACCTCCCCAGGCGACGCTCCCGCCCGGTGTAGTCACGCAGGGCGCGCAGGAAGTCGATGCGACGGAAGGCGGGCCAGTTGACGTCGCAGAAGTAGAACTCGGAGTGCACCGACTGCCACAGCATGAAGCCCGACAGCCGCTGCTCCCCGGAGGTGCGGATAAGCAGGTCAGGGTCGGGCAGGCCTCTGGTGTAGAGGTGGGCAGTGATGTCCTCCTCGCTCAGCGAGGAGGCCACGTCCTCCAGGCTGGCCCCCTCCTGGGCCCGCTCCCGCAGCAGGTTCCGCACAGCGTCAGCGATCTCCTGACGCCCCCCGTAGCCGACGGCGATGTTGACCTGGACTCGCCCGCCCTCCCGGGCGTCACCGTCCTGAGGATCAGCGCCCACCGCCTCCTGCAGACGTAGCGCCACGGACTCCGGAAGCAGCTCGACGGCCCCCACCAGGCGCAGCGTCCACCGCCCGGTGGCGGCAAGCTCTCGCACAGCCTGGACGATAATGTCCAGAAGAGGGTGGAGCTCAGCCGGGTCACGGGAGAGGTTGTCCGTAGACAGCAGCCACAGGGTCACGACCCGCACCCCTGCCTGCTCCGCCCAGCCGAGGAGCTCCTGGATCTTGTCCGCCCCGCGCTTGTGCCCGTGAGCGGCGCCAACACCCATGGACTTTGCCCACCGACGGTTGCCGTCGAGGATGACACCCACGTGGTGCGGGACCCGGGTCGGGTCAACCCGCGCGGCCAGACGGCGCTCGTAGAGGTTGTAGACGATGCTGTCGCCTGCCATGCCGCTCCTTACCTCGTGGGTGTCCTGGGCACTTCCCGGCAGCCCCCGCATCTACCCCAGGGAGGCCCTGGGGCACCCCAACCCGGGTGCGGAACCTGACGGGTGCTGCCCAGGTCCAACGGTAGCGTGGACCCGCCTTCTCGCGCCCCGTCACGGTCCGTGCAGTGGCAGCACAACCGTCGGGAGCACGTGTCAGGCACCTCACCGCCCCCCTCGCAGCAGCACCGGAAACCTACGCTAACGTAACCTACGTGCCCGTAGCCTGCACCTGTCGGCACGGACACGCCAGTCGCGCCCTGCGCCCAGAAGATCCAGGAGGACGCCTATGGTCGGCTCCGCAGCAAGGCCACCTCGTCGCCGACCCCTCGTGGCGGAGACACGCGGCGCCGTCGACGCCACCGCCTCGCTGCTTGTCACGGTCAAGCCCCGTCTCCGTGGCTGGATCCACGCTGCCACCGCTCCCCTCGCCCTGGTCGCCTGTACCGCGCTGACAGTCCTCGCCCCAGGAGCGGCACTGACCTGGGCCTGCGCCGTCTACCTCACCTGCTCCCTGCTGCTGTTCACCAACTCTGGCATCTACCACATCGGCAACGGCCACTGGTCACGACGCGTCACCGCGGTCCTGCGCCGTATCGACCACGCCAACATCTACCTGCTGATCGCCGGGACCTACACCCCCTTGTCCGTGGCGCTCCTCCCCCCGTCGACCGCAGCCCTGGTCCTGGGCATCGTCTGGGTCGGTGCCGCCGTCGGGACAGCCACGAACCTGCTGTGGATGAGCGCTCCCCGGTGGTTCACCACTGCTCTCTACCTGGCCCTGGGGTGGGTTGCGATCTGGTTCCTGCCACAGTTCTGGAGCGCTGGAGGCCCGGCGGTCGTGTGGCTGCTCACGGCAGGAGGGACGACCTACACGGTGGGCGCCGTGGTGTACGCGCGCAAGAGGCCCGACCCCTTCCCCCGGTGGTTCGGGTTCCACGAGATCTTCCACGCCTGCACCGTGGCGGCCTGGGCCTGCCACTACACTGCCTGCCTCCTGGCCGTGCTCTGACCCGGACACGACCACATCAAGCGGGGATGTACCGCTGGTCTCACTTTCCTCGTTCGCGCAGGTCACGGCAGGAATGTCGGAGCCACCTGGCCACTGCGCACCCTTGTCTCCCAGAGATCTCCCAGTTTACGGCGTAGACTCGCCCGTTAAGCCCGCTTGGTCCCCGCCCAGCACGACCGAGCGTCGCCCTCGTGCCCGTGCTGCCGCCAGCGGGAGCGTGATGCCACCACCCGACCACTTCAGGAGGACGTATGTCTGAGCAGACGCAGGGTACCTGGCTCACCCAGGAGGCTTTTGACCGACTGGCCGCCGAGCTGGAGCACCGCAGGACCACCGAGCGCAAGGAGATCGCCCAGCGGGTCGAGGCCGCCCGCCAGGAGGGCGACCTTCGGGAGAACGCCGGGTACCACGCTGCCCGGGAGGAGGCGGGCCTCAACGAGGCCCGTATCATCCAGCTGGAGGAGACCCTGGACAACGCCCAGATCGGACAGGCCGCCGACGACGGCACCGTCTCCGCCGGCACCATCGTCTCGGCGAGGATCGCCGGCAAGGACCAGGTCTTCGCCCTGGGAGGCCAGGAGATCACCGCCGACGTCCCCGACGGCGTCAAGGTGTTCTCGCCAGACGCCCCGCTGGGGCAGGCTCTGATGGGGCACCGCGCTGGTGACACCGTCTCCTACGAGGCGCCCAACGGTCGCACGATCTCCGCGGAGATCCTCGACGTCCAGAGGGTGTGAGCATCCGGGGCCGTGCCTGCCCGGACAGGCACCTGGGACCGTCACGGCAACGGCTGGACACCGCAGCCAGTCGTGCGCCCGGGGCTACAGCCGGTGGTCCGGCGTAGGCGCTCCTCCAACGTGCAGACAGTCGTGTACCGGGGACTAGACTGTGCCCATGACCCTGGACCCAGCCCGCCTTTCCCGAAGCACCACGCTTCCCGGCCGCGAGAACCCGGTACTACCCGATCCTGGTAGCCACGTGGTCCTCGGTACCCCGCTAGACGGCCCTTGGCCCCAGGGGGCTCAGGTCCTCTACCTGGCTGGTGGCTGCTTCTGGGGCGTCGAGCGCTTCCTGTGGCAGCAGGAGGGCGTGGTCTCCACCGCCGTGGGCTACATGGGCGGAACGACGCCCAACGCCACCTACCAGGAAGTGTGCACCGGTGCCACCGGGCACGCTGAGACAGTCCGGGTCGTCTACGACCCCGCCGTCTGCGGCGAGGGCGGCCAGTCCCTGCTCAAGGTCTTCTGGGAGAACCACGACTCCACCCGGCTCAACCGCCACGGTAACGACGTCGGCACCCAGTACCGCTCTGCGGTGTGGACCACGACCGCCGCCCAGCACGCCACAGCCCTGGCACTGAGGCAGGCCTTCCAGGGGGAGCTGGCCCGGCTGGGGCAGGGCCGGTGCGTCACGACCATCGACGCCGCTGAGCAGCTGTACGCGGACTTCGGCGGGCCGTTCTACCTGGCGGAGGACTACCACCAAGGCTACCTGCACAAGAACCCGGGCGGATACTGTAACCACGGCCCGCACGGCGTGACCTGCCCGGTGGGGGTCGCCGACCTGCCCGCCCAGGTAGACGTGCTCCCACCACAGGCTGTCTAGAGCCGCCTAGCGGGTACCTTCCGGCGCGCCGCCACGCTCCCAGGCAACAGAAACGTCATAGGACAACACGGTGCCAGGTTGTCCTATGACGTTTCTGTTGTGTGAGCCGACCCGCGCACCCAACCCAGACGACTAGGCCAGCTCCAGACCCCGGTAGCGGCTGACGACAGCCGCGACATCCACCATCCGGGGACGCACCAGAAATGCTGGGCGGTCCCAGGGTCCCTGGGCAAAGGCGTCCAGGCTCTCGTCGTCCAGCAGCGCGTCCAGGTCCCGCAGGCACTCGTCCAGCGAGGACTCCCCGTCAAACCGCTGCTCCAGCAGTGCCCGCAGAGCGTACGCCAGCGCCTCAGCCTGCCCCGGGTCCACGACACCAGCCACGTCGGAGACATCGACCTCCTCGCGGTCCAGGACTACAGCCCGGGTGCCCAGCGCCCGCGTGCGCGAGGGCCCTCGCCTGGTCCGCGGTGGGGCGGGACGCGGGACGCGCGCCGTCGGAGTGGGGAAGTCCTCCAGGGCAGTCAGGGCACGCGGCTGGCCAGCCGCTACCTGCCGCGCCTGGTCGGTGGCGTCACGCAGGTGGTAGGAGTCCATGAGCAGGACTCGGTCGGCCACGTCCAGGTAGTCCCCGGAGCCGCCCATGACCATGACCGTGGATACCCCGCGTGAGCGGGCCAGCGCCCCGATGCGGTCCACCAGGGGCGTGATGGGCTCGCGCTCGTCGGCGACAAGCCGACGCATGCGGGAGTCTCGGATCAGCAGGTTGGTGGCGGAGGTGTCCTCGTCCAGCAGCAGGACGCTCGCCCCGGCCTCAACCGCCTCGACGATGGAGGCCGCCTGGGAGGTGGAGCCTGAGGCGTTGCGCGTGGTAAAGGAGACAGTGTCGCGCCCACCAGGCAGGTGGGAGATGAACGGGCTGAGGTCCACCCCGGTCACCGCGCGGCCGTCGGCGGCACGGACCTTGACAGCCTCAGGAAGAGTAGCCACAAGCTCACGTCCGTCCCCGGGCACGTGCGGGTAGACGCCACGCTCCACCGCCCCCAGGAGGGTGGACTTGCCGTGGTATCCACCGCCGACGACCAGGGTCACCCCGGCCCCGACAACGGTTCCGCGCACTGTCCCGGCGTGCGGCAGCTCGACCGTGGCAGCCAGGGAGTCCGGGGCAACCAGGGCAACGCCCTCAGTCAGGGGCTCATCGCTGACCCCGGAGCGACGCGGCAGGACGGAACCGTCGGCCAAGAAAGCCACCCAACCCTGCTGCCGCACGACCTCCGTCAGAGCGCGGTGGTCCTCCAGAGCGGCGACGTGGGCAAGCAGGCGCTGCGCTCTCTCCCCGCTCAGGTCCAGGGCCGTCTCCAGCTCGCGCACCAGGTCACGTTCCACGATCCGGGAGGCGGCGTGCCCCTGAATGGAGCGGCCCTGCGCCGGCAGGGCGATGCGGGCGCGCACCTCGACAGTCCACCCGGCAGCCGAGGCAGCGGGCTCGTCACCCCGCGCCGGCCCTGCAGCCTCAACCTCAGCCCCGGAGTCAGACTCAGAGCCCCTGCGCAGGACGACGCTAGAGCGTTCCAGGATCTCCTGCCCAGGGGCCGCGATCGACAGGTCTGTACCGCGAAAGCATGCGTGCAGCTCCCGGGTAAGGAAGTCACTCACAGCCAGGCGCCGGTCGGCAGTGGCCAGCAGCCTCTCATCCTCAAGCAGGGTCAGCTCAGGCAGGTCCGCTGGCACGTCCACGTGGATCCGCGTGGGCGGGGCGAAAGGATCGGGCTGGACCTTGTCTACGTGGAGAACCCACCCCCCGGGCGCCTCGTAGCGCCCCACAACCGCCTTGTAGGCGGCGTAGGAGCGGCCGTCCAGAGCGCGGAGGTGGCCCACGAGATCAGCCAGAAGACCGTCACGCGGCTCGTCACGGTCGCGGCGGTTACTCTGCCAGTCACTCCCGTAGTCGCGGCGGCCACGGTAGCCGCCGTGACCACGCCCGTCCCGGCGCTCGTACCGACGACTGTCACGGTGCCCCTGACGGGAACGGCCTCCGTCCCTGTACTCACTTCTGCCACCTGGGCGGGGCCTGCTTCTGTGCCCGTCGCGCTCGCTCATACCCGCACCTTAACCTGCGTCCCAGGCCCACGGCCGAGAGGACACTATGGCTACTTGCTGCACATCTTCAGGCTGTCTCCCAAACACAGACAGCCAACAGCGTGGTGGTCCTGCGCGGGTGCTGAGCCTTCAACACGCCGAGGCGGAGGTGAAGATGTGCAGCGCACCCCATGCTGCACATCTTCGGCCTGGTCTACGGCCTCCCACTGGTGCCGACCACCGTCCTTCCGCCGCCTTTCCACACCTGTGTCGCACCTGTACGCTGGTGCCCACTGTGAAGATGTGCAGCAGGCTCAGGCCGAGGTGCCGAAGGCCCGGTGGACGGCATCGGTAAGACGGTCCAGAAGGACTGAGCGCAGGCGCCACCGGTACCAGGTCAGCTCGCGCACCACCGGGACCAGCCCCGGAACAGCCACCAGACCGGGGTTGCGTGCCGCCTGGGACCGAGTCAGGAGTCCCCAGCCCATGCCTGCCAGGAGCGCCTGGGTGTAGGCCTCCGCCCCGGGCACGTTCGGCCCGGGAAGGCCCAGCGGCAGCCCCGATGCCTCCAGCACCAGGTCCTCCAGGTCGTCGACCGCGTCGAAGCGCAGGACAGGAAGCCGGGACAGGCGTGCCCGCTCCCTCTCCCCACCCGGTGCGCCACGGTCTCCGTCCCCCTCCAGACCTACCCCTTCCAGGAGAGCGGGCACGGCTACCGGAAGGTAGGACACCTCGCCCAGGGGCTCGCTGCGACACCCCGCCACGGGTCCGGACCCAGCCGAGACAGCCGCCATGACACCACCGTCCCGCAGGAGCTCAGCGGTGCGTCCCTCGTGAGCAGCCACCAGGCGCAGCCGCACGTCGGACCACCGGGCAGCCTCAGTGAAGACCGCCGGAAACCACGTCGCCAGCGAGTCCTCGTTGACAGCCACAGGCAGCTCGACGGGTCCTTCTCCCTGCCCTCCCGGGTCCCCCGCCTCAGCCTCCAGCCCCAGCTCTGTGGTCATCTCCCCGGCCAGAAGCTGTTGCTGGCGCGCGTAGCGCAGGACTGTCGCACCCGTCTCAGTGACCGTCGACGGCGCACCTCGACGTAGGAGTACCCGACCCAGCCCAGACTCCAGCGCCCGAATGCGCTGGGACACCGCCGAGGTGGACACTCCCAGGCAACTCGCCGCACGGTCGAAGGAACCGGTGTCCGCCACGGCTACGAGGGCCGCCATCTGGTCCGGGTGCATGAAGACGTTCTTCACGATATGAAGACTATCGCGCTTGGCTTCACTCCGTCGAGACTCTAGCGTCGTTCCCATGGATCTCATCTCCCCCGCCCTCACCGGCTTCGGTACCGGTCTGGGCCTCATCGTCGCCATCGGCGCCCAGAACGCCTGGATCCTGCGCCAGGGCGTGCGCCGTGAGCACATCGGCCTGGTTATCACGATCTGCACCGCATCCGACGTGGTCCTCATCCTCGTCGGCACCGGCGCGGTGAACGCGGTGTCCTCCATAGCTTCCTGGGTGCTGGAGGTGCTGCGCTGGGGCGGGGTGGTCTACCTGCTGGGCTTCGCTCTCACCTCCTTCCGCTCCGCCCTCAGACCCTCCAGCCTGGAAGCCGACACCACCAGGCCCGCCACCTCGGTCGCGGTGACGACGCTGACGCTGACCTGGCTCAATCCTCACGTCTACCTGGACACCGTCCTCATGATGGGCTCGGTGACCAACCAGTTCGGCCCAGCCCGGTGGGTAGCCGCCGCAGGCGGGATCGCGGCCTCTGCGGTGTGGTTCACTGGGCTAGGACTAGGTGCGCGCGCCTTGTCTCGGCCCCTGACCCGGCCCGCGACCTGGCGGGTGCTGGACGTCCTCGTGGGGGTTGTCATGGTCACGGTGGCTGTGCATCTGGTCGCCGCAGGGTAGGGGACACCCCACCCGAGCCCGGGCACGGCAGGCGTGCAGGTACCTATTGGTCCGGTTGGGTGAGCCATACCGATTGGGACCCGCCAGAGAGCCTGCGACGCACAACGCTGCGGCTCGTTCCTACCCGACTTCACTAAAAAGAATTGTCTCAGTTGGAGAGCCTTGTGAGACCGACCGGTGACCAGCCGCCCCTCCCGCTCCAGGATAATCAGCCGCATTCCCAGGGCTTGAGAGAATTTTCGTTATCAGGCCGTCATATGCTCCAGGTGAGCCGTGCTGACACCCCGCACGGTGATATCTCGACCCGGCAGAAATCAGGCACTAACGTCAGACCCTGTTAGGCAGCACGCACAGATGTGCTCACGTCCTTGAGGAAGAATCAGGAGCATCAACCATGGCCAGCAACAACGTGATTGCCGTGACCTTCTCGGAGGAGTCAAAGGCCTACCAGGCGTTCAGTGAACTGCGTCAGGCCTCTGAGCAGGAAAGGATAGGCCTGGCAGGGGCAGCCGTCATCGAGCGCACCACGGACGGGCAGCTGCGCATCCGGGACCGCAGGGACAACAACGCCGACTACGGGGTCGCCACCGGAAGCCTAGTCGGGATGCTGATCGGTGTCCTGGGCGGGCCACTGGGAATGCTGCTGGGCTGGGGTGCGGGGGCGCTGATCGGCAGCTCGGTCGACATCAGGCGGGCGGACCGCGGCGCGGAGGTCCTCGCGGAGTTCTCCCACGCTGTTCCCCCGGGCCAGACTGCGCTCCTGGCCGAGGTCACCGAGTTTGCCACCGAGGTCGTGGACTCCGTCATGACGCCCCTGGGCGGTACTGTGCACCGCCGTTCCGTCGATGAGGTCCTCACCGAGCTGGAGTCCGCGCACGCGGCAGCCGAGGCAGCCCAGGCAGAGGCCCGCCGGGTGATGCGCGAGGAGAAGCGCACTGAGCGCAAGGAGAAGATCGAGGAGAGGATCAACGCGCTCAGGTCCCGGCTCCGCATCGGAAGCTAGCATCCAGGCGGCACCGCACCCGGTCGGGCCTCACAAGGTGCTGTCCCCGGCACAACCTCGCCCCGGGGACAGCACCCTCAGACTCACCGCAGGGCGGCCAGTGCCTCGCTACGGGCGACGACTGCCTGCACCATGGCGGGAACCTCACCGTCGTGGTAGGCGGCCGGGGCGAAGGCCCCATCGGCGACGTCGGTGTTGAGGGAGAGGTAGACCTGCGGGCTGGCGACCGCCCCGCCGAACCCGGTGACGATCTGCTTGAGATGCTCCACGGCACGGATGCCGTTGGAGTAGGAGTAGCCCACCAGCCCCACTCCCTTGTTCGCCAGGGCCTTCGGTTCCAGGTAGTCAATAGCGTTCTTCAGGGCACCCGGGATGGAGTAGTTGTACTCTGGGGCCACGAACACCACCGCGTCAAAGACCTGCAGCGCCTGGTTGAAGGCAGCACCAGCCTCGTTCGTGGGGGCACCCACCATCGGGGGGAGCTCCTCGGCAAAGAACGGGAGGTCGTATGCGGCGATGTCAACCAGCTCGGCCTCAACCCCCTCCACGGTACTGGCCTGGTCCACGACCCACTGGGCAATGGAGGTACCGATCCGGTTAGGGCGGACAGAGCCGACAACGACGGCGACACGCGTCATAGTGTTCTCCTTGGCAGGACAGAAAATGAGAAAGGACGGCGAGCACTCAGGCCTTCCTGGCGCTCGCCCACCGGGATACTTGGTCCATGAATCACCTTAGGACCTGATACCCGGACCCGCCAGAGCCTGTTCAATGACACCCACCACAGTCACCCGTCTCGCCCTGTACGGACTCCGCACAGTCCCGCAACCAGCCCGGGACCGGCCGGGCAGCCGCCTCAGCGCCCCAGGAAGAAACGGGCCGCAGGGTCAGCAGTCTCCTCGTTGTAGGTGTATCCCAGACGGTCCATGTGCTCGGTCAGCGCGGCGTCATCAGGACCGGCGGCAAAGGCGCACAGGATGCGCCCGTAGTCAGCACCGTCGGTACGGTAGTGGAACAGGGTGATGTTCCAGCGCGTCCCCAGGATCTCCAGGAAGTGCAGCAGGGCCCCGGGGGACTCCGGGAACAGGAAGGAGAAGAGCCTCTCCGACACCCCCACCGCCGCGCGCCCCCCGATCATGGAGCGTACGTGGACCTTGGCCAGCTCGTCCTCTGTCAGGTCGATGGCGCTGTAGCCTGCCTCCTCCAGGTCCGCCATGATCTCGGCGCGCTCCTGGTAGCCCCCGGTAGTACGCACGCCCACGAAGACCCGGGCGGGCTCGGCCTCGGTTCGACTGGCTGAGAACCGGTAGTTGAACTCGGTGACGGAGCGCCCTCCCAGCACGGTGGCAAACCGGAGGAAGGACCCCTGCTCCTCAGGGATCCTCACCCCGAGGATCGCCTCCCGCTGCTCGCCGATCTCGGAGCGCTCCGAGATGTAGCGCAGCTGGTGGAAGTTGAGGTTGGCCCCCGACAGGACGCAGGCCAGGCGCTGACCGCGCAGGTCGTGGTCGGAGGCGTAGCGCTTGAGGCCTGCCAGGGCGATGGCCCCGGAGGGCTCGGAGATGGCCCGCACGTCCTCAAAGATGTCGCGCACCGCCGCCGAGACCTCGTCGGAGGAGACAGTCACCACATCATCGAGCAGCTCGGAGCACAGCCGGTAGGTCTCCTCCCCGACACGTCTCACAGCCACGCCCTCGGCAAACAGTCCCACCCGGGTCAGGGTCACCGGCTGGCCGGCCAGGACGGCGGCGCGCAGGCAGGCCGACTCCTCGTGCTCGACACCGATGACCTTGATCTCCGGCATGAGCTGCTTGACCAGGACGGCGACCCCCGACGCCAGGCCTCCTCCACCCACAGGCACGAAGACACAGTCCAGGTCGGCGTCCTGCTGGATGAGCTCCAGGCCCACCGTGCCCTGCCCCGCGATCACCCGGGGGTCGTCAAAGGGGGCGACGTAGGTCAGGCCCTCCTCCCGGGCCGTCCGCAGCGCCTCAGCCTTGGCGGCGTCAAAGTTGTCCCCCGCCAGGCGGACCTCCCCTCCTAGCGAGCGCACGGCATCAACCTTGATCCTGGGCGTCACCGTGGGCATGACAATGAGCGCCCGCATCCCCAGCAGGGTCGCTGAGCGGGCCACTCCTTGGGCGTGGTTGCCAGCTGAGGCGGTTACCACGCCCCTCAAGCGCTCCTGCTCCCCCAAGGACCTCATGGCGTTGTAGGCACCACGGATCTTGAAGGAGTGGACGGCCTGGAGGTCCTCCCGCTTGACCTGGACCGTGCAGCCCAGACGGGAGGACAGAGCCTCCATGGACTGGAGGGGAGTGTGCTCGGCCGCCTCGTAGACCGGAGCACGCAGGATCTCCTTGAGGTACTCCGACCTGGTCCAGCCGGTGGGGCCAGCAGCACTCGTCGCAGCGGCCCTGGCGGCAGGTTCCACCGCAGCAGGGTCCGTCACGGCCGAGCCCGCAGCACCTCGAGACCCGCCGCCCTGGTCGCGCCCGAGGGCGCCGTCAGCCTGTGGGAAACTCACTCAATCCACCTTAGACGATCAGGGCACAAGGACGGAAACGCGACTCTGCACCAGGGGCGCACACCCACCTGCGGGACCCCCGCGGTCCTCAGCCAGGGAAACCGCGATGTTATGAAATCGACCACACCGCCACCTCGTCGCCGACCGGAGCTTTCCCAGGTCCTCACAACAAGAAACCCGAGTCCAGCCACCCAGCCAGGAGAGGCCAGAATGCCGGAATGACGCCAAAACGACAGACAGTCGAGACTGATCACGCTAGGCTGGAGGCCGTCGTGAGCAAGTTGTCGACGGCTCACCACCTCCGCCATGATGCCGTATAAATTGTGCTGACGTCGCCGGGCGGAGTCATCATCAACGGAAGGGGACCGTGTGAGCGCACTCAGCGCAGAACACGTGTACAAGGTATTCGGACGGTCATCGAGACAGGCGGTTGAGGAGCTCCAGGCCGGGAGCAGCCGTGAGGACGTCGCCCGCCTGGGGACGGCGGCAGTCATTGACGCCAGCTTTGACGTGCGCCAGGGAGAGACCTTCGTGGTCATGGGCCTGTCAGGATCGGGCAAGTCGACCCTGCTGCGCATGCTCAACGGCCTGCTGCCCCTGACCTCGGGGCACATCACCATTGGCGGCCAGGACCTGGCGGACCTGTCGGAGAAGGACCTGCGCACTGTGCGCAGGGAGAAGATCTCCATGGTCTTCCAGCACTTCGCCCTTCTGCCGCACCGCAGCGTGCTGGCCAACGCAGCCTACCCCCTGGAGATTCAGGGCGTGGACAGGCAGGAGCGCGAGGAGAAGGCGCTGCGCGCCCTGGAGCTGACCGGGCTCAAGGGCTGGGAGACCTCCATGCCTTCTGCCCTGTCCGGCGGCATGCAGCAGCGGGTGGGGCTGGCCCGGGCGCTGACCGCCGACACGGACATCCTGCTCATGGACGAAGCCTTCTCCGCGCTGGACCCCCTCATCAGGCGTGACATGCAGGTCCAGCTCCTCGACCTCCAGGCGAGCCTGGGCAAGACGATCGTCTTCATCACCCACGACCTCAACGAGGCCATGTTCCTGGGCGACCGGATCGCCGTCATGCGTGACGGGCGGATCGACCAGATCGGCACCGCCGAGGAGATCCTCTCCGACCCCGCCAACAGCTACGTCGCCCGGTTCGTCTCCGACGTCGACCGCTCCCGCGTGCTCACGGCGGAGTCCCTGGTGGAGAGCCCGCCAGTGGTCATCCGGCCTGGCGACGGCCTCAAGGTGGCGCTGCGGCTGCTCAACGACGCCAAGGTGGAGGGCGCCTACGTAGTGGAGTCCGGCACCAGGCGCCTGCTCGGCTCCGTCTACGCCGAGGAGCTGGCCACCAGCCTGCGGGAGGGGACGGCCCCCAGGGAGACGTCCAGGAAGGTGGCCGACGGATTCATCCACCCCGACGACTCAGCAGTGCAACCAGGGACAACGCTCAACGAGATGTTCGCCGCCTCCGTCGAGGCTCGTCTACCGCTGGCCGTCACCAACGAGGACGGCATCTTCCAAGGGATCGTACGGCGCGTCGCCATGCTCCAGGCCCTGGCGGGAGGCAGCGAGACCGACGCCGGGCCCGACAGCCCTAAGGAGGTCACCGGGAGCACCCCCGAGAGCACCGCGGACGACCGGGACGAGCCGCAGAAGGACGGAGAGTACGCACGATGAGCTCCAGCCCCTACTTCCGGATCCCCGTCGGCGACTGGGCCGACGCAGCGGTCGACTGGGTCACCACAGCCTGGGAGGCGTTCTTTGACGGTGTCTCCGCACTCATCCAGAGCTGCTTCGACGGCGTCGACTGGCTCCTGGGTGCGCCCCCGTTCTGGCTGGTCATCATCGTCCTGACGGCGCTCGCCTGGGTGGCCCGTGGGTGGCTGGGCGGCCTCAGCGCCGCCGCAGGCTTCCTGGTCATCTACGGCATGGACCAGTGGGACAACGCCATGGACACCCTCTCCCTGGTGCTCGTGTCCTCCTTCTTCGCTCTCGTCATCGGGATCCCCCTGGGAATCTGGGCCTCCCGGAACACAGTCGTGTCCCGCGCCGTCCGCCCCGTGCTGGACTTCCTCCAGACGATGCCCGCCTTCGTCTATCTCATCCCCTTCGTCGTCATCTTCCGCGTGGGGATTGTCCCGGCAGTGGTGGCCACCATCATGTTCGCCATCGCCCCCGGCGTGCGCTTCACCGAGCTGGGCATCCGTCAGGTGGACAAGGAGGTCGTCGAGGCCGGCCAGGCCTTCGGTGCCACCCCCACCCGCATCCTCTACCAGATCCAGCTGCCACTGGCCCGGGCGACGATTATGGGCGGGGTCAACCAAGTCATCATGCTCTCCCTGTCCATGGTCGTTATCGCGGGCATGGTGGGCGCCGGCGGCCTGGGCTCCGACGTCGTCACCGCCTTGCAGCGGGTCAACGTGGGCCTGGGGGTCGAGGCCGGCCTGTCCGTCGTGCTCCTGGCCGTCTACCTGGACCGGGTGACCGCCGCCTTCGGCTCCCGCAGCTGGGGCTCCCGCTGAGGCCTGCCTCTGCCTGCCGCACCTGCTGCGCCACTCGCCAGCCACTGCCCTCACCGTCCCTGAACTGAAAGGAATCACCATGGGCAACCGCCCGAGCAACCATCTGACCCCACCCGGCATCTCCCGCCGCCACGCCCTGGCCGTCGGCAGCAGCGTGCTGGCCGCCACCGGCCTGGCCGCTTGTGGATCCTCCGGTGGCTCCTCCGACGGCTCCTCCAGCAAGTCACTAACCATCGGCGTGCCCGCGGGCTGGGACGAGGGCATCGCCATCTCTAACCTGTTCAAGGTCATCCTCACCGACGAGGGCTACGACGTCACCCTGTCTGACGCCGACGTCGGCGTCGCCTACAGCAGCCTGGCCAACGGCGACTACGACCTCATGCTCGACGCCTGGCTGCCCACCACCCACGAGTCCTACATGGACCAGTACGGTGACAAGGTCGAGGACTTCGGCGCCTGGTACACCAACGCCAAGCTCGCCCTGGCGGTCAACGACTCCGCCCCCATCACCTCTATCGCCGAGCTGGCCAACTCCGCCTCCGACTTTGACAACAGGATCGTGGGAATCGACGCGGGTGCGGGTATCACCACCCAGACCGAGGAGTCGGTCATCCCCACCTACGGCCTGGACACGATGGAGTTCACCACCTCCTCCACCTCAGCCATGCTGGCCGAGCTCAAGGGCGCCATGAGCAAGGGCGACAATATCGTCGTCACCCTGTGGAGCCCGCACTGGGCCTACAGCGCCTACGAGATCCGCGACCTGGAGGATCCCGAGAACGCCTTCGGCGACGCCGAGCAGATCCACGCGCTGGGGCGCCAGGGCCTGTCCGACGACATGCCTGAGATCGCCACCCTGTTCACGGACTTCACGATCACCGACGAGCAGCTCAGCTCCCTGGAGGATCTCATGCTCAACGAGAACGAGGGCACGGACAACGAGGGGTCAGCCCGCACCTGGTTGGAGGACAACTCCGACTTCCGCGACTCGCTGAGCATCTGAGCGCAGCGCAGCAGACCAGCCGTGCCCGTCCCGGACCAGTCCCTTGCGTGGTCCGGGACGGGCACGGCTGTACGCGGTCCTTGATGCTGTGCGACAGGGCCACTTGGGCCGGTGCGACGCTGGGGCTGAGGCCGACCCTACTCGCTTGGTCTCAGCCCCCCAGCCTGTCAAGCCCCCGTAGCCGGGCTCAGCCGTCCCCGCCGCCGCGACGCCGCTCGACGGACATATTCACCCGGGAGGCGGCCACGGCTGTCACCGCGAGCGCCACCAGGGCCGAGGCAGGGGCGGCAACAGCCCACGGCGCCCGCTCGATGTAGGGCAGGGCCTCGGACAGCGCCAGTCCCCAGTCCGGCGTGGGGGCCTGTGCGCCCAGGCCGAGGAAGCCCAGACCGGCCAGCGCCAGGGCGATCCCCGGCAGCCGCAGGGCGGCGTGACGTGCCAGGGGCGGGGCGATGGCAGGCACCACCCGCGTCAGGGTGATCCGCGCCCTTCCCTCTCCCAGCACCGGGGCCAGGGCGACATCGGGCCGCTGACAGACCTCGCGCACGAGCGAGCCGGCGTGTGACGCCAGTGGCGCCCACGCCACGCAGCCCACCGCCACGGCGGCGCCCAGGGCGCTCGGACCTGTCACGGCCGCCACGACCAGTCCCGCCAGGACCGGCGGGGCCGCGTTGGCGACCTCGGTGAAGCCCATGGCGGCACGAGGCACCAGCCCCAGCAGCATGGCCACCAGGAAGCACGCGAGGCACACAGCCAGGGCGGTGGTCGTGGTGGAGACCGCCCCGTGGGCCACGCGGGCCAGGACGTCACGCCCCAGGGCGTCACCTCCCAGCGGCAGGGCCAGGCTGGGTACCTCTAGCCGCTCGTAGCCGGTGGCCAGCGGGTTCCGGCCGATCCCCGCACAGACTATCCCTATCAGGACCACCGACCCGAGCACGGCGATGACGCCCGCACTACGCCCCGGACGGCGCACAGGGGGAGGCGCGGGCAGCGGGGTCCCGACGGCTGCCCCCAGCAGCCACCGACGGACCAGCTCTGCCAGGGCACCTGCTCCTACGGCCAGCGCCAGCAGGAGCAGGATCCCCGCCTGGAGGGAGGGGACGTCCTGCGCGGTGGCCGAGCTCAGGAGCATCCTGCCGATCCCGGGGATCGCGAAGATCTGCTCGGTGGCCACCACACCCCCGGTCAGCCCGACCACCACCAGGCCCACCTGGCCGCACAGGGGCGCCAGGGCGCGACGCAGCACCGCCCGTGCCAGGGCGGCGCGGGATATGCCAGTAGTGGTCCAGGTAGCCACCCACCGCTCGTTGAAGGTCGCCGTGACGGCGTCGGCAAGCAGACCGCCCAGGAGACCGCCGCCGGGCAGACCCAGGGTGAGGGCTGGCAGCACCACCTGGGCAGCCCGTCCCCATCCGTAAGGTGGCAGCAGCCCAGCATAGACCGCCAGCGCCAGTAGGAGCACCGGGGCCAGGAGGTACTCCGGCAGCGAGGTCAGGAGGGCCGCGACGGCCCCGCCCTGGGGACGGGGCTCCCCCCGCAGCCCGGCCCGCATGGCTGGCAGGGTAAGCAGTGTCGCGACAAGGAGGGACACCAGGAGGGCCGCCCCCATGAGGTCCAGGGACACGCTGAAGGCGTCCAGCGTACCGGGGGCGACGTCACCGCCCGACACCCATGACGTACCCAGGTCGCCGCGGAGGACACCTCCCAGCCAGTGGCCGATGCTGCCCAGGGGACCGTCGCCCAGACCCAGCCGCTCCCGGATGGCCTCCAGCGCCTCCGGGGTGGGCTCACGCTCGTCAGAGGTTGCCCGCAGGATGGTCAAGGCAGGATCGTTGGCTGACAGCCACGGCAGCATCCCCACCAAGGCCACCAGTCCGCTAAAGGCGAGCACCCGGGAGGCCACAACCACCCCGTCGTAGCGGCGGCGGGCCCTGCGCGGGAGACCCACCACCTTGCCTGCCACCCGGGCCATCAGCCCACCTGCTGCCTGACTCACTGCCCGACCGCCGTGGAGGCGGTAATCAGCGCCCTGGTGTACGGGTCCCGCTCGGCACCGGTAAGCCCTGCCGCCTCCCCCTGGAGCAGGCGCTCGTTGACCAGGGGGACGGCCGCTCCGGTGGCGAGGATCGCCTTCTCCGCAGCGATGATGGCCTTGCGCCGCTCGTCCCCGGCCTCCAGCGCGGCGGCCTTGTCCAGCGCGGCGTCCACCTTCGTGTCCTTGAGGAAGCACAGTGAGAACGACCCGTCGGAGGAGAAGTCGGACTCCATGTAGGCCACCGGGTCCCCAGAGTCCAGAACCGTGCCGCGTGACAGGAGGAAGGCGTCGAAGGCTCCCGCCAGGGCGTCGGACTCGATCTGCTCGTACTCGCGCACGTCGTTCGTGACCGTGAACCCTGCCCTCTCCAGCTGGGCCGTGATGACGACCAGGACCTCCTCGAGCTCGGGACGGTCGCTGTAGGTACCGATCGTGATGGTGGTCCCCTCGGGAACTTTGGCAGCCTTGGCGGCCCCGGGAACCTGGTCCGTAGCACCAGCGCCCTTGGCCCCGGTAAAGGACGTGGTGCCCCAGGACCGCAGTTCCTCGGCCCACGTCAGTGCCGGGCCGAACAGACCGGGCGCGACGTCGGCGTAGCCCTCGTAGACGGTGCCGGTGAGCTCGGTGGGCTCGATAGCGTCCCTGACGGCGGCTCTGAGGCCCTTGTCGGTAAAGACGCCCTCGGCGGTGTTGAGGTAGAGGGTCAGGGTTCGCGGCGTGACGATCTCGTGCAGGAGCGACTCGTCAAGGTTGGCGACCTGGGAGAAGGGGACCGCCTCGACCACGTCGGCCTCACCGGTGCGCAGGGCGGAGCCACGTGCGGTGCCGTCAGGCACGAAGGACACGTCGATGCCTGACGCGGTGGCGGCCTCTCCCCAGTAGTCCTCATAGCGCTCCAAGGTGGCGGTAGCCGTCCCGTTGACCGCAGTCAGTCTGAAGGGCCCGGTCCCGTAGCCGATAGGGTCAATGACGCCGTCAGAGGCGTCGGGGTAGGCTCCCTCGGCGAGGATCACCATGCTGGGGCTGGATAGGCGCTGCGGGAGCAGCGGGTCGGGTTCGGCCGTGGTGACGACGACCTCGCTGCCCTCGGCGGTGACGCTTAGCTCGACGTCGTCGAGGATACGGGGCGCCTCAGGGTGGCTGGCCGCGAAGTCGATGCAGGCAGCCGCCTGCTCCGCGGTCAAGGCGCTTCCGTCGTGAAAGGTGACCCCTTCGCGGACAGTGAACCGCCACGTGGTGTCGTCGGTGCGCTCCCAGGAGGAGGCGAGCGCCTCGACCAGCTCGCCCTCGGCGTCGAGATTGACCAGGGTCTCGGCGCACGACCACCTGGTCAGCATGAACGCGTCGTCGGAGAAGGGGCTCATACTGGCACGCGGCGTATTAAACATGGCGATGCGGACACGGCCGTCGGCGGCCTCGGACGGGCCACCGCCACAGCCTGCGGCCAGGACAGCACCTGCTCCTATGCCTAGCATCGCGATCGCCTGGCGACGGGTGGGGACCGGTGCGGAGGTGTTCATATCTGTCTCCTTGCAGGTTGCTGAGGCTGGTAGGCGCCCTGCGGGGAAGGCAGGGTGGGCACGGCGTCACGCAGGGCACGGGAGGCGGGATGGGACGGGGCGGTCAGAAGGTCACCCATCGGCGCGTCCTCGACGAGAACCCCGCCGTCCATGACGATCCCGCGGCTGCAGATACGGGCGACAGCCGCTAGGTCGTGGGAGACAACAAGCAGGGCCGGGGCGGGACGGGCGCAGTCCAGGGCCGGGGCGGGACGGGCGCAGTCCAGGGCCGGGGCGGGACGGTCTTGCTGCTCTGCTGGTACGTGCTGGGGCTGGGCTATGGTCTCCTCGTCAGCCAGGTCTGCACCAATCCCCGCCAGGAGCTCCAGGACCTGGCGTCTCAGTGCAGGATCGAGCCCTGACACGGGCTCGTCAAGAAGAAGGTGACGAGGGGCTGGCGCCAGGGCACGGGCGATCGCAACACGTTGAGCCTGCCCGCCAGAGAGCTCGTGCGGACGAGAGCGCCACACCTGCCGAGGAAGCTCCAGACGAGTGAGAAGGTCCTCGGCAGCGGCCGTGTGCTCCTCCCGGCTCCCTGGGACCCCCAGAGTCCGCATGGGTCTGGTGACCTGCGACACGACCCTGAGCCGGGGGTCGAGGCTGCTAGCAGCGTCCTGGGGGACGTACTGGACGACCCGTCGGTAGGAGCGCAGACGACGCGCGCTGCGTCGGCGCACGGGAGTGCCGTCGAGCAGGATCTCCCCGGAGTCCTTCGGTCCCGGAACGTCCAGAAGCAGCAGCGCACGAAGCAAGGTGGTCTTTCCGCATCCAGAGCGTCCGAGGAGGGCAGCACTGCGACCGGCAGGAAGATCAAGACTGACACCGTCGAGGACGGGGCGGAAACCCCCGGAGCCGTCCGGGTAGGAGCGGACGACGTTGCTCATCCTCAGGCCCTCCACGCTAGGATGCCTGCCGCATCAGGGCCAGCCGACGGCCACCGACGTCCTGCGCCTCCGGGAGCCTGACTTCGGCGAACGCTGTCAGAGCGGCCGGGAGAGTTTCACGTCTGGCTGCCTCGCACATGGCCTGCGTCACCGGGTGATCAGGGCAGGCGAGGACCTGCCGCGTGGCTCCTCTCTCGACGACCTCTCCCTGGGAGAGGACCACGATGTCCTCACAGATCATGGCAGCCGGGAGGTCGTGGGTAATCAGTAGCAGGGCCGGGCCGTCGTCGCGCCCGGTCACCTGGACCAGCAGGTCAAGGACCTCGCTGCGAGCGACGACGTCCAGCGCCGTGGTGGGCTCGTCAGCGACCAACACGCTCGGGTCGCCCGCCAGGGCCAGGGCCAGGCAGGCCCGCTGACGCTGGCCTCCTGAGAGGCGTCCGGGCACCCGTCCCGCGAGGTGCTCGTCCAGGCCGACAGCAGCAAGCAGGTCCGTCACGCGCTGGGCGGCCCGGTGGCGGGCACGCCGCGAGCCACGAGCCGCCAGCTCGACCTGGCGCCCCACAGGCGTCAGGGGATGCAGGGCCGTGCTCGGATCCTGGGGGACCAGCGCGACACGGCCCCACAGAGGACGACGTGAGGCGGGCAACGGCAGGAGGTTGGTCGTGGTAGCAGACTCTGGCCCGGCACCCGTGAGCCGCCCAGTCACCGTCAGGCCTGGCGGCAGCACCCCCGCGAGCGCGGCGCAGGTCAACGACTTCCCAGCCCCTGAGGCCCCGACCAGCGCAGTACGGCTCCCTGGGGACAGGACAAGGCTGACGTCCTTGAGCAGCTGACGTCCTCCCGTGCTGACGGTCAATGAGTTAAGAAGGGTTGCCATACCTAAGAACCTTAGAGGCAGAAGAGCTGAGACTCAACCCCGTCACGAAAGAAGGTGGGAACGCAGTCACCACACCACGCGCCCGGGGCCAGCACCCGCGCGGCACCCCGCCCCAGCGTCTGAGAACACCTGTCATAAAGGCACCATAGACCATAATGACAACCGTTCTCAAATTTGACAGGGCAGCCTCCTTGCGCCGCCCCTACCGCTCCCCCTGCGGCTGCTCACCCCACCACACCAGCGACGCCCCCGCGCCGCCACACGCCCGCAGCCCTAGTCGGCCCCGAGCATGCCCAGGTCCCGCACAGCCCCCAGGTCGGCGCTGGTCGCCAGCATCGCGTAGGCGCGCAGAGCGGCAGAGACCTTGCGGGAACGCGGAGAGCGGGGGGTCCAGGCGGCCGCCCCGCGCGCCTCCTCCTGCGCGCGACGACGCTGGATCTCAGCCTCGTCCAGGCGCACAGAGATAGAGCGTGCCGGGATGTCGATGTCGATGACGTCACCACTGCGGACCAGGCCGATGAGGCCGCCCGCCGCCGCCTCCGGAGAGACGTGCCCAATGCTCAGGCCCGAGGTGCCCCCGGAGAAGCGCCCGTCCGTCAGCAGCGCGCACTCCTTGCCCAGGTGCCGGGACTTGATGTAGGTGGTGGGGTAGAGCATCTCCTGCATCCCAGGCCCCCCACGCGGCCCCTCGTGGCTGATGACCACGACGTCCCCGGCAGCGACCTTGCCCCCCAGGATGCCTGCCACGGCGTCGTCCTGGGACTCGAAGACCACTGCGGGACCAGAGAAGGTGAGGATCGAGGCGTCCACGCCCGCTGTCTTGACGATACAGCCCTTGGTTGCCACGTTGCCGAACAGCACGGCCAGGCCCCCGTCCGCCGAGTAGGCGTGCTCCACGTCCCGGATACAGCCGCTGCTGCGGTCGGTGTCCAGCGCCTCCCAGCGGGAGGACTGGGAGAACATCTCCGTGGTGCGCACGCCTGCCGGGGCAGCCAGGTAGCGGGTGCGGTTGTCCTGGCTGACCTCGGAGCCGGGCACACCGTCTGCGCCGGGGCGGGCGATGTCGTACTCGGCCAGCTCGTCGGCCAGCGTGCCGCGCAGGACCGTCATGGTGGAGGTGTCCAGGAGGCCACCCCGGTCGAGCTCGCCGAGGATACCCAGGATCCCCCCGGCCCGGTGGACGTCCTCAATGTGGTACAGGTTGGTGGAGGGGGCCACCTTGGCCAGGTGCGGGACCTTGCGTGAGAGCCGGTCGATGTCAGCCATGGTGAAGTCCACCCTGGCCTCCTGCGCGGCAGCCAGCAGGTGGAGGACGGTGTTGGTGGACCCGCCCATGGCGATGTCCAGGCTCATGGCGTTCTCAAAGGCCGCCTTGGTGGCGATGGACCGGGGCAGGACGGAGTCGTCCTCCTGCTCGTAGTAGGCCTTGGTGATCTCCACGACCTGGCGCCCGACCCGCTCGAAGAGCTCGCCGCGGTCGGAGTGGGTGGCCAGCAGGGTGCCGTTCATCGGCAGCGCCAGGCCCAGGGCCTCGGTCAGGCAGTTCATGGAGTTGGCGGTGAACATCCCTGAGCAGGAGCCGCAGGTGGGACAGGCCAGGCGCTCAATGGCGGAGATTGTCTGGTTGTCGACGGTGTCGTCGGCAGCGTCCATCATCGCGTCAATGAGGTCGAGCTTGCGGGTGGTGCCGTCCGTGGCCACCATCTTCCCCGACTCCATGGGGCCGCCGGAGACGAAGATCGTCGGGATGTCGAGGCGCATGGCGGCCATGAGCATGCCCGGGGTGATCTTGTCGCAGTTGGAGATGCACACCAGGGCGTCCGCGCAGTGGGCAGAGACCATGTACTCCACCGAGTCGGCGATGAGCTCGCGGCTGGGCAGGGAGTAGAGCATGCCGTCGTGCCCCATGGCGATGCCGTCGTCCACGGCGATGGTGTTGAACTCCTTGGCGATACCACCAGCGGCCTCGACCTGGGAGGCGACCAGCCTGCCGACGTCGCGCAGGCCCACGTGCCCGGGGACGAACTGGGTGAAGGAGTTGGCGATCGCGATGATGGGCTTGCCGAAGTCGGAGTCCTTGACGCCGGTGGCACGCCACAGGGCGCGCGCGCCCGCCATGTTACGGCCGGAGGTTGAGGTGGCGCTGCGGTACTGCGGCATGTTCTCTCCTGTCGGGAGGTGTGTAGGGACGTCGCTCGGACACACTCAGCCGTGGCAGCAGCGGCAGCAACCCGGTCGCCGCAGTCGGTGAGGACCCGAGGTTGATGACACCGTGTCTGCCCCCAGCCTAGTGCTCCCTCCTAGAGCACGCACGCGTCGCCGTGCATTCCCGGCCGCCCGGACCGGGGACAGCAGACTGGCGCCAGGTCCGGGCAGCCCGCCCTCAGCACGCGGGTCAGGCCAGGTGTGGCCCGCAGCCGGGAGCCTCCAGCCAGGCTCACCACCCAGGCAGCCAGGGGCTCGCCGTCGGACCGGGCGCTCCGCCATCGCCGTCAGGGGTCACATGACGGCCAGAACCTCCGTGACGAAGACGAGCGTGTCACCGCCCCTGATCCCTGCCTGCGGGACGCCCCGGTCACCGTAGCCCAGCTCGGAAGGGATCGACAGCAGGACCCGGGAGCCGACCCGCTGTCCCGCCAGGGCGTCGTCCCACCCACGGATCACCATCCCGGTGCCGACCTGGAAGGTCAGTGGCTGGCCACGGTCGTAGGAGGTGTCGAAGACCTTCCCGTTCCAGACCTGGCCCAGGTAGTGGCAGGCGATAGTGTCCCCCGGCTCCACCACCTGGCCGTCCCCGGCGTCCAGGACCTGCACCTGGAGGCCCTCGGGGGCCTGCGGGCCGGGGAAGGTCAGGGACGGCCTGGTCCCCTTGGCACCGTCAACGGAGGGCATGTTCATACTGATCATGGCAGGAGCCTACGCGAAGCCGCTGACAGCGCACCCCAGGTCCCGGGTCCACGCCCCGCGCACCAGCCAGCCCCGCCAGCGAGTTCTGGCCAACCTCTGCACCGCTGGTGTGCCGCTCGCGTGCCTGCCCGGGTGCGGGTGTCAGTCACGGAAGTAGGACAGCAGGCGGAGGAACTCGATGTACATCCACACGATGGTCACCACCAGGCCGAAGGCCCCGGCCCAGGCGTAGCGCTGGGGCAGGCGGTTGTCCACGCCCTGCTGGATGGACTCGAAGTCCACCGCCAGGCAGAAGGCGGCCATGACCACCGCGGCCAGCCCGATGACCACGCCCAGGGGGATCCCCATGACCTCGATGCTGCGCAGGCCCCACTGCCCCGAGGTCACCCCGGTGAGCACGAGCCCCAGGTTGACCAGGCTGAACAGCAGGTAGCCGCCCACGGCCACGAGCAGCACGCGCCGGACGCGGCCCTGGACCCGGAAGCCGGCGAACCGGTAAGCGCACAGCACCACCACGAAGGTCGCCGCGGTGGCCAGCACCGCCTGGGCCACGATGCCCTCGTAGCGGTGCTCCATGATCCCGGAGAAGCCCCCCAGCAGCAGGCCCTCGCACACCGCGTAGGCCATGATGAGCGCCGGGGAGGGCACCCGCTTGAAGGAGTTGACCAGCCCCAGGACCAGGCCCCCGACCAGGCCGACAAGCATCAGCATGGTCCCCAGGCCCGTCGTGGCCGGGGTGGTCACCAGGTTCCACGACACCGCCCCGACCACCACGATGACCGCGAACAGGCCCGCGGTACGGATGATGACGTCGTCATAGGTCATCCGCCGCATGTCCGTGCTCGTGGCCGCAGGCGCCTGGTACCGGGCCTCCATGCCCGCCACCTGCTCCGGGCTCACCTGCCCGTAGGAGCCAGCCTGGCCGTCGTGGCTGTGCTGCCCCCAGGCCTGGCCCGGGACCTGGCCCCAGGTCTGCCCATAGCCCTGGCCGGCCCCGTAGGACTGCTGCTGGGCAGCATAGCCAACCTGCCCAGGACCGGTGTGGCCGGGCTGGTAACCCGGCATCGTGGGGTACCCGCCAGGCGTGGTCCCCACAGGCTCGGCCTCACGCACGCCCCCACCCGGGGCAAACGCCCGGCTCTGACTGAAGAAGGGATTACTCACTGTCACTCTCCATTGTGCTGGTCAGGGCCTGCCCCAGGTACCATCGGTCACGACGGCGCAACAGAGCCGCCATCTGGTCCATGATCGACAGGACCAACAGGAACGTCCGCGTCTCCACCTGGTCACCCTAGTCACCACCTGCGTCCACGGACAGGCACCAGTCTAGCCTTCGCGGTGCTGGCAGTCCTGACGGTACAGGCACCCCCTGCCCGAACCGGACCTCCCGGTCTCGCTGACAGGGAAATCAAGGTAATCGGAGCGTCGTGGGTCTCTCACAGGCCGTCCGCCCCTAGCGCGCCCCAGAACCTTCAGGCAGACTCGTTGTCATGCGATCTCCCACGCTGTCCGCGCTCCCCGTGGCCGCCGCGCTCCTCCTCGCTGTCAGCGCCTGCCTTGGCAGCCAGGCAGAGCCTGTCGCCCTGACCACGCTCGGTCCTGCCGACGAGAGCACCCAGAGTGCCACCAGCAACAGCGGCCCCACTAGTGCGCCCAGCAACGAGGCCAGCCCGTCCCAGACCCCCTCCCAGTCAGCCAGCCCGGACTCCTCGCTTGCTTCCGTGGACGACCTGGAGGTAGGGGACTGTCTCACCGACACCATTGACGACGTCATGGCCTCCAACAATCCTCTTCTCCACGTCACCGACTGCGACGACTCCCACTACCTGGAGCTCTACCACACCGGTGAGGCAGCTGACGACGCCTACGAGACCTATGACGAGGAGGCCCTGACCGCCGACGTGGAGACCACGTGCACCGCACAGTTCCCCGAGTACGCCTCCGCCGACGTCAACGGCTCCGACTTCCAGATGCTCTACCTCTACCCGAAGGAGATGGCGTGGCACACCGGTGACCGGGAGTTCCTCTGCTTCGCCCTCAGGATCGACAAGTCTCCCATGACCGGCTCCATCGCCGAGGGTGGGGGAGTCCCGGCAGAGGCCCCCGAGGACACTCAGGACTCCGAGGAGACCACCTGACCCCTCCCGGACCGCTCCCACTGACGCGGCAAAAACGTCGGAGGACAACACGATGCCTTGTTGTCCTCCGACGTTTTTGTCACTTGAGCAGGATACCTGCCGTGTCTCCTCCGCTCTCCTCCATGCGGAGGAGACGCCCTCCCCTCCAGTAGGACGCCAGGGGAACCAGGATTCAGCTTTCCGGGCGAGCCAGACGCTTCACCCACGCTCCTACCCTGGTTTCAGCCAGCGGCCCTCCAGCCTGGTCGCTGACCACCTGCCCGGGCCGCCGGATCCACGGTCGGAGACCTGAGGTGGGGCGCCGCTGCCACTGCCTCCGCCCCGCCCCCGTCTCCGCCATCCCCCGGCCTGGCTCACCCAGCGAGAGGAGACTGTTGTGATTGAGGCTGTCGAGCTGACAAAGCGGTTTGGTGACAAGACGGCCGTGGACCGGGTGTCCTTCACCGTGGAGCCGGGGACAGTGACGGGGTTCCTGGGGCCCAACGGGGCGGGAAAGTCCACCACGATGCGCATGATCATGGGGCTTGACCGCCCCACCGGCGGCAGCGTGCGGGTCAACGGGCGCGCCTACCGGGACCTGGGAGCCCCGCTGTGCGAGGTCGGCGCCCTGCTGGACGCCAAGGGCATGCACGGCTCGCGCAGCGCCCGGGCGCACCTGACCCAGCTGGCGGTGTCCAACGGCATCCCCACCAGGAGGGTCACCGAGGTGCTGGAGATGACCGGGCTGACGAGCGTGGCCCGCAAACGGGTCAAGGGCTTCTCCCTGGGGATGGGCCAGCGCCTGGGGATCGCCGCAGCCATGCTGGGCGACCCCGGGGTGCTCGTCCTGGACGAGCCGGTCAACGGGCTGGACCCCGAGGGCGTCAAGTGGGTGCGTGAGACCTGCCGGGCGCTGGCCGCCCAGGGGCGCACCGTGTTCATCTCCTCTCACCTGATGAGCGAGATGGCCCAGACCGCCGACCAGCTCCTGGTCATCGCCCGGGGACGCATCCTGGCGCGCGGCCCGGTGGACGAGATCATCGCCCAGGCCACCAGCGACGTCGTGCGCGTGGTCTCCCCCCAGGCTGACGCCCTGGCCCAGGCCCTGGCCTCCCGGGGTGTGGAGACCTCCAGCCCCAGCCCTGGCACCCTGACCACCACGACCGCTCCGGCCCACGTGGTCGGCGAGGTCGCCGCCGCAGCCGGGGTCACCCTCCACGAGCTGACCACCCAGCACGCCAGCCTGGAGGAGGCCTACCTCACCCTGACCTCCGACGAGACCGAGTACACCACCGGGCAGGCCACCGGAGCAGCCGCCCCCGACCGCAGGCGGGCACCAGCCACCGCCTAGCAGTGCCTGGTCCGCGAGCCCATGGCCGTACCTGCCGCACCCCTGTCCCCAACCACTACAGCTTTGCCAAGGAACTATCATGCCTACCCCAGCAGCCGCCGCAGCGCCCACCCGGGCAGCCAGCGCCGTGTCCGACACAGTCCCCTCCCCCAGCACAGCCTCCTCCGCCAGGCGCCCCCACCGCAGCCGTATTACCGGGCGCCAAACCTTCATCCGCGCCGTCTACGCCGAGTGGGTCAAGATCCACAGCCTGCGCTCCACCTGGATCACCAGCGGCCTCGCCCTCTTCCTGACCGCCTCCTTCGGAGCCGCTATCGCTATCGCCTACGCTGCCGAGGAGGCGTACAGCGAGGCGGCAGACAGCCTCACGGTCGGTATCACCTTCGGCCAGATCGTCATCTGCGTCCAGGCGGCCCTCATCGTCACCGGCGAGTACGCCTCGGGACAGATCCGCTCCTCCCTGGCCGCCGTCCCCCACCGGGGCAGGCTCCTGGCCGCCAAGGCGGTCGTCGTCTCAGCCCTGGCCTTCCTCCTGGGCCTGGTCTCCATCCTTGTCGCCTGGGGGGTGTCCGCCCCGTTCCTGGGTGAGCACGCCGGGTCCCTCACGGACCCCGAGTACCTGGGATACTTCTGGGGGGCTGGCCTGTCCTTTGTAGGTATCGCGCTCATGTCCCTGGGCCTGGGCTTCCTCCTGCGCTCCACCGCCGGCACCATCACCCTCGCCGTCGTGCTGCTGTTCATCATACAGATCCCCCTGGGCCTGCTCGCAATGAGGTGGCCGCAGGCCGCCGAAGCCGTCGGCCTCCTGCCCGGTGGCGCCAGCCAAGCCGTGTCGGACCCTTTCTCCCAGATCGCTCAGTGGGGGGTAAGCGGCACCCAGTACGCCCTTGAGCACTGGCAGGCTGTCACCGTCTTCGCCGCCTGGGCGGTCGTGCCCGTCGTCATCGGCTGGATCGTCCTGTCCCGGCGTGACGCCTAGGTCAAGCACCTAGGTCCTAGGTAGAGACAGATAGACAGCATGGTCACCACCCAGCCTCTGGCTGGCGGCCCTCACGCGGGCCGGTCCAAGCACCTCGCAACCAGGGAGCGGACCGGCCCGCTGGCCTACCAGCACCCACCGCAACGCACCTCACCCCGCCCGCCGGGCGCCTGCGGGCGGGGTGAGGTGCGTTGCGGTGGCACACTGGCCCCGATGCCCGACTCCTCCCCCAGCCTCGACACTGCCTCGGCCCAGGTCGCCCCAAGAGGGGCGCTTGAGGGTCGTGAGGGTACTGACAGCCGTCGTTCCCCGCGACGCCTCCTGCGTGGCCTCGCCCGCTCACTGACATCCTGGTACCGCAGCCACCCTACCTGGGTGGACGGCGCCATCGCCGTGGCGGTCCTGCTGACCAACATCCTCATGGCCCACCTGACCCTCCATCAGTACGGGGAGTCGCTGTCCTCCGTCGCGGCCCTGGTGGCACGCTACCCCCTGGCGCTTGCCGCCTGGCTGTGCGGTGCTATGGCCCTGACCCTGCGGCGGCGTCACCCCGTGGTGGCGTGGCTGGCTCTGCTGACCCTGCTGCCCCTGTATGAGCAGCTCCTCCTGTGGGTCCACCGACCGCCTACGATCGAGGAGTTCGGGCTGGCCGCTGTCGTCATCACCATATTCGCCTGGCTAGGCGTCCCCATCACCTTGGGAACAGTCGCCGCTCGCAGCCACCCGCTGACAACCTGGACCGCCTGGGTCACGACAATGGCCGTCTTCTACCTGACAGCAGTCTTCATTGAGGGCAACCCTGCGACCTCGGGGCAGACGCTTCAGGTGACGCTCCAGATGACACTCATCTTTCTGGTCACGGTACTGACGGGGCTGAACCTGCGCTCGGCACGCCTACGCGTCACCGAGGTGGAGGTGCGCTCCTCACGCCTGGCGCTGGCTCGCGAGCAGGAGACCCTGCTGGCTGCCTCCAACGAGCGCAGCCGGATCGCCCGGGAGATGCACGACGTCGTCGCCCACTCCCTGGCTGTCATGATCACCATGGCTGACGGCGCGACGGCTACCATCGACCGCGACCCGGCCACCGCTAGGAAGGCCCTGGAGACGCTGGCGGAGACCGGGCGCGGGGCACTGGCGGACACCCGCCGCCTGGTCGGCGTGCTGCGGGAGGACCCGGCGCTGACCGGGGTCGGGCAGGACACTGGTAGCCCGCCCGTCTCCGGGGATCAGCCCTCAGACCCTACCGAGGACGCCCCTGAGGTTGGCGGGGCGCTGCTCCCACCCGACCTTCACCCTGCCGAAGGAGCCGGAGACACCGAGGGCAACGACCCCGGCCCCTCCCGGAGCGCGGCAGCTAGGTCCCGGGCAGCCCGGACGGGCACCCGGTCATCCCGCTCCCCCGAGGTGCGCGACCTGCCTGTCCCGGAGTTCGCACCTCCGGGGACCGTGGCGGCTGTCGAGCCCAGCGCCCCGATCGCGGACCTGCGCCGGGAGGCCACCGACCACGACTCGGACTCCTCCGCAGGGGCAACCCCGCTGGCTCCGGCCCCGGAGCAGGCGGATATCGCCGGGCTGGTGGGACGCTTCCGCGCCGCTGGGGTCCCGGTGGACTACACGTGGTCTGGGGAGGCGCTGCCTGAGGACAAGGCCCTCCAGCTGACAGTGTTCCGTATCGCTCAGGAGGCCCTGACCAACATCCTGCGCTACGCTCCTACCTCACCGCGGGTGGCAGTCACCGTCGAGCGTCACACTGGCACGGCTGTCCTCACCGTGGACAACGAGGCGGCTCCCGGAGCCCGC
The DNA here is from genome assembly GCF_004010955.1 of Actinomyces wuliandei. NCBI lineage: Bacteria > Bacillati > Actinomycetota > Actinomycetes > Actinomycetales > Actinomycetaceae > Actinomyces > Actinomyces wuliandei. The sequence goes on from NZ_CP025227.1 coordinate 2,580,126, forward strand.
CCGATGCACGGCTCCGGCAAGGGCCTCATCGGCATGCGGGAGCGGGCTGCGGTCTATGGCGGGAGCGTCCAGGCCGGACCGACCGCCACGGGCTGGCGGGTCCGGGCGGTCCTGCGCTGGGACGAGAAGAACGAAGGAACACTGTCATGGCAGATGCCTCTGTGAACGACCCCGTGAGCAACCCGGCCGTATCCGGCAACGACGACGGTGCGGGTACCCCGGAGGACCCCGCACCGGTGAGCGTCCTCCTGGCTGACGACCAGTCCCTCATGCGTATGGGCTTCCGCATGGTGCTGGACGCCGAGCCGGGTATCGACGTCATCGGTGAGGCCTCCGACGGGGCCACTGCCGTCACCCAGGCCCGGGCGCTGGGACCCGACGTCATCCTCATGGACGTGCGCATGCCGGGGATGAACGGGATTGAGGCGACCGAGACGATCGTGCGGGAGCTCCCCGGCACCCGGATCCTGATCTTGACCACCTTCGACCTGGACGAGTACGCCTTTGCCGGGCTGCGTGCCGGAGCCTCGGGGTTCCTCCTCAAGGACACGCGTCCAGCAGACCTGGCAGCCGCCATCCGTACGGTGGCCTCCGGCGAGGCCGTGGTCTCCCCCCGGGTCACCAGGAGGATGCTGGAGATGTTTGCCTCCTCGCTGCCGGAGGACCAGGAGAGGACCGCCACCTCCCAGGACCCGCGCATCACCTCCCTGACCCCCCGGGAGAAGGAGATCCTGCTGCTCATGGCCCGGGGGATGTCCAACGCGGAGATCGCCGACCATCTGGTGGTGTCCGCCACCACGGTGAAGACCCACGTCGGCAACGTGCTGACCAAGCTGGACGTGCGCGACCGGGTCCAGGCCGTCGTCCTCGCCTACGAGTCAGGGCTCATGGCCTAGGAGCAGGACCCGGCTCCGGCCTCCCACCGGCTGAGGCTGCCACGCTCGTCACGGCGCGGGTAACGGTCGTAGGTGTCGATATGCACCAGCAGGTCAGCCCGTTGCAGAGCACCCAGGGAGTCCGGGGTGAACTGGACCACGACCTGGTCCTGGCGCACCGTGGCGGGCAGGGAGTCCGCCGCCCGGCAGGCATCGTCCTGGTCGTCAAACATCATGACCACAGCGGTGTCCGAGGTCACCGCCCACCGGCAGGGCAGGTCATCCACACAGGTCTGCGCCGTGGTCTCCTCCGGGTCAGGCATGAGCTCGGGGTCAAGGGTCCCCAACTCCATCGTCCACTCCGCCAGGGCATCAGCACGCTGTGCCTCGTGGCGGGCCGCCATGGCGTTGCAGCCTGCGAGACCCCCGTACAGCAGGCCCAGGACCGCCACCACGATGACGATCCCCCGGAGCTGACCCCGCAACGCGCCACGTACCGCCACCACGACCACACCCTACGACGGGCAGGACTCGATGACCCAGGGAAACCAGGACAGGTCCTCGATCATGCTGTCCGGATAACGATCGTAGATGTGGAAGTGCCGCAACAGGTCGGCCCGCTCCTGCGTGGTCAGGGCACCGGGGGTGAACTGGACGGCAAGCCAGCTGCGTCGAACTGTGCCGGACAGTCTGTCTGCGGCCCGGCAGGCGTCCCTCTGGTCGTCGAACATCATGACCACCGCAGTATCTGAGGTGACCGCCCACCGGCAGGGCAGGTCCTGCGTACACGTCTGGTCCGTGGTCTCCACCGGATTGGGCATGAGCTCTGGGTTGAGCGCCCCCAGCTCCACTGCCCAGTCCGCCGGAATGTCGTCACGACGCTCCGTGTAGTGAGCCGTCATCATGACAGCAGCCACAACACCTCCGCACAGCAGACCTAAGACCGCCACCACAATGACGATCTCCCGGACCTGGCTGCGGAACGGAGTATGTGCTGCCATGACATCACACCCTACGGACAGTGGCGGATGATCCAGGGGAAGTTGTCGATGGCGTCAGTGGAACGCTTGTAGCTGTCAAAGTGCACCAGCAGGTCGGTCCGTTGCTCCACACTCAAGGTGCCGGGGGTGAACTGGACGGCAAGCCAGTCGTGGCGCACCGTGTGAGGCAAGGTCTCTGCGGCTCGGCAGGCCTCCGCCTGGTCGTCGAACATCATGACGACGGCGGTGTCCGAGGTGACCGCCCACCGGCAGGGCAGGTCATCCACGCAGGTCCTCTCCGTCGTCTCCACCGGGTCAGGAAATACCTCAGAATCATAAGACCCCAGAAATATAGCCCAGTCCACCGGAATATCATCGCGGCGCTCCATCGCCACGGTACAGGCCACGAATCCGCCGAGCAGGAGGACCAGCACCACAGCCACGATCAGGACACTCCGTCCCCAGGTCTGCAACGCAGTCCGCCACTGCCCTATCATAATCGGCTCCTGCACCTAAAGAACCCCTTAAGGACGGAACGACAGTATAAAGAAGTGACACCCACGGAGCACAACAGTGACATACTCCCGCCTACTCCCAATTACACTGGTGCTCCCACACAGCATACCACCGCGAGTTGTTAGGCCTGAACATCTCCAGATCCCAGTGAAACCCCGCACCAACAACAGGACGCCCGTAAAGAACATGGCAATTGTATTGCTGTTGAATAGTCAGTTTGTCGGCCGTCCGTGGCCTCTTGTCCACGACTTCATCCCACCCGTAGGTCATGAGGATCGTCTCCGCGCTAACTACACTGGTGTAATATACAAATCGCCCCCAGTTAGACAGCACTACGGAGATTACCAACTGATCATTCTCCTGGCCGTCGCGGTTGTACACAGCCTCGCTGAACAGGTCGATGCCCAGCCACGGGTCCGCCACCACGGGGTAGGCGGCTCCGCCGGAGTGGTGCTCGATCACCTGGGTGACCACCACGCCGCCGGAGCTGGACTCCTCGACCTCGTAGCGGGTGGCCAGCTCGGTGCCGTTGGCGTCCTTGGCCCACGGCGGGGTCAGGCCCCCGAGGAACTCGCCCTCGGCGGAGGTGAACACCACCCCGCCGTCCTCCTCAGCCACCTCGGCAGCCGCCCCCTCAGGCAGACCCACCTGGAAGGGGTAGCGCTCGGGCGCGTCCGCGGACTCCACCATGAGGGCCACCTGGGCGGAGCCGTCCTCCTTGACCACCGCCACGGAGGTGAACCCCTGCTCGTTGGCGAAGGACACCACCCCGTCACCCACCGGCACGGCGGTCTCAGAAGTCTCAGCGTAGGGCAGGGTGAGGCTGACCTCCTTGCCCTGCTGCGAGGTCAGGTGGATCGGGGTGCTGGGGTCCTCGGAGACCACCGTGTCGGTGACGTCGGTGTCCACCGTCAGCACCTGGCTGGTGCTGGTGCTCGGCGTCACCGCCGCGACGTCGTCCAGGAGGTTCCCGCCAGGCACGGCCGCCAGGGTCTCGCGGACAGTCTCCGGGTCGGTGGCCGCAGACGCGGTCGAGGCGGGGACGACGGCGAACAGGGCGGTCACGACTGCGGCCGCCGCAGCCGTCAGGGTCGTAAGCCGTCGGTACCTGGCAGTGCGAGTCATGCTAGGCCCCTCTTGATCGTCCCTTGTCATCGTTGACACGCGGCCCGCCACCCCGGCGAGCCGCTGACATGTACTGTCACGGCAACTTTATCACAGATATCGCAGAGATAACGGTGTTCCTCCGAGACTCAGCACACGTGAGCCCACTCCGCCGGGGACGTCCTCACCTCGGGCACCGGCGTCTCCACCCCAGCAGACCCGGCCCCGTGTGCGGCCGGGCCACCAGGCGCCCGCCCAGGCGTGGAGACGCGAGGGCAGCACAAGCGGGCTACACCTCCGGCGCCGCAGCGGGCGCGTGGAGGCGCTGCTGGGCGGCCTCCAGCCCCAGGGCCACCACCTGCTCCACGGCGTCGGCGGCCTGCTCCAGGGTCACGGCCAGGGCCTGGCGCTCACCCACAGGGACATCGCCCAGCACGTAGTCCGCCGGGTCCTGGCGCCCCGGCGGGCGCCCGATCCCCACGCGCAGCCGGGCGTAGTCCCGCGTGCCCAGGGCGGAGGAGACCGAGCGCAGGCCGTTGTGCCCGCCCTCGCCGCCGCCGCGCTTGAGCCGCAGGACGTGAGCGGGCAGGTCGAGCTCGTCGTGGACCACCAGCAGCTGGTCCGCACCCACCCCGTAGTAGTCGGCCAGCGCCTTGACCGGGCCGCCGGAGCCGTTCATCAGGGTGCCGGGCTGGGCCAGGACAGCCCGGGGTCCGGGCGCTCCCCCGGGCAGCACCCCCAGACGCACCTCGGCCACCTGGGCGCGGGCACGGTGGGAGGACAGCCGCGCCCCGGCGCGCCCGGCCAGGACGTCCACCACCATGCGCCCCACGTTGTGGCGGTTGCGGGCGTAGCGGGGGCCGGGGTTGCCCAGCCCCACCACCAGCCAGGGCGCGCTCACGCCCGGCTCCCCCCGGAGCTCACTGCGCAGCCTCGGCCGGTGCCGATCCCCTGGAGTCCTCCCTCACGTTGACCACGCCGAGCCCGGCGTCGGAGACCGCCTCCACGCCCTCCGGCAGGGACAGGTCGGCCACCGTGATGACGGTCCCGGCCTGCACACCGGTCACGTCCACCTCGATCACCTCAGGGATAGCCACCGCAGAGGCGGAGACCACGACGTGGTCAGCCTCAACCATGTGCATGGTGCCGGGGGCGGCGTCCCCGACCACGGTCACCGGGACCTCGACCTGCACCTGCTCGTTGCGGTTGACCAGGAGGAAGTCGACGTGCTGGACACCCGGGCGCACGGGGTGACGCTGCACCTCCTTGGTGAGGACCAGGAGGGGCTGCTCGCCCTCGATCTCCAGCTCCACCAGGGCGTTCTCGTTGGAACGCAGGGCCATACGGGTGGCGTGCTCCTCCAGCAGCAGGTGCCGGGGCTGGGCGCCGTGGCCGTAGACCACGGCGGGAACCTGCCCGGCACGACGGGCCTGCCGAGCAGGCCCCTTGCCCAGCGCGGTGCGCAGCTGTGCCTTGAGAGTGACGGTGTTGTCTGCCATGAGGGTCTCCTCCGTGCCGATCAGGTGGTCCGGCGGGCGCGACGACGCGCACGGTGACCAGGCACCACCACGTCGATCACGGATGCGCGCGCAGGGGCGCGTCCCTCGCCGGGGTAACGCGGCGATCCTACGTCACCCCCGGCGCGCTGGTGGGCCGCCAGGCGGTGAGGCCGCCCACGAGAGGCGCCTGGGGGGTCGGCAGGCAGGCGCGGCCCTCGCACGCACCACCCCACGCCACCGGAGCGCCGACCCGCCCGGGCCTGTGCCTGGCCGCAGTGTCCTCACCTCCCCGAGCCACTACCCCGCCCGGACGCAGGAGCAGCAGGCCTACCGTCCGCCCAGGAGTGCCAGGCAGCGGCGCACCTCCGCCAGGGGCAGCTGCCCGGGGGCGGAGGGCTCCGCCCGCCCCTCCTCGTCGGGGACAACGGCGAAGGTCAGGGCGGAGCCGAACGCGGCCGCCACCCGGGTCACCGCACCGAGCGCTCCCATAGACATGGCTGCCACAGGCACCGGCAGACGGGCACGCGCTGTCACCGTCAGCAGGCGGGCGACGTCAACGGCGTCGGTGGGCCACACCGCCACCTTGGCCAGGTCCGCCCCCTGGGCCACCATGCGCTCCAGCACGTCTTCCAGGACCGCCTCCCCGGGGGTGGCGGTGACGTCGTGAAAGGAGGCGACGACGTCGGTGCCCACCACGTGGGCTGCCCGCGCCACGCGCTCCAGGCAGCCGCGCTCCAGTTCGACGTCGACCGCGACCGGGCGCAGGGGGGCAGGCAGCCCGGCGGCGCCCTCCACCACCGCCAGGAGCAGGGCCTCGTAGAAGGCGTCATTGATGTCGGCCCGGCCTCCCTCCGCAGCGGTACGGCACGTCAGCAGCACAGGAGCGCCACCCCCCTGTCTGCCGGGGACCCCAGGGGACCCGGGAGGCTCAGGAACCACAGCCCCCACGGCCTCCACCGCCTCCAGCACCACCCGGGCGACCCCAGCAGCCCTGGCAGCCTGAGCGGTCTCAGCCTCCTGCACGTGCCCACCCGTCCGGCTGGCCCCGCAGGCCCGAGCAGCCTCGGCCACCTGCTTACGCACCGGCTCCAGCAGGTCCACCCGAAGCTCCAGCACATCCGCCCCCGCTGCCATCGCACGGGCAGCCTGCTGCCGGGCCTGGGCCAGCGTCGGCCCCGTCAGGGACACGGCGACCGCCGGGCCGCCTAGGCCGATCGTCGTGGTGCCCCAGTCCAGGACCCGTGGCAGCGGCCTGCTCGGTGCCGGGCCTGCCGCCGCACCGGCGCCGTCAGCACCCCCCGGGCCTGCGGAGCCTGCCCCGCCAACGACGCCTGCCGGGCTCACGGCTCCTCCCCCGGGGTGGCTGGCTCCCCGTGCCCCGCCGCCGTGCACGCCCAGGACGGGGCAGCGGGAGGCACCAGGGACAGGGCGATACCGTCGAGGATGTCGTGGAGGCTGGTGGTCACCGTCTCCAGGGGCCGCCCAGCCGCCGCCGTCTCCTGCGCGACCCTGCCGACCACCTCCGCCCACACCAGCGCCCCCGCGGCGATGACGTCGCGGCGCCCCGGCGCCAGGTAGCCCCACCGCTGCCGCTCCTGGGGGGTCGAGCCCGTGATCGCCTCACAGGATGCCAGCACGGCCTCCACACCCAGCTCGGCTCCGTCGATCGCGTCGGGGTCAAAGTGCTCCAAGCCCAGGGCGTGGGCCGTCACCGTGGCCACGGTACCCGCCAGGCCCACCAGACGTGCAGGGGCGGCGAGGTCAACCACCTCTGCGGCCTGGTCCAGCAGCGCACGCACCTCGTCACGGGCAGCAGCCAGGGCCTGGAGGCCAGTACCCCCGGTGAGAAAACGCTCGGTGACACGCACGCTGCCAGTGTCCAGGCTGACTGTGCTGCGAGGCTCCCGGCCTCCCAGGACCAGCTCGGTGGAGCCGCCGCCCAGGTCAACCACGAGCCTCTCAGCACCAGCAGTGCCAGTAGTACCAGCACTGTCGACACCGTCAGCACCCCCGTCTCCCAGAAGGGAGCCGACAAAGGACAGCCGGGCCTCCTCCTGCCCACTGACCACCTGGGGCGCCACCCCCACCAGGCGGGCCACCCCGGCAGTGAAGTCGTCACGGTTGTCCGCGTCACGGGTCGCGGAGGTGGCCACGAACCGCCGGGAACCCGGCCCCTCGGGGACCCCCAGCTCACGGCAGTCCTCGGCGTAGTCGGCCACGGCAGCCAGGGTCCGCTCCAGGGCCTGCGGGTCCAGGCGGCCGGTACGGTCCACCCCCTGGCCCAGGCGGACGATCTGGCTGCGCCTGCGCAGCGGCTCCAGGCGCGCCCGGCCAAGGTCGTCACGCCAGGCCTGGGCGACGAGCAGGCGAATAGTGTTGGTACCGCAGTCAATAGCGGCGACTCGGGTCATCGGTGGTCTCTCTGCGTCGACGGAGGCGTCAGTGCCGTCAGCGGAGGTGAGGCTGGTAGCGGAGGCGGTGGAGGCAGTAGCCGGAGGTGGTCAACACGCACAGGAGGAAGGATCCCACAGACCGCGCTCACGCAGGAGGGCCAGCACCCGGTCCCCGACCGGGTTGAGACCCGGCCCCACCGCCAGGGCGTGGGCCACCAGGGCGTGGAGGCACTTGACGCGCACAGGCATCCCACCTGCGGAGACGCCCTCGATCTCCTCCACCTGTCCCAGCTCACGGCGACGCGCCAGGTAGTCCTCGTGGGCGCGGGTGTAGGCCGCGGCCAGCGCCGCGTCCCGCCCCAGCTCGTCATTGAGCTCCTCCATGAGGTGCTCGGCCTCCAGGGTGGAGCACCCCCGCACCGCCGCCGGGTGGGTGAGGTAGTAGGTGGTGGGGAAGGGTGTCCCGTCCTCCAGGCGGGGAAGGGTACGCACCACTGTGGGACGCCCGCACACGCAACGCGCCGCGACGCCAGCCACCCCCCGGGGCACCCGCCCCAGCTGGTCCGCCAGCACCTCCAGGTCGGCCTGGCCCACCACAGAGGAGACCGCCTGTGCCTGTCCCCTCACCCGTCCTGCTCCTCACCGTGCTCCTCGTCCGGCTCCTCACCCTGGCCAGCCGCGCGGGCAGAGTCCTGGAGGGTCGTGTACCAGGGTGAGTCCTGGTCCTCCTGGTCCCCACCGACCTCCCCCCGGGCGCCGTCCTCGAACTGCTCCGCCCCGACGACCACGTAGGAGGTCTCCCCCGGCATGACGTAGCCCAGGCGCTCACGGACCTGCGCCCGCACGTAGTCCTCGTCCTCCCACAGCTCGAGCTCCTCCTCCAGGGCGGTGGAGGTGGCCCGGGCCTCCTCGATCTGGTCCACGACGGCGTCGTACTGGGCCTGCTGGGAGAGGTAGGCCCGCAAGGAGGTGAACACGACGGCGAAGGCGATGAGGCAGACCAGGACCAGGGTGACCACCCGTGGCGGCACTCCCCGCTCAGCCGCTGCCGCGCCGACTACCGCGCCGTCGTCGTAGTGTCCCCGCGCCGCCTCCACGGGGGACGACGCGGCGTGCTCCGAGGCGCTCGTCCCGGGACGATCTCCCGAGCCGCGGCGGCCCCGGGAGCGGGTAGGCACAGGTCGTCTGGGCACCATGGCAGGCATGGTGCCTCAGCACGACCCTGGTCACGAGGACCCGCCGTGCTGCGTCGCTCACCCGCCAGGCGTCCCAGGGAGGCCGCATCCCTGGGAGACCCGCGCCCCAGGAGGCGTTGCGGGTCGTCGCGGGCTGCACCGACTCCTCGTGAACGTACCGAATCCTCATAGTGGACCGGCACGCCAGTCCTCACTATGAGGATTCGGTACATTCTGTGGAGGGGCCAGGATCAGGCCTGGAAGCGCGGGAAGGCGCCGGCACCCGCGTAGACGGCGGCGTCGCCCAGGGCCTCCTCAATACGCAGGAGCTGGTTGTACTTGTTGATGCGCTCGCCACGGGCAGGGGCGCCGGTCTTGATCTGGCCGGAGTTGGTGGCCACGGCCAGGTCGGCGATGGTGACGTCCTCGGTCTCGCCGGAGCGGTGGGAGGTCATGGAGCGGAACCCGGCACGGTGGGCCATCTCCACGGCCTCCAGGGTCTCGGTCAGCGAGCCGATCTGGTTGACTTTGACCAGGAGGGCGTTGGCCGCACCCATGCTGATGCCCTTGGCCAGGCGCTCGGGGTTGGTGACGAAGAAGTCGTCCCCGACAAGCTGGACACGGTCACCGATCTTGTCGGTCAGCGCCTTCCAGTCCTCCCACTCGTCCTCGCTGAGCGGGTCCTCGATGGACACGATCGGGAAGTCCGCCACCAGCTTCTCGTAGTAGTCCACCATGAAGGCGTTGTCACGGGCCTCGCCCTCGAAGCGGTAGGTCCTGGTCCTCTCGTCGAAGAACTCCGTGGAGGCCACGTCCATGGCCAGCGCCACGTCGGCACCCGGCTTGTAGCCAGCCTTGGTGATAGCCTCGACGATCAGCTCCAGGGCCTCGCGGTTGGAGTCCAGGTTGGGGGCGAAGCCGCCCTCGTCACCCAGGCCGGTGGACAGGCCACGGTCCTTCACCACGGCCTTGAGGGCGTGGTAGACCTCGGCGCCCATGCGCAGGGCCTCGCGGAAGGTGGAGGCACCGATGGGGGCGATCATGAACTCCTGGATGTCCACGTTGGAGTCCGCGTGGGAGCCGCCGTTGAGGATGTTCATCATGGGCACGGGCAGTACGTGGGCGCCCGGGCCGCCCACGTACTGGAAGAGGTCCAGCCCGGCGGCCTCCGCGGAGGCCTGGGCAGCGGCCAGGGAGACGCCCAGGATGGCGTTGGCACCCAGCTTGCCCTTGTTGGGGGTGCCGTCCAGCTCGATCATGAGGTGGTCGAGGCCGCGCTGGTCGGCCGCGTCGAAGCCGATGATCTCCGGGGCGATGATCTCGTTGACGTTGGCGACAGCCTTCTCGACCCCCTTGCCCAGGTAACGGCCCTTGTCGCCGTCACGCAGCTCGACGGCCTCGAAGGCACCGGTGGAGGCGCCGGAGGGGACGGCGGCGCGCGCGGAGGAGCCGTCCTCCAGGAGGATCTCGACCTCAAGGGTGGGGTTCCCGCGGGAGTCGAGGATCTCGCGGGCGTGAACGTTCTCGATGAGGGCCACTTGCAGCTCCTTGTTCGTCCTAGTTGGTTCGACCTGGTCAGTTCGACCGGGTCTGGCCTGGCGAGGCCTGGTTGCTGGTCTTGATCCCCCTCGGCCCCGGCCGGCGCTCACGAGCACCCGCCCAGTCCGGTGGCGACCAGGGTGCGGCCCTAGCCTAGCGGTAGCGCGTGCGACATATACCGGCATTGGTCCCCCGGTCATGACGGGGTTCACGCCAGGCGCGAAACCAGGGGCAGACCGCCAGTGAGAGCTCCTCTGGAGGACGGGCGCCGCCACGCTCCCGCACGACCTCATCACGGCCCCGCCGCAGTCTCACCCGCAACCTCACCACGGCCCCGCCAGGGCGCGGCCGCCCCCTGGCGCTACGGGCTGGTGTCCGAGCGGATGACACGGTCCAGGAGCGGGCCGATAACCCCCAGCGCCCCCGGCTGGGTCATCTCCCGGTGGGTGCAGTCGACGTCCACCACCTGCAGCCCCCCGGTGACGTAGGGGTCCCACTCACCCGGATCGTGCTCAGGACCGATCCCGCCACGGGCTGCCCGGAGGAAGAGCGCCCGCCCCCGGTAGGCCCGGTGCTGGTACTCCCGCAGGATACGGGTGGTGTTGCGGTAGGTGGTCACCAGCGCCTCCAGGACGCTGCGCTCCAGCCCGGCCATCGGCGAGGAGCGCTCCTCCAGCGCCCTGACCACGGCGGCAAGGTCCTCCTCGTGTCCGGCCAGGACGTCGTCATCGATCCCGGCCATGGCCAGGACCGCAGACAGGGCGTCAGCCAGCGGCGGCTCCACGGCCCCGGTCGCCGCCTCCGAGAGGTAGGCGTCCATGAGGGCGAGCACCCCCACCTGGTGCCCTGCCTCCTGCAGGAGCACAGCCATGACGTGGGCGACCATCCCGCCCAGGGACCAGCCCACCAGGTGGTAGGGGCCGCTGGGCTGGACCTGGAGGACCTGGGTGACGTAGTCGCGGGCCATCTCCTCCAGGGAGGCGGGCTGCGAGCCCGGCTCCAGGACCCCACGGGCTTGCAGGCCCCACACCGGCAGCCCGTCCAGGTGGCGGGGCAGACCGGCGTAGCACCAGGACAGGCCGCCAGCCGGGTGGACGCAGAAGAGTCCTCCCAGGCCCGTACCGGGACCCTGCCCGTTCCCAGGCCTGCGGTCGTCCGGCGGGCGCAGGGGCAGCAGCACGCCCAGGCCGGTGTCGCCGGGACGCTCCGGGTCCTGCTCGTCCAGGTGGGCGGCCAGCAGGGCGGGAGTCGGGTGGGTCATGACCGTACCGACCCGCAGGGGGCGCCCGGTGGCCTTCCTGAGTGCGGCTACCAGCGAGACTGCCAGCATCGAGTGCCCGCCCAGGTCGAAGAAGGAGTCCTCGGCGCTGCACTCCTCGATACCCAGCACCCGGGCGACGTGCTCGCACACGAGCCTCTCGGTGCTGGTGGCCGGCGCCCGCCCCTGCGAGCGGGGCAGCTGCGGGACGGGCAGGGCCGCGTCGTCGCGCTTGCCGTTGACGGTCAGGGCTAGACGGTCCAGGACCACCACCGCCGCCGGGGCCATCTGGCCGGGCAGGCGGCGTGCGACCTGGCGGCGCAGCAGCGCCGGGTCCGCGGTCGCCGGGTCAGGTCCCGTCAGGTAGAGGACAAGACGCTCGTCGCCCTGCCGCACCTGGACCACCCGGGCGTAGGCCAGGCGGACGCCCTCGACCTCGCGCGCCCGGGCCTCGACCTCCCCCAGCTCGACCCGGAAGCCCCGCAGCTGGACCTGCCTGTCAGCACGCCCCCTGAACTCCAGGTCGCCCTGCCTGGTGCGCACGGCCAGGTCGCCGGAGCGGTACATCCGGCCCTGTCCGGCCCGGCCCGAGGCGCCTGGCCCCGCCGCCTCCGCCGGGGCTGCCCGTGTACCAGCACCCCCGGCCGCGCCAGGCAGGCCGCCTGTGCCCGCGTCCGGCCCGGCCCCCTCCAGGACAGCCCGCGCGAAGGGGTCCGGCAGGAACCGCTCAGCACTCAGCCCAGGCTGGTTGACGTACCCCGAGGCGACCCCGGCGCCACCGACGTGGATCTCCCCGACCACGCCCGCAGGTACCGGGTGGCCGCCCTCGTCCAGGAGGTAGACGGCCAGGTCCTCCAGGGGACGTCCGACCGGGCTGACCCCAGAGGTGTCCTCGTCAACTTCGAGGTAGGTCACGTGCACGGTGGTCTCAGTGATCCCGTACATGTTGACCACCCGTGGCGATCCTGGCGGGTGCCGCCGGAACCAGCGCCGTACCACGTCCAGGTCCATCGCCTCACCTCCCAGGACCACCACGCGCAGGCCCGGACCGGGCTGGCTGACCTGGCCGGGCTGCGCCTCCTGCGCCACAGCCTCGTCGCGCTGCGCGTCGGCCGCAGCCAGCTGGGCGAAGGCGGAGGGGGTCTGGCTGAGGACCGTGACCTCCTCGGCCTCCAGCAGGGCCAGCATCTCCTCGGGGCTGCGGCTGACCTCGTAGGGGACCACCACCAGCCTGCCTCCGGTCAGGAGGCACCCCAGGACCTCCCACACGGAGAAGTCGAAGGCGTAGGAGTGGAAGAACGTCCACACGTCTGCCGTACCAAGGCCCAGCCGGTGCTCGGTGGTGCGCAGCAGCCTCAGGACGTTGTCCTGGGTGACCTCGACCCCCTTGGGGCGGCCGGTGGACCCGGAGGTGAAGATGACGTAGGCGGGGTCATCGGCGCAGGCCGCAGACGACGGCGGTGGCGCAACCTCTCCGGGAGACCTCCTGAGGAGAGGAGCCTGTCCCGGCGGACCGCCTCCGGCTCCCTCCAGGTCACGGGTGGACAGCACCACCGTCTGCGGTCCCAGGGCGCTGCGCAGCCCCGGCGGCAGGGGAGACCCCTCCACGCCGACGGGAAGGTCGTCGGGAAGGTCATCGGGCAGGTCAGGCAGGTCGTGGACCAGGACCACGGGCTGGCAGTCCTCCAGGGCGGCGGCCAGCCGGGCCTCGGGGTACTGCGGGTCGAGGGGGACGTAGGCGGCCCCGGTGCGCAGCACCGCGACCATCACCTCGACCTGGACCCCTCTGCGTCCCAGCAGGAGCGCCACCCGGCGTCCCGGTCCCGCCCCGGCCTCACGCAGGACGTCCCTGGCCCGCGCCGACACCCGCTCCAGGGCGGCGTAGGTGAGACGCTGCGCACCGGGCGCACCAGGTGCGCCGGCGCCAGGTACACCGAGCTCGTCAGGCACCGTCAGCGCCTCGCGCCCGGCCCACTCCTCCATGGCGGCCTCCAGCGCCTGCCCCAGGCTGGCCCGGCGCAGCGCGGGACTGGTGACCTCGGGCAGAGCAACCCTGGCCCCCAGCATCCTGGCTGCCTCCTGGAGGGCCTGCTCCCGGGCCTTCTCCTCCAGCGCCCGGTCCCACAGCCGCGAGCGCGGGTCCTCCAGCACCTGGTCCAGCAGCCGGAGGAACCAGCGGGTCATGGCCTGCGCCGTGGCCGGGTCGACGACGGCGGTGGCGTACTCCAGGCGCACGGAGATGCCCTCACCCATGGAGGAGGCGCTGCGTTCCGACCCGCAGGAGCCGGAGTCTCCCGGCAGGCTGGTGGGGACAGGCAGGCTGGATGCGGTAGGAGGGTCGGCAGCACAGCCCGCCCCACGGCGGGCGCGCCCGGCGGCCTCGGAGAAGCTGACCTCCCAGGTCAGGTCGAACTTGGAGGTGCCGGTCCCCTCCACTCCCACGCTGACCTGAGGCGCTCCCGCACCCGCGTCGAAGGAGAGGCCTCCGGTGTCCTGGGCCACGAGCATGACCTGGAACAGGGGGTGGCGGCTGGAGTCACGCCGGGGGTTGACGGCGCCGACCACCGCGTCGAAGGGCACCTCGGCGTGCTCGAGCACGGCCAGGGTGTCCTCACGGACCCGTGCCAGGAGCTCGGTGAAGGAGGGGTTGCCCTCCGTGCTGGTCCGGGTCACCACGGTGTTGGCGAGGAACCCGACCTCCTGCTCGCGCCGGGCGTCGGTACGGCCCGAGGAGATCGTCCCTATGGGGATGTCGTAGCCTGCGCCGCACCGGGTCAGCAGGCCCGCGAGCACACTGTGGAGGACCATGAACGGGCTGGCCTGGTGGGCTCGGGCCAGGTCCTCCACGGCGGCTGAGCGCTCGGCCCCCAGGGACACCCGAACCTGCCCGCCCCGGTGGTCGCGCTGACGGGGGCGAGGCCGGTCCAGGGGCAGCGGGACCTCCTCGGGCAGGCCTCGCAGCCTCTCGACCCACCAGGACAGGGCCTCAGGCGCGGGGGCAGGTAGCGGGGCCGGCGGTACGGCGACCGGGAGCAGGGGCGACGGCGTGGGCGGCGGGACGCGCGGGAAGGAGACCGAGGCAGGCGGCGAGGGGGCGGGCCGCGGGCCAGGCACCACGGCCCGCCCCGTTCCGTCCTGTCCCGGATCCGGGGGGTCCTGGCGACCCAGGTCCCGGGCACGGGCTCGGTAGGCGGCAGCGAGAGTGTCCACCACAGGCCTGAGCGACCAGCCGTCAGCGGCGACGTGGTGGATGACCAGCACCAGGCGCTGCCGGTCGGCGTCCTGGGCGAGGTAGGCGCGCACCGGAGGCTGCGCGGTGACGTCGATGCTGGTGTCGAGGCTGCCGACCAGGTCGGGGTCGTGGGGGTCGCGGTCCACCACGACCAGCCTGACGGCCTCACGTACCGCCGCCTCCTGCCAGGTGGCAACAGTGGGGAGGCCGTCCTCGCCAACCGGGTAGGAGGTCCGCAGCGCCGGGTAGGTCAGCACGGTGTCCACGACTGCTGCCTCCAGCGCCCGGGTGTCCAGGTGCCCGGCGACGTCGAGCACGAGCGGGATGGCGTAGACAGGGGACGGCCCCTGCTCCTGCTCCAGGAACCACAGGCGACGCTGGGCCGCGGTCATCAGGGGCCAGCCCTCTCCCACGGGGGACGCCGGGACCGGGGGTACCGCGTCCTCTGGGCTCCCCGCGCCGCCACCGGGCTGCCCTCCCGCTACCGGCACGGTAGCGCAGGCCGGGCGGGGACCTGTCCCGCCCAGGAGACGAGCCACCCGCTCCACGCTGGCGTCCCGGAAGAGGTCCCTCAGGTGCAGGCCCTGGTACCCCGCCTGGGTGAGTCGGCCCAGCACACGGGCTGCTGTCAGGGAGTGGCCTCCCATGGCGAACAGGTCGGTGTGGCTACGCAGGGTGTGGGCAGGCACGTCCAGGACCTCGGCGTAGACAGAGGCAACCACCTGCTGGTCGGGGTCCATCTGCTCCCAGGACAGACCTGCGCCGACCTCACGCCCGGGGGCGGGCAGACGGCTGCGGTCCACCTTGCCCCGCTCCGTCAGCGGCAGGGCCTCCAGGCGCACCAGGGTGGTGGGGACGAAGGAGGGAGGCAGGAGGTCGCGCAGGCGGTCGAGCACCCCGGCAGTGTCCAGCGGCGCCTGCTCCTGCGTGGGCACGACGTAGCCCACCAGCCTGGCGCCGTCACCGTCGTCGCGCACCGTGACCACGGCCTGGCGGATCCCCGGCTGGGTGACCAGGGCTGCCTCGACCTCTGCAGCCTCGATGCGCACGCCGCGCAGCGACAGCTGGGAGTCGGCACGCCCCATGAAGGTGAGCGCGCCGTCGGGCTCCCGCCGCACCAGGTCGCCGGTGCGGTAGCACCGCGAGCCGTCGGCGGCGGTCACGAACCGTGAGCGTGTCAGGTCGTCGTCCTTGAGGTAGCCACGGGCCACCGAGCTGCCGCACAGGTAGAGCTCACCGGCCACCCCCGGCGGCAGGGCACGGCCCAGGTGGTCCAGCACCCGGGCCTCCTGCCCGGGCAGGCTGCGGCCGATGCTCGGCTCCGGGTGGTCGGCCACCCAGGCGACGGTGGCCTCCACCGTGTTCTCAGTGGGGCCGTAGCCGTTGGCGGCGAAGACACCGCGACGCGTCTCCTGGCGCAGCCGCTCCCACAGCGGGACGGAGCAGGTGTCACCACCGATGAACAGACTGGTCACCGCGTGACCCCGGCTCCCACGGTCCCCGCCGACGGGCAGCCCGACCTCCAGCAGCTCCTCCAGGACAGCCGGGGAGAGGTCTATGACATCGACGGCGTGGTCCTGGAGGAACCGGACATGGGCGACAGGGTCGCCGAGCTGCTCCTCGGTAGGCACGTGCAGGCGGTGCCCGTGGAGGAAGGCGACCAGGGGGCTGAGGGCGGAGTCGAAGGCCGGGGAGTACTCGTGGCTGTAGCTCAGCACCACGCCCTCCTGCGCGCTCCCTGCGCCTGCCGTGCTCCCCGGCTGTCCTTCCCGCCCCACCTGCCCCGCCCCTCCGGTCCTGCCCGCCGCGACCAGCTCCCTGTCCACGTAGAGCAGGTCGAAGGCCCTGGCGTAGCTGGCCAGGTTGCGGTGCTCAACCACGACTCCCTTGGGGCGTCCGGTCGAGCCGGAGGTGAACAGGATGTAGGCGGCGTCCTCGCCCCTGACCGGGCGGTCGAGCTCGCCGGGCGCCACCGGCCCCGCTGGCAGGGCCTCCATCCGGGCACGGACGCTGTCGGCGTCGAGAACCAGGGTCTGTGGTGCCCGCGCCCCCGTCCCCCCTGCCTGGCTGAGCGCCTGCCGCAGAGCCGGTCCCTGCCCCAGGGCGGAGGTGGTCACCACCACGGCAGGCTCCACGTCCTCGACGACCTGGCTGAGCCGCCGTGCAGGCCACTGGGGGTCACAGGGGACGAAGGCGGCCCCGGCCTCCAGGACCGCCGGGGGCGCCAGCACCATCCAGCTGCTCCGGGGCAGGTAGAGCAGGACCCTGTCCCCGGCTCCCACGCCGAGCTCCCTGAGCAGACGGGTCAGGCGGTGGGCGCAGGAGGCCGTCTCCTCGTAGCTGAGGAGGCGGTCAGGGGCGCAGAGGTGCTCCTGGCTGGAACCGGGTGGCCGGGGTCGGCTGCTGGTGGCCAGGCGGGCACGGTCCAGCGCGCCCACCGCCCACACCGGGTCGGTCGCGCCCCGCGCCTGCCCCGAGTCAGGCAGGCCGACCACCTCCTCCAGCTCGGGGGGCAGCGCCTGCAGGCCAAGGGCGTGAGGGGAGCCCGTCGGGTAGGGCTCCTCCGGGCTGAGGAGCAGGTCGCGCAGGCACTCGTCCGCGTCACCGGTCCTCTCGGCCTCGGGCACCTCAGGCGTGCCTGTGCCGTGGGCTGCCCGGCTGAGTCGGCTCACAAGCGTCTCCAGGACCCGGGCGTACCCGGCAAGGGCCGACTCGCTCAGGGAGCCTGCCGGGGCTGCCAGGCCCATGGGGCCGTCCGGCTGGCCGGGCCGGACGTCGAGGACCAGCCCGTCGGCCGGCCCCTCCCACACCGCCTCGCTACGTCCCCGTGCCCTGCCGTAGCGTCGAGCCCCGCCGAAGGGGACGATGTTGAGGGCGACGTCGCAGAGCGCCTCGGACACCCCCAGCCCCCGGTCGGCACGGATGTCCTCGTGCCGGTAGCGCTGGTGCTCCCGGCAGCGCTGCCAGGCCTGCGAGACCTGGGTGAGCAGCTGGCCCACGCTCTGGTCCGGGTCCAGGCTGACGCGCACAGGCAGGACGTTCTGGGTGTGGCACGGGGTCCGCAGGAGCGTCTGGCTGGACCGGTTCATGACGTGGACACCGACGACCGCCTCGTCACGCCGGTGGACCACCCCAGCCAGGACGGCCAGGGCCGCGACAAGTACCGCAGGGTCGGCACCTGCGGACGTGCTGGGCGCCTCCACCGGGTGGTGGGTCGCCCTGGAGGGGTCCCCGCCCGGGGCCATGGAGACAGCCGGGGCACCGGGGGCCTGCCCCTGCCAGAAGGCGCGGTCCTCCCTGGCCTGAGGGCTACGGGCGTAGGCAGCCTGCTGCGCGACGGCCTCCAGGTAGGCTCCTACCGCCTCAGGGTCGGCGCCCGCAGGGCTGCCGGTGCTCCTGCCGGCCTCGGTGCCGGGGTCCGTGCCGACAGCGGCGCCACCGCGGGCCGGGGCGGCAGGGGGCCGGGTACCCCGGGAGGAGAGCCGGGCCGAGTACTCACGGGCCAGCGCACGCCCTACCAGGGCGAACCCGTAGCCGTCCAGCGCCAGGTGGTGGACCCGCAGGAACCACTGGGCACTGTCCTGGCCGGTGAGGAGCAGGCAGGCGCGGGACACCACCCCCCGCTCCAGGTCGATCGGCTCCCCCAGGTGCTGGAGCACCCACTGCCGGGCCGCCTCCTGCCCTCCCCGGGGATCCTGCCTGAGGTCGACAAGCCCGGCGCTCGCAGGAACGGCGTCGAGCACGACACGTGGCAGGCCCTCCCCTGCGGTGGGTGCCTGCCGCTCATCCGCCTCCCCGACGGCACCCACCGGGACCGTCAGGTCGGGGGCGACGCCGTCCGGGCTTCGGTGACCTGGGCTGCCCGTACCCGGACGCCCCTTGACGACCAGGCGTGTGCGCAGGGCCGGGACGTCGTGGAGGACCCTGTCCGCCGCCGCCAGCCACGCCCCGGTGTCAAGGGGACCCTGGATCCTGGTCACCTCTGCTACCCCGTAGACGCTCTCGTCGGCCAGGACCTGCTGGGACAGCCAGATGCCCTGCTGCGCAGGTGTGAGGGCCGTGCTCACGACGTCTCCTGCGGGGCCGCCATGGTGAACCCGTGGGTGGTCTCCAGGAGGTCCGCCAGGTCGGCCACGGTGCGGCACTGGACCATGTCGGTGAAGTCCACCTCGACCTCCAGCGTGCTCCAGGCCTCGGTGAGCATCATCAGGCGCACGGAGTCCACGCCGATCGACGGCAGCTCGCTGTCAGGCGTGATGCTGTCAGCCGGGGTGGAGGTGGTCTCCTCCAGCTGTGCCGCCAGCTCCCCCAGGGAGGTGGGGTAGGGCTGAGCCGCCCAGGCGTCCCGGTCCTGCTGGTCAGGCTGCTGACTGGGCTGGCCGGAGCCCTCCCGCTCTCCCAGGACCTGACGCATCCGGGCGAGGTCCGTGACCACGCCGCAGGAACGCGACACCAGCTCCAGGGCCATACGGTGCTCCTCAGCGCTGAAGTCCGCCACCGCGTCAGCAAGCAGGAAGGGCCTGACGTCCAGGACGAAGGCCCGCAGCGCCGTGGCGAGGCAGCCGATGTGGGCGTAGACGCCGGTGATGACCAGCTGGTCGCGTCCCAGGGAGCCCATCAGCTCGTGGAGGCCGGTCCCCTCAAAGGCGTCGTAGCGCCTCTTGGTCAGCACGGTGTCACGAGGCCCGGGGGCCACGTCGGCCACGATCGCGGCGCGCTCGTCGTCTGCGACGCCCTGACCCCACAGGTCGTGGAGCAGGCCCCGCTCCCGGCGGCCCTGGTGGGCAGGCTGGGCGGTGTAGACCACCGGCACCCCCCGAGGACGGGCCAGCCTGACCATCTCCGCCACGCCTCGCAGCAGCCCGGGCAGCGGCTCCTCCCCCGGCACGTAGGCCGACAGGAAGTGCTCCTGCATGTCGTGGACCAGGAGCACGGCCCGGTCGGGGTCGAGCTCCCAGGGAGCACGTGAGGGCGGCAGGGGCTGTATCGGGGCCTGGTATCGAATTGCCTGGGGAATCATCTCTCGCTCCTGGGCTGACAGGGTCTGTCGGGGCTGGGACGGGGCGGGCGAGCAGGTTCCTGCCTCCTGGGTCCCCCGGGACCTCCTGGGATCTCTCAGGACCTCCCGGGCACCTGCCCGCCGCCCTCGCCGCGGCTACCCGGAGTAGGACTCGGTAAGGGCGTCGAGCATCTCCTGGGCGGAGTAGTAGTCCAGCCGGAAGGTAGTGGAGGGCATGTAGGAGACCTTGTCGTCGCGCACGGGGGCAGCAGTGGTGTAGGCCTCGTTGCTGTCCATCGTGTCCCTGGTCGCCTGGTCGGCGGCCACGACGACCCAGTTCTCACCGACAAGCCCCTTCTGGACGTTCTCCCCGGAGAGCTCGATGATGTCGCCCCGCTCGCCCATGGACTCCTCGCCCTGGACGTCGTCGGGGACGGCGGCCATGGTGAAGCCCAGCTCGGTGAGCAGCTGGACCTGGGGGGACTCCTCGGTCAGGACCATGGCGTCCCCGGAGTCGTCACCGGCGACGATGAAGGCCGAGGTGTCGCCCTCGGGCACGGTGACCGACTCCTTGGCCTGTGCCACCTTGCTGTCGAAGTCGGAGACAACCTCCTCGGCCTGCTCCTCCTGACCCGTGGCCTCGCCCAGCAGGGTGGTGACGTCCTGCCAGGAGCGTGTGCCGTAGTCCACGACCAGGACCGGGGCGACGTCACGGAGCTGGTCGATGATGTCCATGGCGGAGTCACCCCCCGTCTTGGCCACGACAATGAGGTCCGGGGAGTACTGGGCAACGCTCTCCGCCTCGGGAGCGCTGTTCTCGTAGGCGACCTCGACCCCCTGCTCCTGGGCGACGTCAGACCACTGGAGGAAGAACCCGCTGGAGTCGCTCAGGCCCTCCTGGTCGGGCGCCGTGGCCCCGGAGGCCACGACCGGGGCGCCCACCGCCAGCAGGGAGCCGGTAAGGGTGACGGAGGTGGAGACGATGGTCTCGGGCTGGGCGTCCAGGGTGAGCTCGGCGTCGGTGTCGTCATCGGTCTGGACGGTGCGCGGCCAGCCGCCGTCCGCGCTGGCCGAGGCCACGGCCTGGTCGGTGCCTGCGGAGCCGCTGGCGTCGTCGGAGCCGCCTAAGCCGCTGCCGCAGGCTGTGAGGCCCACGGCGAGCAGCACGGCCACCAGGAGGGCCGCAACGACGGGCAGGAGCAGGTCCAGTCCCCGTCTCGGACGGCGCGCCGCTGGTGAGCTCGCTGGAGAAGAGGTGCTCATGTTTCCTTCCTTTCTTCTTCCCGCCGCCGCGCGGCGGCGGGAGGTCTGAGTCAGGCCGCGCGGCTGTCCTCGCCACGCGCGGCCGAGGGCGTACGGGCGGGGTCGGCCTCCCCCAGGTCGCGGGGGACCACCATGGGCATCCCCGCCACCGGGTCCGCCACCACGACGGCGTCCAGACCGAACACATCCCGCACCATCTGCTCGGTCACGATGTCGCCGGGGCTGCCCGTGGCGTGCACCTGGCCGTCGCGCATGACGATCATGTGCGAGGCGCAGCGGGCAGCGTGGTTGAGGTCATGGAGCACCGCGACGACGGTGCGCCCCTGCTCCTCGTTGAGCGCACGGCACAGCCGCAGGATCTCGACCTGGTGGGCAAGGTCGAGGAAGGTGGTGGGCTCGTCCAGGAGGACCGTCTCGGTGTCCTGGGCGAGCACGAGGGCGAGCCAGACCCTCTGACGCTGCCCGCCGGAGAGCTGGTCGACGGGCCGCAGCGCCAGGTCTTGGACACCGGTGAGGGTCATGGCCCGATCCACCGCGTCACGGTCAGCCTGCGACCACTGCCGGAACATCCCCTGGTGGGGGAAGCGTCCCCGGGCCACCAGGTCGTGCACGCTCATCCGGTCCGGCACCAGCGTGGACTGCGGCAGCAGCCCCACCTTCCTGGCCACGGTCCTGGTGTCCAGACGGTAGATGTCCTCGCCGTCAAGCAGCACGGCTCCGTGGGAGGGCCGGTGCAGGCGCGCCAGGCAGCGCAGCAGCGTGGACTTCCCGCAGGCGTTGGGACCCACGACGGCGGTGAAGCCGCCGACGGGGACCTCCACGTCCAGGTCGGTGGAGACCGTGTGCCCGTCGTAGGCGATGGTCACCTCCCGTGCACCGAGCCGGGTACTCAGCCGGGTCGTCATCTGTGGTCTCCTGTCTGTCCTACGTAGTTCCGTATGGTTCTGCGCGGCTCCACGTGGTCCCGCGCGGAACACGTGCGCCCCCCTGCTGTCCTGTCCCTGCCCGTCCGCTCCCTGCCCGTCAGCGCGGCAGGCCAGGTAGAAGTACTCATCCCCGCCGCCTCCTGGCGGCCGCCACCAGGACGCACATGAGGTAGGTGCCTCCGACCGCCCCCGTGGTCACTCCCACCGGCATCGAGGCCAGCAGCCTCTGGCTGACGACGTCAGAGCCCAGGAGCAGGAGCGCCCCCACCGCGCCCGTGACGTAGACCGGGGGGACCTCCGCGCGGGCCGTGAGACGAGCCAGGTGGGGCGAGACCAGGGCGACGAAGCCGACGGGGCCCACCGCCATGGTGACCAGGGCGACGAGCGCCGTCCCCAGGAGCACGAGCCTGGTGCGCAGGCGGCCCACCCGCGTCCCCAGCGCCGCAGCCAGGTCGTCGCCCAGCGGCAGCATCCGCGCCTGACGGGCCAGGGGGGCCAGGAGGGCCAGCACGGTCAGGACACCGAGGAAGGTCGGAACCACTACCGGCCACGTGGCTGCCGACAGCGTCCCGGTGGAGCTCCTCAGCGCCCCGAAGGCAGTGTCCTGGTCCACCCGCAGCAGCAGCCAGCGGTTGACCGAGGACAGCATCGAGCTGATGGCGATACCGGCCAGGACCAGCCGCATGCCAGCGAACCCTCCCCGTACGGAGAGCAGGAAGACCACCGTGCCCACGCCCAGCCCGCCCAGGAGGGAGGCCAGGGACACCGACAGCACCGACAGCGCCGTGCCGGGCAGGACCAAGACGCTGACCAGGATCCCGGTCTGCGCCCCCGTGGAGAAGCCGATGAGGTCGGGGGAGCCCAGGGGGTTCCTGGTCACGACCTGGAACAGCTGCCCGGCCACGCCCAGGGCCGCCCCCGCGACCACGCCCAGGGCGATCCGCGGCAGGCGCCACTGCAGCACGACGACCCGGTCCCCCCGGGAGCCTCCTCCGGTCAGGACCTCGCCTATCTGGGAGTAGTCCAGGGGGATGGCTCCTGTCCTCAGGGCCAGGACCGCAGTGGCCAGGCACAGGAGCGTCAGGACCGCACCTACCAGCAGGTGGCGGGGGGTCAGCAGCAGCGAGCACCCCGCCCGCCCGAGGCGTGGCAGCCTCAGCCACCAGTACCCTGCCACAGGGCGCCCGGACTCCTGGTAGGTCGCGCTCACAGCCGGGCGTCCTTGAGGCGCAGGACCATGACGAGCAGAACCGGCGAGCCGACGAAGGCTGTCAGGAGCCCCACCTGGATCTCGCCGGGACGGCTGATGACCCGCCCCACGACGTCGGCGGCCAGCACCAGGGAGGGGCCCATCAGGGCACTGAGGACGATGATCCACCCCCGGTGAGGCCCCATGAGCCAGGAGGCGGCCAGTGGCACGATAAGGCCCACGAAGCTGACAGGACCCGCAGCCGCCGTGGCCGCGCCGCACAGCAGCGTCAGGGATACCAGGCTGAGCGCACGCACCAGCGCCACCCTGGTTCCCAGGACTGCCGCGACGTCGTCGCCCAGGGACAGGTTGGTCAGTCCCCGGGAGCACGACAGGGCGATGAGCGTCCCGACGGCCACGACTGCGGCCAGGCCCCCCAGGGGGACGTCGGTGCGCAGCAGCGCGCCCGCGTCCCAGTAGCGGAAGCTGGCGAAGGTGCGAGGGCTGGACAGCAGGAGGGCCTGGATCGCGGCCGAGGCGGCGGCGGAGAAGGCGACCCCTACCAGGAGCAGGCGCACGGGCGAGGTCGCCGGGCCGCCGAGGGAGGCCACCAGGTAGACGACGACCGTGGCCGTCAGGGAGCCCGTGGCTGCCAGCCCGAGCTGCTCGGGCGCCGACGTCGCGCCCGTGAGCCAGGAGCCCAGGACCACGGCCAGCGAGGCCCCCGAGGTCACTCCCAGGAGCCCGGGCTCCGCCAGCGGGTTGCGGGTCACCGCCTGCATGAGCGCGCCGGCCACAGCCAGGGCCGTCCCCACCAGGAGCCCCAGGACGGTGCGCCGGGGACGCAGTGTGTTGACGATGACGGAGTCGTAGACGGAGGAGTCAGGATGAGTGAGGTGCTCCCAGGTCTCACCCAGTGTGAGGGCGGAGGAGCCCACGCTCACCGAGGCGAGCGCGCACACGACGACAAGAACCAGGGCGGCAAGGACCACCGCCAGCCGGAACGGCACGGACCGCGCCTGCCGAGGCCGCTGACCCTGCCGACTCAGGCGGCCCCGGCTGCAGCGGCGGCCAAGCTGGGCAGCCCGAGGGGACCGGGCCCCGAGCGGCTTGTCCTCTTCCGCGGCTCCCACGGCGCCCACCCGCAAGCCGCTCCCCGCTCCGCCCTCGACCACTCCAGGTTCCACCACCTTTACCAGGGGTACTTAGATGAGCTTAACCTAAGGTGTAGGGTGGCGTTGTGTCAATCACTTCTTCACCACCGCGTGACACGGAGAGACCCGGGGAGAGCCCCCACGTGACCGGCGGCCGCAGCCGTCTGGGCCCGGGCTGGACCCCGGTCCCCGCCGAGCTCGCCCGCCGCTACCGCCAGGACGGCTACTGGACCACGGACCTCCTGGGCGACGTCGCCCGCCCCACCGAGGGCACCCGGGACCGCCTGGCTGTCATCGACCCCCGTCACCGCTGGACCTACGCGCGCCTGGAGGAGGAGGTCGCCGCGCTGTGCCCCGGGTGGCAGGGCCTGGGCCTGCGCCCCGGGGACACAGTGGTGGTCCAGCTGCCCAACTGCGCCGAGTTCGTCGCCGTCCTGCTGTCGCTGTGGCGGGTCGGAGCGGTGCCTGTCATGAGCCTTCCCGCCCACAGGGCCAGCGAGATCACCGACTTCGCCCACCACGCCCGGGCACGCGCCTACGTCAGCTCCGAGCGCAGCGGTGACTTTGACCAGGTGGCGATGGGACGCCGGCTGCGCGCCGGTCTCCCGGACCTGGTCCACGTCGTCGTCCCCCAGCCGGCCCAGGACACCTCCGGGCCCGGGGAGACGCAGCACGGTACGAACGCCGGTGGTGCCGAGGGCGCCGGGGACGCCACCGACACCACTGGTACTCCCTCCGGTACCTCCTCCCCTGTCACCTACGAGGCGCTCAAGAGGTCCAGCCCCAGGAAGGCAGAGGGGGCGGACCTGGCCGCACCGAACCCCTTCGACGTCGCCCTGCTCCAGCTCTCCGGCGGATCAACAGGCACCCCCAAGCTTATCCCCCGCACGCACGCCGACTACCTCTACAGCGTGCGCGCCAGCGTCGGGCTGTGCGGGGTGGACCGCGACACCACCCTGCTGTGCGCACTGCCCTGCGCCCACAACTTCGCCATGAGCTCCGCAGGCATCCTGGGCCAGCTCCTGGCCGGGGGCAGCGTGGTCATGGCTCCCGACCCCTCCGCAGCCACCGCCTTCCGGCTCATTGAGCAGGAGAAGGTCACCCACGCCGCCCTGGTGCCGCCTATGGTGCTGCTGTGGCTGGCCCGGGCCGCCAAGACTGCCAAGGCCGCCAGGACCAGCAGGGACGAGACCGCCAGGTCGCCCGGGTCAGGGCGGCCCGCGGACGCCGTCGAGGCGGGCAGCGGGAGGCGGGGAGACCCCCTGGAGACCCTGCGCGTCCTGCACGTGGGCGGCTCACGGCTGCCGGAGGAGGTCGCCCGCCGGGTCCGGCCCGAGCTGGGGTGCCGCCTGCAGCAGGTCTTCGGCATGGCCGAGGGCCTGGTCTGCTACACCAGGCTCGACGACCCCGACGACGTCATCGTGTCCGCCCAGGGCCGCCCCCTCAGCCCCGCCGACGAGGTCCTCGTCGTCGACGACCAGGACCGGGAGGTGCCCGACGGCACAGCAGGGCACCTGCTGACCCGGGGGCCGTACACGATCCGCGGCTACTTCCGGGCTGCCGAGCACAACCGGGCCTCCTTCACCCCTGACGGCTTCTACCGGACCGGGGACGTGGTGGTGCGCGGCCCCGGGGGCAACCTACGTGTCGTAGGCAGGGCGAAGGAGCAGATCAACCGGGGCGGGGAGAAGATCGCCGCCGGGGACCTGGAGAACCACCTGCAGGCCCACCCCGACGTCTTCGAGGCGGCCGTCACCGGGGAGCCCGACCCCGTCCTGGGTGAGCGTATCGTCGCCCACCTCGTGCTCCGCCCTGACACCACCTCCCCGTGGCACCACCAGTCTCCGGCACAGGTCCTCACCGAGGTGCGCTCCTTCCTGCGCGAGCGCTCGGTGGCCACCTACAAGATGCCGGACAAGGTCCTGCTGGTCACGACACTGCCGCGTACCGCCGTAGGCAAGACCAGTGTCGCCCAGATCCGGGACCCTGGCGCCCAGCCTCCGGCAGCGCGGACTGCACCCGCCGCCCGGGACCGCAGGCGAGGGCTGGACCCGGACTTCCTGCCTGCGGTCCCGCCCCAGCGTCCCGACGCTGTCAGGCGGCTGCTGCACGACGGCCAGGACCTGGGGCACCTGCTGGCCCGGCTGGAGGCAGGCGGAGGCTACCTGGTGGAGGACGGGCCGGAGCCTGGCACCTGCACCGTGACGCTGGCCCGAGCGGTCGCCGACCCGCGCGAGACAGCCGTGGCCGTCTTCGACACCATCACCCACATGCACAAGGAGGACCTCTCCCCTTTCGTCCTGGGGCGCCACACCGTGCACGGGGTGCCGGTGCACGCCTCGGCCTTCGTGCTGCCCCGCGGGCTACGGGCCACGACCTCACTCCTGGTGGGACCCGACCTCGACCTTCACCTGGGCCGGGACCGGGAGGCCTGGGTCAGGGCGCTGCACCGGGCCGAGCCGCTGAGCACCAGGCACGAGGTGGTCAGGGTCGACGGGGCACGCTCCACCGTGATCAGCCTGCCGGGAGCCCTTCCCCAGCCCTTCGTCGCGCCCGCCACAGGTACCACCGGCACGCCATTCCCGAAGGGCCGCACGGTACGGGGCCGCGTCACCTCCTCGGTCCTGGGCCTGGACCTGGAGGTGTGGTGCCACCTTCCCGCCGCCCAGCACGGTCAGTCGCAGGCGCTCCTCATCGCCTCCGACGGCCAGGTCCTGACCAGCCACGTCCCCCTCCTGCCGTGCATGGACCGGCTCAACGCCTCAGGGCAGTCCCTGCCGGTCGCGGCCGTCCTCTTCTCGCCCGCGGACCCCCGGCGCCGACCCGAGGTGCTCGGCATGGTCCCGGAACTGGCGGACTGCCTGGCCACCGAGGTGCTGGCCTGGGCCGCCGAGCAGGCCGACCTGCCCCGCGACCCCGCCCGGCGCGCCGTCTCGGGAGCCTCCCTGGGCGGGCTGGCGGCAGCCGACCTCGTACGCCGACGCCCCGATCTCGTCTCCAACGCCATCGTCCAGTCAGGCGCCTTCTGGTGGCCGGCTGACGCCTGCGGAGAGCCGACACACGCCCAGCTGCGCCTGTGGCAGGATCACGTCGGCCCCAGCCGCCCTCCTGTCCGGGTGTTCCAGGAGGTCGGCACCATGGAGGGGCACCTGCTGGGATGCAACCGGCGCTTCCGCGACGTCCTGCGGGAGCGGGGCGTTGACCTCGCCTACCGGGAGTACGTCGGGGGGCACGACTACGCCTGCTGGCGGGGCGGGATCATCGACGGCCTCCTCCACTTCTTCCCCGGCCAGGACCTCAGCGGCCAGGACGCAGCCGCCGTCGAGGCAGGCGGCCCCCCGTCCTCAGCCGCTGCGGTCCTACCTGTCGACGCTGCCCCCGTCGGCGGCACCGACAGGGCAGTCAGCGGGACTCGGGTCAGCGGGGAGCGGGCATGACCAGCACCGGGCTGCCCCAGGCCATCGTGGTGACCGGCGCGTCCGGGGGTATCGGCTCCGCCGTGGTAGGTCTCCTGGCCTCCCGGGCGCAGGAGCACGGCGGAGCCACTGTCATCGGCACCGACCTGCACCCGCCGCACGACGGCTCCTGCCGCCCCGCAGGCAGCCAGGCGGACCGCCGAGCCACGCTCCCGCCCGCTACGGGCGCAGGCGGGACCGAGCCTGGTCCCGGGGTGCCAGCGCCTCAGGAAGCACCTCCGGAGGAGGGCGTGAGGTGGTGCGTCCTTGATGTCACCGACGCCGTGGGCGTCGAGGCGTTCTTCGAGCAGGTAACCCGCTCCTACAGGCTGCGCGCCGTCGTCCACGCCGCTGGCGTCCTGGTCCACGGCCCCGCGCTGGACACCCCGGCGGAGCAGGCCGCGCGGGTCATGGCCGTCAACGCCCTGGGAGCCGTCAACGTCTGCACAGCGGCGGCGCGCCACATGACCAGCCAGGACCCCGGGGACATCCCCGCCAGGACCCGCAGCCTGGTCACTGTCGCCTCCAACTCGGCGCTGCGTCCTCGCAGCGGCCTGGCCGCCTACAGCGCCTCCAAGGCGGCAGCCTCGCAGTTCACCCGCAGCCTGGGGCTCGAGCTCGGTCCTGCGGGGATCAGGTGCAACGTCGTGGCACCGGGAACCACACTGACCCCCATGGTCCGCGCCATGTGGGCGGGGCAGGACCGCCGCGCCCAGACCGTGAGGGGTGCACCAGAAGCCTTCCAGCCCGGTATCCCTCTGGGACGTGTCGGTGAGCCTGCCGACGTCGCCCACACAGTAGCGTTCCTGGTCTCGGAGGGGGCACGTCATATCACCCTGGCCGAGCTGGCGGTTGACGGAGGGACGAGCCAACGATGACGACCAGCCTGCCGCAGCCCGCGCGCACGGACGACCCCCCTGAGCCCCTGCCCGACTTCCTCCTCGCCTCGCGGCACTGGGAGATGCGCGCCCAGGGAGGGCGGCTCCTCCAGCCGGTCCTGGCCCCAGACCCCCGGTCGGTGGTCTCTGACCTGCTTGCCGTGCTGCGTCACGCAGAGGAGGAGGCCGGCCAGGCCCACGTGCTGTGCGGGCTCATCCCCTTCGACCTGTCAGAGCCTGCCCACCTGCGAGTCACCAGCTCGGTGTCCTGGCGCCCCCGCCGCTGGAGCACGCCGAGCCCCGCCCCCCAGGACCCGCCAGCCCTGCCGGGGCACGGCGGCCAGGTACCGCGCCCGCCGCAGGACAGTCCCCTGGCAGCCTTGACCGACACCCCTGCCACCGGCGCCGCTCTGACCGGTGGCACCCTCGCCGAGGCTGCCACCGGCCTCACAGACACCGGCGTCACCGACACGGGCCTCACAGACACCGTCTTCATGGACAACGTCCGCACGGTCCTGGACCTCCTCGGGCACGAGGGCCTCCAGAAGGTCGTTCTGTCCCGGTGGGTCGATGTCGCGCTGCCCGACTCCCTCGACCCTGCCCGGCTTGCCTCGTGCCTTGTGGGCCGTCTCATGACGGACAGGCACCGGGACGCGGACGTCTACTGCGCCACTGACGTCCAGGGCCGGACCTGGCTGGGCGCGTCCCCGGAGGTAGTGGCAGACACGCGGGACGGTCTCTTCCTCACCGCCCCCCTGGCCGGGTCGCTGCCGCGCAGTGTCGAGCGCACGCAGGCCGTGGCGCGCCTGACGGGCTCCCCCAAGGAGATGAGAGAGCACGCTCTCGTCGTTGACCAGGTCGCAGCCACCCTGGGCGATGTCGTGGACGACCTTCAGGTCCCATCCGCCCCCTCCCTGCTGGCCACGGACACAATGTGGCACCTGGGCACCCGGGTCACCGGCCGACTGAGGCCCGGCGTCTCCTGCCTGGACGCGGCCCTGTCCCTCCACCCCACGCCAGCCGTGTGCGGGGTACCGACCGCCCGGGCCGCAGAGGTGATCCGCTCCCTGGAGGGGCGCAGCCGCGAGCTCTACTCCGGGCTGGTGGGCTGGACCGACTCCAGCGGGGACGGGCGCTGGTCTCTGGTCATCCGCGGGGCCTGCCTGTCGCGCCAGCACCTGAGGGTCCAGGCGGGAGCAGGCATCGTCGAGGGGTCCTCCCCCGAGCGGGAGCACGCAGAGACCGCAGCCAAGCTGTCAACCATGCTCAGTACGCTCAGCCACCTGGACCACCTCAACGGCGCACCGGCTCCTTCGGACGCGCTGGACAGCCCTAGACAGCCCCTCAGATAGCCTCAGCACCGCCCACCCCTGCCGCACAGTACTGGCGAGCCAGTACCGACGTAGCCCGGCCGCACGTACCAGGAAGACCAAGGGTGCTGGGACCTCTTGGCACAAGGGGTCCCAGCACCCAGGCTCAGCTCACTGGCTCAACTCACTGCCTGCGGCGGCGCAGCAGAAGGCTGCCGCCGCCAATCGCCGCCAGGGCGGCGACAGCGGGAAGCAGGAGCGCAGCACCGGTCCTGGCCAGCGACCCTGCCACAGAGCTGCCACCCGGCGACGGGCTCGCACTGGCGGGAACCTCCGAGGACTCCGAGGGCGCTGTCGCGGAGCCGCTTGTGGCCACGGTGGAGGGCTCGGTGCTGGGTTCCCCACTGGGCTGCGGTGCCGGGCTCTCGCTGGGCAGCGGCGTCGAGTCCTGGCTCGGGTCCTCACTGGGCTGCGGTGCCGGGCTCTCGCTGGGCTCCGGTGTCGGCTCGACATCCCGGGTGTAGGTGTTGGTGACGGTCAGCTCCTCCACGGCGTCCTGGGTGGTGATCGTGACAGCCTGGTCCTCTGGGACCTCCAGGGTGTAGCCGTCGACCTGGGCGGAGTCAGCGTCCTCAGACAGCGTGCACTCCGTACCCAGCGGCAGGGCCGGACTGGTCACCGTCATGCCCGCAGGCACGGTGACCTCGTCGCTGACCACCCCCTCATCAGCACCACCCTCGGCGTCAGCGGCGTCCTCGGGAAGGGTGCAGGTGTAGGTGACGAGGTAGTCCCTGGGCGCAGCCTGCGCGTCGGGGTCCCCAGGGCCTTCGGTGCCCTCAGCATCCTCCTCCAGACCCTCGACGACCTTGGTCACGGAGAAGGAACCTCGGTGCAGGGTGTAGGTGTTGGTGGCCACCACGGCCACCATGCCGCCGTCAGTCACGGCGAAGGAGGTCTCCTCAGCCGCGACTGGCTCCCCGCCCACGACCACCTGGGTGAGCAGGTCCGTCCCCTCCACGGAGGCGTCCTCCTCGCTGACGGTGCAGCGGCCCACCGGGACGTCACTGACGACGGCACTGCCAGCGTCGACGGTCTCCACCGTGCCGGTGGTCGCGCTCCCGTCAGTGCCGGTGCAGGTGTAGGTGAAGGAGAAGCTCTGCGGCGCCCGAGCAGCCCCGTCCCCATCCACGGCCTTGCTCACCGCGAAGGAACCGGTCTGACGGGTGTAGGCGTTGGTTAGGGTCAGCGCCGTCTCCTGGTCACGGGCCTCCACCGTCACCGTCTGGTCCTCCGGGGCGGTCAGGGTGTACCCGGCCAGGGAGGCGGAGGCGGTGTCCTCGCTGACAGTGCACTCGGCGCCCACCGGCACCTGCGGGCCGGAGACGGACTGCCCGTCCGCCCCGATCGCGAGCATGCCCGTACTGCCGTCCGTGCAGGTGTAGGTGACGCCGAACTCCTTGTCGGACAGGTCCGCCTCCTCAGCACCGGTGACCTCCTTGGCCACAGAGAAGCCTCCGCGGTGCACCGTGTAGTCGTTGGTGGCCTGGACCACTGCGGTGGCCCCGTCGGCGACGTCGAAGGTGACCTCGCCGTCAACCTCCTCCCCGTCCACGCTCCAGGTGGTGGTGAGGTCCGCTCCGTCCACGGAGGCGTCGGCCTCGCTCACGGTGCAGCTGCCCACCGGCACGTCAGTGACCGCTGTGGTGGCGCCGGAGACCAGCTCGACCGTGTCCGTGGTCGTGGTTCCGTTACCCCCGGTGCAGGTGTAGGTGAAGACGTAGGTCTGGGAGTCAGCCAGGCCGGCGCCGTCACCGGTGACCTCCTTGGAGATCTGAAAGCCACCGGTCAGCGCCGTGTAGGCGTTGACGACGCTGACCTCGGAGGTGGTGTCCTTGGCGATCGTCAGCTGGGAGCCCTCGGTGCCGTCAACCGTGATGAGGGTGGAGACGTTGTAGCCGTCGCGCTGAGTGGTCTCCTCCGGCTCGCTGACGCTGCAGGTGGTCCCTACCGGCAGGGTGGGGCCACCGACAGCGGAACCGCCACCGGTCACCTGGAGGGTGCCGGAGACCTCCTCGCCCTCTGGCGTGGTGCAGGTGTAGCCGATGTCAAAGGTGTCGGTCAGGAAGGGGACATCCTCAGGGCCGACCTGCTTGGCCACTGAGAAGGTCCCGGTGTGGCGGGTGTAGGCGTTGGTGAAGGCCGCCTCGGTCACCGCCTCCTCGGAGGGGAGGACCGTCACGGTCACCGGGTCGGGAGCTGCCAGGTCATAGCCGTCCATGGCTGCGGCGTCCACATCCTCGGTGACGGTGCACTCCGTGCCTGCGGGGATGGTGGCATCCGCCTCGACGGGGGTCCCGTCCCCGGGGACGTTGCTGATGGTGCCCGTGAGGCCCCCACAGGTGTAGCTGTAGGAGTAGGTCCTGGGGGCGGCTGACTCCAGGCCGGTGACGGTCTTGGCCACCGCCAGGGTGCCCGGCTTGTAGTCTGCGGTGTTGGTCAGGCCCAGCGCCGTGGAGGTCCGGTTGCCCACGGTGAAGGTGTCTGTCACCCGGTTGCCGATCCGGAACACCGGGTCGCCCCACTGGTAGGCGGAGGCGTCCGGGGAGGCGGTAGCCGGGTCCTCAGTGAGGGTGATCTGGGTCCCTGCGGGGAAGGAGCCCGGGTAGACCGTCACCTTCCCCATGGTCACCGTCAGGGTGGTGGTGCCGGTGAGGCCGTCATCGGCCAGGGTGCCTGGCGGGGTCCAGCCGGTGTACTCGCTGGCGGCCTGGGGCAGGGTGTAGGCCACGTCCACGTCAAAGGTGGTGCCAGCAGCGATCTCGTCGAGGGCCTGGCCGTCCAGGTACTTGGTGATCTCGAAGCCGCCGAAGCCATTGGCCAGCTCGACGGCGATCTTGAAGGAGTCGGTGTAGTAGCGCTCGGCGTTGGCTGTGACGTCAGCGCCCTCCAGGGTGACGGAGTTGCGGTAGATCACGCCCTCCACGGCCGTTCCGCTGTTGATGCTCGCTGGTGCGCTGAGGCTGTAGTTCGTGTCCGGCTGGAAGATGCCGGTGATCGTCATGGTGGCCACGGTGGCGTCGTCGTTGAACTCGACGGTGTAGGTGAAGTCCTCACCCGGCGAGTTGTAGACCCGGCCCGCAGCGTTGACCAGGTTGAGGGAGGTCGCCGACTCCGCGGAGGAGGCCCGGCGGAAGACCCAGCTGTTCAGATTGGTCACGAAGGCCTGGCCCGGACCGGCCTCCTCGGTGAGGACCACGGTGGACTCAGTGGTCCCGTCAGCGACGAACCCGGGCAGGACCGACTCCAGGTGGGCGGCGCCCATCGTGATGCTCCACGGCACGGTGGTGGAGGTTGCTGCCAGGGGCGTAGCCACCTTGGAGAAGGCCGCCGGACGGTAGGTGGGCTGCGCCTGCGGCAGGATGCCTCCCGTCCCGGGCAGGTCCACGGCGGTGGTGGTGCCGTTGAGGTCCATGTCGACAGTCTCGGCCTCCACGACCTGGGCGGCAATGAGCAGGGCCTCCCCGGAGCCCCGCAGGAGGGAGCCTCCCTGCTCCTTGATGGTCTCGACCTCATCGTTGAAGGTGCAGGTGATGGTGTGCTCCTGAAGCTGGCAGGAGCCGATGGTGACCTGCTGGCCACCCACCGTCACCGTCATCGGGTTGGTCCTGGGGTACTCGCGGTTCCTGAAGGCGTTCCCCAGGTCGATGCTGAAGTAGTCCCCACTGCTGACGTCGGTGTCGCCAGCGTCCCAGGTGAAGGCCAGCTTGGCGACGTCGCCCACCCGCAGGAAGCCCGACTGGACGTTGCCGTTGGCGTCAGACTTGTCCAGGGAGGTGACAGTGACGTCGATATCAAGGTTCTGTGCCGCGCGCGCTGGAGCCGTCAGGGCGGTGAGCATGGTGAGCAGGAGAGCCAGCGCCAGCAAGCACGCCGCCACGCCTCGGGCCACCGCACGAGGGCGGGCGACGGGCTGGGAGGGCGAGACCCTCAAGGACGAGATCCTCATAGTGCTCCAATCTGGGACGGGCTGGGGCCTGGTCGAGGCCGGCAGGGAGGCCGCTCGCGCGGTCAGACTCGTGCGGACAGAACCGGGCGCCTATCTAATCACACCGTCCTAAATCCCAGAGCAGCAGCGTGGCAAACCGCTAGTGTCACCATCCTCCAACCAGGCCGCAGCCGCGTTGTCACCTGCCCATCTCCCCGGGCGCTCGCGAGCCGATGGAACGGGTGCGGGCGTCGTCAACCTCACGACCAGAAGTCAAAACTATCGCCATCATACAACCGTGATTGTCATTGTAATGCAGCTTTGGGGCGGGAGGTGAGCCGTGCTCCGATGCCGGATACCGAGCTGAGGCGAGCCGGGCACGGACCCTCCGGCGGCACCCAGGACCAGGATCGACTCCAGCCCCATGCCACCACCGGGCCGCAGAGACAGCCAGGTCAGCCGCCCCTCCCGCTCAACGGCGCCGGTACCGGGTTGCCTCCGTCTCGTAGGAGTCGTCACCCTCAACGACGGCGTGCAGCAGCACCTCTGCCCAGGACAGCAGCTCCTCCCCACCGACCGCGCTCGATCCCATGCGGGCCGAGGCCCCCGGGGCAGGAACGACAATCGTGCGGGTGGCGGGCTTGACGACGGTGCCCGGGTAGAGGCGGGCCACCCGTGTGCGCCCGGAGTCGTTGAGATTGACCGGGGCAAACCGCACCGACTTGCCCTGGGCGACGATCTCGGCGACCCCGAGCCGGGCTGCCAGGGCGCGCAGCCGGGCCAGGGCAGCCAGCAGGCGCGTGGGCTCGGGCACCGGGCCGTAGCGGTCGGTCAGCTCCTCGAGCACGTCCTCGACCTCGGCGTCAGTACGGGCTGCGGCGAACCTGGTGTAGGCCTCCAGGCGCAGCCGCTCGTGGGGGATGTAGTCCTCCGGGACAGTGGCGTCCACGGGCAGCTCTACCCGAAGCTCAGCGTCCCCCAGGTCCCCCGGGTCGTCCCCGGCTGCACCGGAGACGTCACCAACCTGGCCGGGGAGGACGCCCCCCTTGCCGACCAGGGACTTCTTATAGGTGTCCACGGCCTCAGCCACCATGCGCACGTACAAGTCGAAGCCCACTCCGGCGACGTGCCCGGACTGCTCCCCTCCCAGGAGGTTGCCCGCACCACGGATCTCCAGGTCCTTCATGGCCACCTGCATCCCGGCTCCCAGGTCAGCGTTGGAGGCGATAGTGCGCAGCCGCTCCAGGGCAGTCTCGGTCAAGGGCCTGTCGGAGGGGTAGAGGAAGTAGGCGTAGGCCCGCTCCCTGCCCCGGCCCACCCGCCCGCGCAGCTGGTGGAGCTGGGACAGGCCCATGCGGTCGGCGCGGTCCACGATCAGCGTGTTGGCGTTGGTGACGTCCAGGCCGGTCTCGACGATCGTGGTGCACACCAGCACGTCGATCTCCTTGCGCCAGAAGGAGTCGATGACGCGCTCCAGGCGCTGCTCGCCCATCTGGCCGTGGGCTGTGGCGACACGGGCCTCGGGGACGAGCTCGGCCAGCCGGGCGGCGGTGGCGTCAATGTCCTCCACCCGGTTGTGGACGAAGAACACCTGGCCGTCACGCAGGAGCTCACGCCGGATCGCGGCGCTGACCTGTTTGGTCTCGTAACGACCCACGTAGGTGAGGATCGGGTGGCGGTCCTCCGGCGGCGTGGCCAGGGTCGACATCTCCCGCAGGCCGGTGACGGCCATCTCCAGGGTGCGTGGGATGGGCGTGGCGGACATGGACAGGACGTCCACGTCGGTGCGCAGGGCCTTGAGCGTCTCCTTGTGCTCCACCCCGAAGCGCTGCTCCTCGTCAATGATGACCAGGCCTAGGTCCTTGAAGCGCACCTGGCCGGTGATGAGACGGTGGGTGCCGATCACCACGTCAACAGCGCCCGAGGCCAGGCCCTCCAGCACCTTCCTGGACTCCTCCGCATCCTGGAAACGGGAGAGCTGGCTGACCGTGACCGGGAAGCCCGCGTAACGCTCGGTGAAGGTCTCCGCGTGCTGGCTGACCAGGAGGGTGGTCGGGACCAGGACGGCCACCTGCTTGCCGTCCTGGACGGCCTTGAAGGCAGCGCGCACAGCGATCTCGGTCTTGCCGTAACCGACGTCCCCGCACACGAGGCGGTCCATGGGCTGGGTCCTCTCCATGTCCGCCTTGACGTCGTCAATGGTGGCCAGCTGGTCAGGGGTCTCGGTGTAGGCGAAGGCCTCCTCCAGCTCGGCCTGCCAGGGGGTGTCCGGGGAGAAGGCGTGGCCCGTGGTGGCCGAGCGGGCGGCGTAGAGGCGCACCAGCTCACCGGCGATCTCACGCACCGCCCTGCGGGCACGTGACTTGGTCCTCTGCCAGTCCGCACCCCCCATCTTGTTCAGCGCCGGGTTGTCCCCACCGACGTACTTGGTGACTTGGTCCAGGGCGTCAGTGGGCACCAGGAGGCGGTCACCGGGCTGGCCACGACGGGTGGAGGCGTACTCAATGACGAGGTACTCCCGGCTGGCTGCCGCCTTCCCTGCCCGGCCGGTGCCCACGCTGCGGCGGGTCAGCTCCACAAAACGCCCCACCCCGTGCTGGGCGTGGACCACCAGGTCGCCGGCGTGCAGGGACAGGGGGTCCACGCTGCGCCGGGTGCGCCGCGCAGGCAGGGTACGCCGCCGGCTCGGGGCGGCAGGTGCCCGCCCGGTCAGGTCGGACTCAGCCACCAGGGCCAGGCGCGGCCCCTCAGCCAGGAAGCCGTGCCCGGCCGAGACCTGGGTGACCCGGACCACGCCGTCTCCGGTGCCGCCCTCGCCCGTGTCCTGCCAGCCCAGCTCCTCAGGCTGGGTGAGGTGGGTGACGACACGGGCGGGAACGTCGCCGTCAGCCAGCAGCTGGGCCATGCGGCGCCCCGGCCCCGGGCCGTCAGTCGCCACCACGACGCTCCAGCCCTGCCGGGCCATCTCGCCGAGGTCCTTGACCGCTGTGTCCAGCTCTCCCCGATAGGTGCGGGGATCGACCAGCGCCAGCTGCTCGTCGTCGGGACCCGACGGCAAGGAGGTGAGCGCCCACCACCCCAGGTTGGAGCCCAGGGCGAGGGCACGCGCCTCACCCAGGTGGGCGAAGGCCGCAGCGGACAGGTCCACCGGCACGGTGCCTCCGGAGGCGGCCGAGGTCCAGGCGGCGGCCAGGAACTCAGTGGTGGTGGCCGCCAGGTCCTCTGCCCGCTTACGGATCCGCTCGGGCTCCAGCAGGACGGTCAGCCGGTCCCCCACCAGCTCCAGCAGGGGGACCATCCGGTCCACCAGGACCGGGGCCAGTGACTCCATGCCCTCCACCGCGATCCCCTGAGCGATCTTGTCCAGCATGTCGGCGGCTCCGGGCACGGAGTCGGTCAGGTCGTGGGCACGTTGGCGCACCTGTGGGGTCAGGACGAGCTCGCGGCAGGCGGTGGCGGTCACCGAGGGCAGTACCTCAATGGTGCGCTGGTCGGCCACGGCGAAGGAGGAGACCTCCTCGACCTCGTCGCCAAAGAAGTCCACGCGCACCGGACGGGGCTCGGTAGGTGGGAACAGGTCGAGGATGCCGCCACGCACCGCGTACTGGCCACGGGCCTCCACCATGTCTACGCGCGTGTAGGCGGCTGCCTCCAGGCGCTGGGCCACGTCCTCCAGGCTGGTGGCCAGCCCGGGGGCCAGGTGCACCGGCTCCAGGTCGCCCAGCCCCGCGATGACGGGGGCCAGGAGAGCCCGGACGGGAACCACCAGGACGCGCACGGGGCCGCGCGGAGCCGTCGGCGGGTCGGCCCGGCCGTGGACGGGCTGGGCGGGCTCGCCTCCGCCTCCTTCCCCAGACCTTTGCCCGGCAGAGGTGCCGCCGGGCGTCGCGGGCTCACCGTCCTCGGGGTGGGCTAGGCGGCGCAGGACGGTCAGGCGGCGGGCCACGGTGTCCGAGCGCGGCGAGAGCCGTTCGTGCGGAAGAGTCTCCCAGGCGGGGAAGACAGCCACGTCGGGGTCCGGCAGATAACAGCGCAGGGCAGCGGCGAGCTCATCGGCCTCCCGTCCGGTGGCAGTGACCACCAGCAGGGGTGTGCTGCCGGGTGGGTGGGTGGCACCAGTGGCGTCAGCCGGGCCGACTGCCGCGTGTGTGTGGGCAGAGCCTGTGCCAGCGGAACCTGCGGGGAGCGGCTGCCCGGCCGCTGCGGCCACGCCGTCCTCACCCAATGCCATGGCGGCCAGGAGAGCGGGCCGGGCTCCGGCGGCCACGACCAGGCTGTGCTCGCCGCGCACGGGCGCGGCTGCGGCACGCACGGTCCGGACGGTTTCCGGGTCGGTCAGCAGCGGGGGAAGGAGGGCGGTCAGGCGCACGGCGCAGAGTGTAGGCCCGTCAGGGACCAGGGGCACTCGCTCCGGGGCCGAGCGTGTGGACACCCCTCCCCACCCTGGCCGCACATCTTCAGGACGTCTCCACCTACCACCTGTCAGCAGAGTGACGCCACTGCGCGGAGCAGGACCTCAGTAGCGTCCGAGACGGACCCGAAGATGTGCAGCAATCAGGTGGGCTGTACCGCTCAGGCCCCGTGCGGGATGGGGCCGACGAGCTCGTGGGCCTGGTAGGGCTCCTCCAGGTAGGCCACATCCTCCTCGCTGAGCTCCAGCTCTAGGGCGCGCACGGCGTCATCGACCCGGCTCGGCTTTGAGCAGCCGACGATCGGTGCAGCCACGCCCTTGGCCCAGTGCCAGGCCAGTGCCACGTCGGACATGGCCACCTCACGACGCTGCGCCACCTCAGCCACCCGGGTGACGATCGGCATGTCCACCTCACGCCCACCGTCGTACTTGCTGCGCATCACCGTGTCCGTGGTGGAGCGCACCGAGTCGGAGTCCCAGGTCGGGCGGGTCAGGTGGCCGGAGGCCAGCGGGCTGTACGGGGTCAGCGAGACGTCATACTGGCGGCACACGGGGATGAGCTCACGCTCGTCCTCGCGGTAGAGCAGGTTGTAATGGTTCTGCATACTGGAGAACCGGGTCCACCCGCTGGCGTCGGCCACCACCTGCATGGTGTGGAGCTGGTAGCCGTACATGGCCGAGGCACCCAGTGCCCGCACGCGCCCGTCGGCAACAAGCCGATGGAGAGCCTCCATGGTCTCCTCAATGGGGGTGTCGTAGTCGAAGCGGTGGATGATGTAAAGGTCGAGGTAGTCAGTGCCCAGGCGCTCCAGGGTGCCGGTGATCTCACGCTCGATGGCCTCACGCGACAGGTGCCCCTCGTTGAAGTAGACCTTGGAGGCCAGCACCACGTCCTCACGGCCGACGCCGAGGTTGCGCAGCGACTGCCCGATGAAAGTCTCGCTGGTGCCCCGGGCGTAGACATTCGCGGTGTCGATAAAGTTGACACCGAGCTCCAGCGCCCGGGCGATGACCTCCTGGGTGGCAGGCTGGTCGATGACCCATTGGTGGGTGTCGGGGAAGACCTCCCCGAAGCTCATGCCACCGATGCACAGCCTGGGGATGGTGATGTCCGTGGCGCCGAGGGTCGTGTACTCCATGTCTGGGTCTCCTTTAACCGCTTTACCCGTACGTCCTGCCGGTACGCGCTGCCCGTGGAGGCACCTTAAGACTCCCCGTGCGGACGGCGTCGCGCAAGACCCCAGGCTGGCCCTGCGAGGACCCCTGTGCGAGGCCCCCTGTGCCGACCGCAACAGCGCGTGACGTGGCAGCACAAAGACGGGAGGGGGCCGCTCACCGGTGGGTGGTGGGCGGCCCCCTCCTTGGTGTGGGGCTCAGTACCGTTGCCAGGGTGCCTGGGTCACGGTCCTGGGCCCGCAGGTGGTCGCGCGGTCGTCCTCACAGGGCGGGCGTCACGACCGGCGGCGGCGCAGGAGCGCGACCCCTCCGGCAATTGCTGCCAGGGCGACGGCGACCGGGAGCAGCACCGTGGCACCAGTCCTGGCCAGGGAGCCCGTGGGCCGGGCCGCGGAGCTCGCCTGGGTCTTCCCAGGATCTGCCGAGCCAGTGGTCACACCAGCCACACCGGACGAGGCGTTCGCAGCAGCCGAGGCACTCGACCCGTCCGTGGGCTCCCCAGTCGGCTCCTCACTCGGGTCCTCAGTCGGCTCCTGCGAGGGGTCGGTTTCCTTCGGCTCCGGTTTCTCGTAGGTGTTGACCGCCTTCAGCGCCACCACCTGGTCCTTGTTGACGATCGGAGCCGTCAGGGACTCCTTGGACGGACCCGTCAGCGTGTAGCCGTCAATCCCGGCCGCCTCGGTGTCCTCGACCAGCGTGCACGTGGTCCCCAGGGGGAGCTGCTTGTCAGGGCTGACGGTCTCGCCCGCCTTGACGCTCAGCGTGCCCTCCGACCCGTCGGTGCAGGTGTAGGAGAAGGAGAACTTTTTGTCCGCGATCTCGTCGTCCGCGCCGGTGGCAACCTTGGTCAGGCTGAAGGTGCCGGTGTGGGCCGTGTAGGTGTTGGTGAAGGTCGTGGCGACAACCTCGCCTTTGGCCGTGACAGCCACCTCCTGCTCCCCGGACGCGGCCAGGTCGTAGCCCTCCACCTGGGCGGCGCCCTCGTTCTCCGTCACGGTGCACTCGGTGCCCACCGGGAAGGTCTGCTCAGCCTCGACGACCTGACCGTCCGCCTTGGCGCTCAGCATGCCCTGGGAGCCGTCGGTGCAGGTGTAGGAGAAGGAGAACTCCGTGTCGCTGACCTCAGCGCCCTCAGCCTTCTTGGCCACCGAGAAGGTGCCCCGGTGCGCGGTGTAGGTGTTGGTCACCTCCACCGCCACGCCGGAGCCCTCGCTCACCGTGACCGTGGCCTGCTCGCCCTCGACGGCCGAGCCGTCCACGGTGACGGTGGTGGAGCGGTCAGCCCCATCCACGTCGGCAGCGCGCTCGGTGACGACACACTCACCCACGGGGACCCCCACCTGCGCGGACTCGCCAGCCTTGACCCTCACCTCGCCGGAGGGGTTGGACCCGTCCTCGGTGGTGCAGGTGTAGTCGAAGACGAACTCCTGGGGGGCCTTGGCTGAGGCGTCGCCCTCAACCGTCTTGGCCACCTGGAAGCCTCCGGTCAACTGAGTGTAGGTGTTGGTGAGGACCACCGCGGTGGTGGCGTCCTTGGCGATGGCGAAGGACGAGCCGGTCTGGCCCTCCACCGTCGTGCTGGTCGCCAGTGCGTACCCGGCCTGGGAGGCGTCCTCCTCGCTGACCGTGCACTGGGTGCCCACGGGCAGGCTCGGGCCGTTGACGGTGGCACCACCGGTGACGCTGAGCGTGTCGGTCTGCGTGGTGCCGTCAGGCAGCACGCACTGGTAGGTCACGGAGTAGGAGCCGCCCCCGAAGTCACCGTCGCCGACCACCTGCTTGGCCACGGAGAAGGTGCCCGTGTCCTGGGAGTAGGTGTTGGTGGCGCTCACGGGCGTGTCCTCGCCGGCGACAACGGTCACCTGGGTCGCGGAGAGCCCGGTGTCCACGGAGTAGCCCTGCCTGGCGGCGGAGCCCTCCTGCTCGCTCACCTCGCACTGGGCGCCTGCGGGCAGCTCAGGCGATGTCACCGCGGTCCCGTCGGCCGGGACCTGGAGGGTGCCGCTCTCACCCGTGGAGCAGGTGTAGTCGAAGGCGAAGGTGTCACCGGAGAAGTCACCGTCACCAGCCACGGACTTGGCCACGGAGAAGGTGCCCGTGTCCTGGGAGTAGGTGTTGGTGGCGCTCACGGCCACCGGGGCGTCCTGGGAGATGGTCACTGTGGACGCCGACAGCTCAGAGTCCACGGAGTACCCCTCCCGGGCCGCGGACTGGGCGTCCTCGCTGATCTCACAGGTCGTGCCCCCGGGAAGCTCGGGGCCGCTGACCGCCTCACCGGTACCGGGAGCCTCCAGGCTGCCCGTCGTGCCCTCGGAGCAGGTGTAGTCGAAGGCGAAGGTGTCACCGGAGAAGTCACCGTCACCAGCCACCGTCTTGGCGATGGTGAAGGTGCCCGTACGAGCGGTGTAGGTGTTGGTGAAGGAGGCCTGGGCCACCACCGTGGTGCCGGCGGTGACACGCACACGCTGGGACAGGGGCGCCTCCAGGTCGTAGCCGCTGATCTCGGCCGAGTCGGTCGACTCGGCGACGGTGCAGGTGGTGCCGACTTCGAAGGAGTCGGTGGCGCGCACCGGCTGGCCGTCACCCTTGGCTGTCAGGGTCCCCTCGGTGCCGTCGGAGCAGGTGTAGGTGAAGGAGTAGTCCTTGGACTCCGCGCCCGGGGCACCGTCAACGGTCTTGACGACCTCGAAGGTGGAGGGGTCGGCCTTGACGACGTTGGTCAGCTCAGCACCCAGGACCTGCTGGTCCCGGATCGTCAGGCTGCTGGTCGGGACCCCACCCACCACGAACAGGCCCTCGCCCCAGCTGTAGCCCTCAGGCAGGGCGATGGAGGGAGCGGCCTCGGTCAGGGTCACCACGGTCCCGGCGGGGAAGGTCACCGACGGGTCCGGGCCCACGAAGACGTTCTTGCGTCCCATGGTGACCTCGAAGGAGGCGGTGCCACCGGTCCTGGCGTCGTTGAGGGTCCCCGGAGCGGTCCAGCCGGGGTAGCTGTCCTGCGTCGCGCCGTTGGGCAGCTCGTAGGCCAGGTTGACGGTGAAGGTCGAGCCTGCGGGCACGTGGTCGGAGGCGGGACCGGTCAGGTACTTGTCCAGGGAGAAGGTGCCGTAGCCGGCCTCCATGGTGACGGTGAGGGAGAAGGAGTCCAGGAAGGACCTGGACGCGTCCCGCTCGAAGGTCGTGCCGTCAATAGCCACGTAGTTCTCGTAGCGGAACCCGGGCACGGCCTTGCCGTCCTCGGCGGTGACAGCGGCGGTGTAGATCAACTGGTAGTTGCTGCTGGGGGCGAAGGGGCCGGTGAGCACGATCCGCGCGCTCTGGCCGGAGTCGGTCTCCTGGCCGTAGACCACCTTGACGCTGAACTCGCCCAGCTCGGTGGTCCTGGAGGACTCGGCGCCGTTGGCCAGGACTACCCGGGCAGTCTGCGGGTCGGGCTGGTCCGCGGAGTTGCGCCGGATGAGCTGCCACCTGGACAGGTCCTCAGGGAAGGACTGGCCGGGGCCCAGGAGGTCAGTGAGCTCGATCTCGTGGACGGTCTTGCCGTCAAAGACCCTGTTGAGCCCGTTGGCCGCGTACTCCTCCTGGAGCCTCTCGGCCCCGAAGCCGATGGTCCAGGTCACCCCGGTGGACAGCTCGGACATGCCGGTGGCGCCCTTGGTCAGGGCGTCAGGAGTGTACCTGGCCACCTGCCCGAGGATCCCGCCCTCGGCGGGCAGGTCCACGGAGACCGTCTCGGAGCCGTTGATGGTGAAGGGGAGCTCCTCCTCGGTCGTGGCGGCGACGGCCAGCGTCTGGATCTTGCCGGCCCCGGAGACGTTCTTGTACCCCTTCGCGATCTGGTCCGGCAGGACCTCGTTGAAGGTGCAGGTCATCGTCGTCTGCGTGATCGCACAGGTACCGACCTCGGTCTCCTGCCCGTCGATCATGTGGGTGAAGGCCCGGGTCTGGGGCACCCGGAAGTTCAGCTCGGCAGGCAGGCCGACGGAGAAGGAGTCCCCGTCCTTGAGCCCGGCCTCGGACGCGTCCCAGCTGAAGGTCAGCAGGGCGATGGATGTGCCCGCGACGAGCTGCCCGGACTCCGGGTTCTCCGAAGCGTCGGTCTTGGCCAGTGCCAGGTTGGACACCTTGATGCCGGTGTTGACGTCAGCGTGTGCGGGGACGGGTACCACTACCGGGACCACCAGGGTGAGCACCATGGCCAGCAGGGCCAGGCACGTACCTGTGCGGAAGGCACCCTTTCCGGGCACCGCCGCACCAACGGCATTGGACTTCATAGACGAGACTTTCTCGAGACTGAGCATCACTGCTCCTGGGGAAATATGACAATCCAGAGTATGGAGGCCCACCCGCCACCCACAAACGCTAGAAGCCAGTGGACACAGTATTTTACGCAACCGATGCCCAGATAACGGGCCGTACGTCCGCCATGCGTTCCCGGCCTCACAGTACGAATCCCCCTGCCGACCACAGCCTATTAGTATCGTGATCCCAGACATCAG
This sequence comes from Actinomyces wuliandei, assembly GCF_004010955.1. Classification (NCBI taxonomy): domain Bacteria; kingdom Bacillati; phylum Actinomycetota; class Actinomycetes; order Actinomycetales; family Actinomycetaceae; genus Actinomyces; species Actinomyces wuliandei. The sequence continues at coordinate 2,623,942 of NZ_CP025227.1, forward strand.
GAGGCGGAGAAATACGTCGCTACCTCCGTGAGACATCCCGGCCCACCACGCCCCCGCATCCACCCGGACTGGCACCGTGCCCGTGGCACCGCGAGCGCCAGGGCGACCACCCAGCCAGTCGGCCTGCCCGGCCGGGACGGCTAGGCGCCCATGGCGTCGAAGAGGGAGGTGATGCTGCCGTCATCAAACACGGCCTTGACGGCGCGGGCCAGCAGTGGGGCGATCGGCAGGACCGTCAGCTGCTCGAACTGCTTGCCCGTAGGGATCGGGAGCGTGTCGGTGACGATGACCTCACGCGCGCCGCAAGAGGAGAGACGGTCTACCGCAGGCCCGGAGAGCACGCCGTGGGTGGCTGCCACGATGACGTCCTTGGCTCCGGAGCCCAGCAGGACCTGGACCGCCTTGGCGATCGTGCCCCCAGTGTCGATCATGTCGTCAACCAGGACGCAGGAGCGCCCCTCCACGTCACCGACCACCCGGTTGGCCACGGACTCGTTGGGGCAGGTGACGTCACGCGTCTTGTGGACAAAGGCCAGGGGGGTCCCGCCCAGGGCGCTGGCCCAGCGCTCGGCCACACGGATACGTCCCGCGTCCGGGGAGACCACCGTGGCGTTGGCGGGGACCACCCGGGTCCGCACGTAGTCCACCAGGACAGGCTGCGCCCACAGGTGGTCCCAGGGACCGTCAAAGAACCCCTGCTCCTGGGAGGTGTGCAGGTCCACGCTCATGAGGCGGTCCGCGCCCGCCGTCTGGTACAGGTCCGCCACCAGACGGGCCGAGATGGGCTCGCGCCCCAGGTGCTTCTTGTCCTGACGGGCGTAGGGGAAGAAAGGCGCCACCACGGTAATACGCTTGGCCGAGGCCCGCTTGAGGGCGTCAACCATGATGAGCTGCTCCATGAGCCAGTCATTGACACGGTCACCGTGGGACTGCAGCACGAAGGCGTCGCAGCCCCGCACCGACTCGTTGAAGCGGACGTAGGTCTCCCCGTTGGCGAAGTCGTAGGCGGTGGAGGACAGGACCTCCGTCCCCAGCTCTGCGGCGACCCCCTGGGCCAGCCCGGGGTGAGCCCGCCCGGAGACGATGACCAGCCGCTTCTCGCCGGTGGTGATGATGCCCGTCATGACATAGATCCCTTCTCGCCGCCGCCGCGGCTGTGGTGCGTGGCCGTACCTGTGCTGCGGCAGCCGTGCAGTGGCGCACACTGCCGCTGGTGCCGGCGGGAGCCGCGAGCAGGTGCCCGCCAGGCTCCCGCCCCGGTCTCAGCGCTCACCAGCGGTGTCATCAGCACCCAGGTGGCTGAAAGGAGGCACGACGGCCCCCGGCGGTATCTCGACGTCCTCCAGGATCGCGTAGGCCCCGACACGCACGCCCTGACCCAGGCGGCTCCTCCCACGCAGCAGGACGCCAGGCTCCAGGAGGACGTCCTGGGCCAGCTCCACGGTGACGTCCACCCAGGCCGACGCGGGGTCCACCACCCCCACCCCCTGGGCCATCCAGCCGGACAGGACACGACGGTTGAGCTCGGCACCAAGCCCAGCAAGCTGGGCACGGTCGTTGCACCCCTCCACCAGCCAGTGGTCATCAACCACAAGGGCGCTGGTGGGGCGCCCGGCCCGGTAAGCGTGGGCAACGACGTCGGTGAGGTAGACCTCCCCCTGGTCGTTGTCGGTTCCCAGCGTCGCCAGAGCCTGCCTCAGGTGCCCGGCGTCAAAGACGTAGACGCCGGCGTTGACCTCCCTGACCGCCCGCTGGGCCGGGGTGGCGTCGCGCTCCTCAACGATCGCGCCGACCGCGCCGTCTGGCTCACGCAGGACACGCCCGTAGCCGGTGGGGTCCTCCAGCTCAGTGGTCAGCACGGTGACGGCGTCGCCTCGGTCGGTGTGCTGGGCCACGAGCGCCTCCAGGGTGGCGGTGTCCAGCAGCGGGACGTCCCCACTGGTGACGACGACCCCTCCGGTGAGGTCCTCAGGCAGCGCCGCCAGCCCGCAGGCCACGGCACGTCCGGTGCCGGGGACCTCGTCCTGGTCCACCGCGACGGCCTGCGGCGCCACCTGGGCCAGGTGGGCGACGACGGCGTCGCGCTCGTGGCGCACGACGACGACCAGGTGCTGCGGAGCCAGGCCCATGGCAGCGGTCACGGCATGGCCCAGGAGGCTGCGGCCACCGATGGTGTGCAGTACCTTGGGCGTGGCCGAGCGCATGCGGGTTCCTTGACCAGCGGCCATGACGATGACGGCGGCGGGAGCGGTAGAAGCCACGTGTCCTCTCCTCGGTGGTGCCCGGCAGCCGGGAACCCGGTGCGCCGGACGGATGACTGGCTGGCGACGCGCCTGTGACGTGCCTCTTGACTACTTGTGCGTACCTAGGGCACCCAGGGCACACGTCGAGCACCTTCCGCGCCCGACGAGCCTGGGCAGACCATATGGTACGTCGCTCCGCCCCCAGGACTCGAACCCGGGCCTCAAGGCTCCAAAGGCCTGCGTGCTGCCACTACACCAGGGCGGAACGCCGCCTCTGGGGAGGCGTGCGGGCACAGTGTCTCACGGAGGCAGCAGGATGCGGGCGGAGCCGCACAGGTGTCGTCGCGGCCGGAATACCATCGCGGCGCTGTCGCGGCTCCACGACGGCAGGTGTCTGACCTCCCGGAGAAGGCGTGAAGTCACGCAAAGGGAACGGCATGATGGACCCATGTCCCCCAGAAACGGCAAACGCTCCCACCGGATGAGTGCCTCCCAGCGCCGGGAGCAGCTCATCGACGTCGCCCGGGGCCTCTTCGCAGAGAAGGGCTTCGAGGCCACCAGCATTGAGGAGGTCGCGGCACGGGCGCAGGTGTCCAAGCCCGTGGTGTACGAGCACTTCGGGGGCAAGGAGGGCCTGTACACCGTCATCGTCGACCGGGAGCTGGCTGCGGTCTCCGCGACGATCACCGAGGCCCTCGGCTCCGCACGGTCCTCGTCCGTCCTCACCGAGCGAGCAGCCCTGGCGCTGCTGACCTACATCGAGAGCTCCTCGGACGGGTTCCGCATCCTGTCCGCCAGCTCAGACAGGGCCGCAGGCTCCTACTCCACTCTGCTGGCCGACGTCGCTGTCCAGGTCTCCGGGATCCTGGCCTCCCGGTTCCGCGCCCGTGGGCTCGACCCGCGCACCGCCCCCCTATACGCCCAGATGCTGGTGGGAATGGTCGCGACACCGTCGCAGTGGTGGTTGAGAAACCGCACAATGAGCAAGGAGGAGGTCGCCGCCCACGTGGTCAACCTGGCCTGGAACGGCCTGAGCAGGCTGGAACCAGGCCCTACGCTCCAGGCCGACGACGCCTCTGCCCACGGAGCCGACAGCAGCGACGACGTCACGGCGGCGTCATAACGTTCCGGGCAGTCCCGGGCAGACTGACCGCACACACGCTAGTCTGGTTGTTCCTGCCATCAGCGGAGCCACCACCGGAACGGAGCCCATGGACCCGGAAACTGTCGTCGCCGCCTTGCGCAAGAACGCTGTTCTTGTCGCCCTGCACGTCGTCCTGGGCGCCGTGCTGGGGCTTGCTCTCGGCCTGCTGACTCCCCCGGTGTACACCTCGACCGCGAGCGCGAACGTAGGTACCGAGCAACCCGACTCCTCCCAGACCAATGACAGCGTCCTCAACTACATGAAGAACATCATGCCCACCCTCGTGGAGATGGGGACCTCGGAGGCCGCCCTGTCCCAGGTTGCCGAGGCCACGGGGCTCAGCGAGGACGAGGTGCGCCGGTCTGTCACCATCTCCACCAAGACGGAGACGATCATCATTGAGATCCAGGCCTCCCACTCCGACCCCGGCCAGGCCCAGGCCATCGCCGAGGCCGAGGTCGCAGCACTGGACTCCGCCGCCCGGGACCTGTCCGAGAGGAGCCAGAACAGCGACCTGACACTCACGCTGGCCGTCCTGGACGCAGCCTCACTGCCCTCGACCCCCTCTAGCCTGCCCAGCTCACGCACGACGATGATCGGCGCCGCCGTGGGCCTGGCAGCCGGTACTGGGATGGCGCTGCTGCTCTACGTCCTCCAGCGCAGGGACCCTGAGGCCCACACCATCGCCCCTCTAGTGCTCCTGGGACGGCCCAGGGACGGGGAGAAGGACGCCAGGAGCACCAGAGGGGCTGGAGACGCTGAGGGCTCTGCCCGCGCCGGAGAGGACTCCTACCCTGGTGGCCCCACCAGGCGGCCGCGAGCCGGATGACTCTCGTCACGAGTGCACGGCACGGCCGGGCACCCCGACAACAGGGAGCAGGCCCGGGCACTGCCGGGCACAGCCCCGTTCCTGCGCAGGGTGGGCAGGCGCGGGCACGGCGGCACCAGGACCTCGCCGAGCACGTGCGTCTGCAGAGCAGGAACGTCCTGGTCCTGGCAGCCCTCCTCATGGTGCTGGTCGGAACCCGTCGCGAGCTGGTCGGGTCCATGGCCACGGCGGACTGTGTGGCACTGGCAGCACTGCCCGTGACGTGGTCCGCAGTACGACGCCAGCGCCTGTTCTCCCCTCTTCTGGTGACAGCGGTCCTGGCCGCCCTCACCGGGCTGGCCTTGTCATGGCTCGTGGACCCAGACTTCAGCGTCATGGCCTCCGCCCAGCGCAACATCATCCTGAGTCTCCTGGGCGTGCCCGCCTCGGTGGCCGCCTTCGTCTGGGCGGCACAGCGCCTAGGCACCCGCAGCGCCGCCCTGGCCCTGAGCAGCGGCATGGTGCTGGACTCCCTGCGTCTGCTAGGCAGCTCCCCGAACCCGTGGAAGTTCGGTGTCGGTGCGGCGGTGAGCCTGGTGGTCCTTACCGCCACGGACCGGTACGGGCGCCTGGTCCAGCTGGCCGCCCTGGCCGCCCTGGCCGCCACCTTCCTGGTCTCGGACGCGCGCTCAAGCCTAGCCTTCCTGGTCGTCACCGCAGGGATCGTGTGCTGGCAGGCACTCGCCTCCTGGCTGGGGTGGCAGCCTGACCAGCCTCGGCGCCTGGCGCTGACCCAGGTCCTGGCCCTGTCCGCCGTCGGCACTGCTGCCGTCCTGGGGGTGCTGCTCGCCTCCTCCACCGGCTCCCTGGGCGAGGACGCCCAGGAACGGACCGTGGCCCAGGCCTCGGGACCCGCAGGCTTCCTCCTGGCCGCCCGCCCCGAGCTCGGAGGCTCCTGGGCGCTCTTCCTCAGCCGCCCCTGGGGTTACGGTGCCGGGGTCATGCCCCGCTACGAGGACGTCCGCGTCGCCAAGGAGGGCATGGCGGCCCTGGGATACGACCCTGCCAACGGGTACGTGGAGAACTTCATGTTTGGCAACGGCTTCGAGCTCCACTCCGGACTGGCCGACGTCTGGGTCGCCGGCTCCCTGCCGGGGGCGGCGCTGGTGCTGACTATCCTGTGGCTCACCGTCCTCGCCATGGTGCGGAACCTGGGCAGCCTCCGCGTGACACCCTGGTTGTGCGTCGCCAGCCTTGTCGTCGTCCAGAACGTGCTTGTCGGCCCCTGGGCGGTGCTGCCCGCCTACCTGCCCCTGGTCCTGGGAAGCGCGATGGTGCAGGCCCCTCTGGGCCGGAGCAAGGCTGTCGGGACCAGCGTGCCTGCCCGGCGTCCTGTCCCTGTGCCCCCGAGCCGCCCCTAGGAGCGGCCGTACTCCTCGTGACTCCTGCGACCAAGGCCAGCACCGACCATCCCCTGCCCCCGCGCCACCAGCCGGGCACCCTTGGCAGCGTGCCGCACCTGCCCCGGCAGGAGCCCGACGACCATCCGCAGACCACCAGCGCCGACCCGCAGGGCGCCACCGAGCAGGGCACGTCCGCGAATACCCGCGTGCAGTCCCGCCCCGGCGCGGACCAGCTCCACACGGACCGCCGTTGCGGCGTGAGAGCGCTGACGGCGCAGAATCCACCGGTGGTCCAACCGCGCCTGCGGGACGTGGTCGCGTACACGAGCCTCGTCGCACCAGCGGATGACACCACCGCTGTCGGTGAGCCGACGGGTGAAGAGCGTGTCCTCACCCCCGGTCGCACCGAAGGCCTCGTCGAAGACGAGCCCTGCCTCCCGCACGAACCTGAGGTCCAGCAGCAGGCAGTTGGAGGCCGCCACCGGCCTGACCGTCCCCGTGGGCCAGGTCCGACGGACAAAGAACCCCCCCGCGACGACCCAGGCGTCAGGCTCGACCTCGTAGTCAGGGACCACCGGCCCGGCAACCGCCTGGCAGCCTGTGGCGGCACGCAGCCTCAGCAGGGACTCCAGCCAGGACGGCTCAGGGGTCTCGTCATCGTCGATGAACACCAGCAGGTCGCTGTCCTGCGCCTCCTCCAGAGCCCGGTTACGCACCGCAGCCACCCCGGGGCTGGGCTCCATGACATAGCGGACCACCCCGGGAGGACTCCCTGAGCCGGGCACGGTCTCCACACGCTCCTCGACAGCCTCACGAGCCGAGCCCGCCGGGTCGTTGTCCACAACGAGCACCTCGGCACGCGAGACGTACCCGGGCACCACGTCACCCAGCTGGGCGCGCACCGCAGCCACGGTACGCGCAACCTCACGCGGACGGCGGAACGTCGGGACAGCCACGGTCAGTACGGCTGCCGACCGGGGTGCGTCCGCTGTTGTGCCGCTCATAGGCCCCCTCCTGCGGAGCGCCCCACCCGTCGCGCGGGTCGGCCTCCAGGCCGCCCGTACTCCCGCACCCGCACGTCACAGGCACCCACCACCATTCCCAGCCCACCGCAGGAGGAGACCTCGTAGCGGGCCTGGGCAGCCAGGTCGCCCCGCAACCGGGCACCTGCGCCACGCAGGCAGTCCACTGCCGCCTTGGCTGTCCCCTTGGCAGCATAGGCGACTCGCAGAGGGAGGCGCCCACCCTCCGCCGTGTCCACGCGCACACGCACCCAGGAGGAGCCGGAGCGGTAGGCACGACGAAGCACCCAGGCCCGGGTGGCCCGCTGCCGGGGAACCTTCTTCCTGACTACCGCCCCGGTGGCGAACCGGATCACGCCCCCAGCCCGGGTCAGCTGCCGAGTGAACAGGGAGTCCTCACCCCCGGTCAGCCCGTACCTGGGGTCGAAGCGCAGCCCCAGACGCCTCACGACCGCCAGGTCGAGCAGGAGGTTGCCCGTGTCAGCACTACCCACCTGGCTGCCGTCCTCCGCCTGCCAGGAGTCGAAGGCCCCCGAGGCCTCCACCCACGGCGGGGGCGGCTCAGCGAAGTCAGCCGGGGTCGGCCCGGTCACCGCAGCACACCGTGTGGTCCTCCACTGTGCCACCAGGGCAGGCAACCAGCGTGGCTCGGGGGTCTCGTCGTCGTCGATGAACACCAGGAGGTCGTCGTCGCAGGCCTCGTCCAGGGCACGGTTGCGCCCGGCGACGATACCTGGCTCAGGCTCGTGGACGTAGGTCAGCTCAACCTGCACGTCGCCGACGCCTGCCCGGCCTGTCGTGGCGGCTACGGAGCCGACGACAGTACCCACAGGATCCTGGGGCACGTACTCGTCCAGCACAGCCGCCACAACCGGCCGCGCTCCGGCTGCTGGGTCGTTGTCGACGACAAGGACCCGGGCACGCGCCCAGGGCGCCACACTGGCCGCCTGGTCCACCAGCAGGGGCAGGACCGCCTGCAGGTAGGAGTTGCGCCTGTACGTCAGCATCGCAATGGTCAGCGTCGGCTCCACCACGCCCTGTCCCTCCTGGTTCCCCTTAGCTTCTCCCGCCGCTGGCGGCCGTGGCACGCACCCAGCACCGGCACCAGTGCGAGACTCGCCTGCCATCCCCTGCCGGGAGCCTGGGCGGCACCCGCCAACGGTACTATCTCTGCACACACTCGTCCTGCCCCTGCCGCGTCGGCACCAGGCACCGGCAGTCCTGGCCGCATCTCGGGCCACCCTGTGCCCCATACCCTCGGAAGGCTCGTGACATGACTACCCAGCCCGCCCCTCATGACGACCACGGCCGCCTGTCCCCGGGCACGGCCACCGGTACCAGCGCTCTGCCGTCCCGTGAGCCTCAGCCGACAGAAAAGACCTGGAGGCCCCCGCACCTGTGCCCCACCTCGGGTGCCCAGCTGCTGTCACGCACGGCGATCATCGTCGTCAGCTACGACTCCGCCTCTCTTCTGGGCCGCAACCTCGCCCAGGTCGCCCAGGCCGCACCGGAGGCGGCCGTGGTCGTCGTCGACAGCTACTCCAGCCCTGAGGCACGTACCGCCCTCCTTCGTCTGGCGGAGGAGCACGGCTGGTCCACGGTACTGCCGCCGACCAACCTCGGGTTCGGCGCGGGCATGAACCTGGGCGCCGCGAAGGCCCTCGACCAGGGTGCTGAGCTGCTTGTCCTGCTCAACCCGGATGCTGTCATCGACCGCCCCAGCCTGCTCAGGCTGGCCACCAGGGCAGCGGGGAACCCGAGTGCCCTGGTGGCCCCGGTCCTCACCAACTCCAGCGGCCGCACCGTCTCCGACGGCGCGGTGGTGTGCCTGGCTGACGGCTCGATGCGCTCGCGCCGCTCCCGGAGGCCCGTACCGCCAGGGGGAACACATCCCTGGCTGTCCGGGGCCTGCCTGGCCCTGTCCAGTGAGCTGTTCGAGACGGTGGGAGGCTTTGACGCCCGCTACTTCCTGTACTGGGAGGATGTTGACTTCTCCTCACGCGTCCTGGCATCCGGAGGAAGCCTGGTGCTGGCCCGTGACGCGACAGCCACCCACGACGAGGGTGGCACGCACGCCCAGGAGCACAGTACACGCGCCAAGTCGGACACCTACTACTACTACAACATACGCAACCGGCTGCTCTATGCCGGGCTGCACCTGGACCGTCCTCACCAGCGGCGCTGGGCGGTGACCGCCCTGGCTGCTGCCCGCGAGACCGTGCTTCGCGGCGGTCGGCGCCAGCTGCTGGGCTCGCGCCAGCCGCTGCGCACAGCAGCAGCAGCGACTCGCGACGGGCTGACACTGCTGCGTCAGGCGCGGCAGGGACTGCTTCCGGACCCCACGGAGCCCATCCTGCGGCCTGGCACCTAGGCGACACCGGCGGAGGAGGACACCACCCAGTCAGGGTAGCGGCCTGAGCGCGGTGGAGTGGCACCCACAGCCTGCCCGGCGGCCTCCCGGCCCGGTAGTGCCCCAGTGCTACCTCCGTCTACCCGCAGGACGCGACCGCGACTGCTGCGGGACGCGCCCTGCCCCCGGGCTGTCAGGACCCAGGGGCAGGGTAGCACTGTCAGAAAGTTGGCACCGTGTCAGTTAGCCCGCCTCAGCTAGCGCCGTCAGTGCTGGGTGACGGTGAGGTTGCTAACCGCCAGGGTGACGGTCTCCGGACCAGCTGACCCGGACATGTAGGTGGTGATCCCCACGGTCCCGGCCTCGTTGAGGGTCTTCTCGGTGTCCACGACATCGACCCCCCAGTCCTGCGGCTCGGTGTCCCCGGCCCAGAACCTGGCCTGGAGCGTCGTGGACTCCTCACCGGAGACCACCAGGCGCAGGTGCAGGTCCTGACCCGCCGTGTAGGGCTCATCCAGGACGATGGTCCCCAGGGCGGTCTCCAGCCCACCGACCACCTTGGCTACCGTGACAACGGGAGCCCCGGCAGAGCCCACACGCATCGTGGCCTGGTAGCGGCCAGCGTCATTGGCGCGAGCAACATAGGAGACAAAGGCTCCGTTACCACCGGGCGCAGAGTCCAGGGAGAAGTCGAGCACGGTCTCGGTCGAGGTGGAGTCGATCTCCTGCGAGCTCACCGAGGAGGACGAGCGAGCACCCTCCATGGCGATACGGCCCTGGGACTCGTCGGTGGAGAACGACGGGGCGTTCCAGGTGACCTTCCAGGGGCCGCCGGTCGGGGCGCTGCCCCAGCCACGGGTAGTAGTGCGGTCGAAGTCGTCGGCCAGGAGCACGTCCCCCACGGCAGGGGCGTCGGCGTCGGCCTCATCCTGGGCCACCTCCTTGCCGGAGCCCAGCGTGTAGTGCGCAGCGACCTGGCTGGGTCCCAGTGGGACACCGTAGACCGCGACCTCGTCAACGTCCGCCTCGATGTAGTGCGTCGAGGGCGCGCCGCTGACACCTTCCAGGGTGTCCCCACCGACCCGCCAGAAACCGGTGTAGCTCTGGCCGGTGGTCATGGTGGACTCAAAGGCCTCCAGCCGTCCGTCAACGTACAGGGTGGCACCAGCGGTGGGGCTCAGCGAGGCGACAACATGATGCCACTGCCCGTCGTTGTAGCTCTCGGAGGTTGTCACCGTGCTCGGTGCTCCCGGGTTGAGCATGAGGCTCAGCGTCCCGTCATTGCGCATGTAGACCACTCGGTCATAGCTGGCGGAGCTGCCCGTGGCGGAGGAGCCGAAGCCCACAACCGCGCCGCCGCTGGAGGAGGTGGTACGCACCCACGCCTCCACTGAGAAGGCTGTCGGCGCCACCGACGAGGTAGCGGTAGCGGCACTGCTCTGGGAGTTACGGTCAGAGGCGAGGGACAGGGCAGAGCCCGAGCCCAGGACGGACTCCGCGCCCCAGCTGTAGCTCGAGCCACTGAGCCGCAGGTCCCGCTCAGCGACAAGGTCCTGGGCAGCCTCGCCGCTCTCCTCGTCCAAGGGCCAGTAGTGGGCCGCGCCGTCAGTCAGGACACGAGCCCCGTAGTCAGACAGGGCCTCTCCCTCCGCAGCAGTCACTGTTACCCAGTCCGAGTGGGTCCAGGCCCCCCAGGGGTCAGTCACCACCACCCGGTAGCGATGGGTACTGCCCGGCTCGACGACGTCGGTCGCACTGAGGTTAGGCAGCTCCCAGTAGCCAGCCGTCACCGTCTGGGTCGAGATCGGCTCGGAGTCCCGGGTGTCCCGGTAGACGGAGTAGGTGAGGGTCTTGTCATCACGGTCCCAGTTACCCGGGAAGGAGACGGTGACCACCCCGGCGCGCGAGGAGCTGGCCGTCACCTTGTAGGCGCCGCCCTTGTTCATAGGCCCCTGCTGGTTGGGGGCGATGTCACGACGGGCGAAGCGGACCAGGCCCTGCTGGGCGGTGCCGTTGACCGAGAGGAACTCCCCACCGTAGACCACGTACTCGTCATTGCCCTCCACCGTCCACGTCGCCTGGTTGGTGCGGGTGATGGTCCCAGGCTTGAACTCCGGGTAGAAGTTCAGGTTCGTGGCCGCAGGCTGGCCCGGGTAGCTGTGGTAGCCACGGGCGTAGCTGGTCTCGACGGTGCCGGTGGCGTAGTTGGTGTAAGCCACGGCGTTGTGGAAGCGGCGCTGCTCGGGGAAGCCTCCAATATTACGGCAGTCGTGGGCGTGGCTGGAGACGTAGACGACCTCGGAGGTGGGGAAGAGGTCGTAGGAGTCGCCGTGGCAGTCGGCCATGACATCCAGGTCACCGGTCTCCCAGTTCGCCCGGAACATGCCCTCGAAGGACCCCGTCATGGAGTAGGCCACCCCGTAGAGCCCCTGCTCGTCGGCTTCCAGGTCCATGACCGAGGCGTTGATTCCCGCGCTACGCACGACCGAGCTAATGTTGTTCCGGCGCAGGCTCCCGTCATTCTCCAGGACCGCAACGCCGAACCCAGGCTTGTCGGAGCCCTCGACAGAGGTGAAGGCCCCGCCGATAGCCACTGCGCTGGAGTCAGGAGCTGTGACGATGGTCCGCACGTAGAGGTTGTCCACCTGGGCGGAGAAGCTGGTGAGCTTCTGGGTGGCCAGGTCCACCGCCGCCACACGCTGACGGGCCGAGGAGTTCACCTGCGTGAACGCACCCCCCACGTACAACGTCGACCCGTCCGCAGACACCTCCACCGCCTTGACCGACCCGTTCGCCGAGGCACCCACCGGCACCCGCCGCCCACTCACAGCGTCCACCGACCCCACACGCCACGTCACCTCACCATTGAGGGACGTAAAGTCACCACCCAGGTAGACCACCGACCCGTCAGCCGACGCGTCCACCGAGTTCACCACCCCGTTGACCACCGGAGCCCAGTCCAGCAGCTCACCCGTGGCAATGTCATACGCCAGCACGTTGCCACGAGCCACCTCACCCACCCCCGCAGCAGCACCCGCAGGCCGCGCCGACGAGAAGCTCCCCACCGCATACACCGTGCCACCCACAACCACCTGGTCCCACACCACACCATCAACCTGCACCGTCGGCAACGCATCCGCCGACACCGTGGTGGGGTCCCCGCCAATGGCTGCGGGCTCAGCAGGCTCGGACACCTCGTCCGCGACGGCGGACGAGACCGGGGCGACAAGGGCAGTAACGCCAAGGCACAAGGCAGAGGCGGCAGCGGCAAGGCTGCGCACCGGGCGGGGGACGCTCACACGTTCTCCATTCACGCTGTTCATGGGCACAGAAGGAAGGGAAACGCCACGTTGGGGAAGTGGCGCCTGGAGCGGCTTGGAGGGAGCCGCGGAAGAAGCGTACAACGACAAAGCCGCACGCGTCGTCTTGGTGGTTATCACCACTTCTCCTCAGGCCTACCCCCAACTGTCCCCAGGTCCCTGACACCTTGCTGACGTCCTGCTAGCGCCTGGCTGGCGCGCTGCTGACACCGTGGCCCAACCCTGTCGTGCCGCACACCGTCGCCTCCAGCAGGATCCCCCAGCAGGACGGCACCTGCCAGCGCGCGAGGGCGTCGAGCCCTTGACGCGTCCAGCGCCCCACGACCACAGAGCGCGGAGCCGCCTCACCCAGAACCCGCCGTACGCATCCACACGTCACCCCGCGACCACGCCGGACAGGACCGACGGTCACGGGGTGACGTCCCCAGGTCCTGGCCCTCGCCCCGAAGGCGTCCCTGAGAGCCAGCGAGCACGGGCACGAGGGAAGCCAGCGCGGCCGCTCAGCCGGAGGCGGCTCCCTCAAAGACCGCTGCGGGGTAGTCGGCCCCCAGGTCAACAACGACCTGGAGGCTGTCGAGCCCTTCGGCTGGGACGGAAAAAGCTCGCTCAATGACAAGCGTCTCGCCCGGGGCCAACGACGCCGGGACCTCGTCGGAAGCCAGTCCCACCTCTCCGGCAGGCACCCCCTCAGAGCCATAGGTGAGGGTTGTCACCAGGCCCGCCAGGGGGAGATCAGAACCTGAGGTATTCGTCACCTTGACAGGAACCACAACTCCGGGGCCGCCAATCTCACCGGGGCCAGCCTCCAGGTCCGTGGCAGTGATCGGGTCGATCGAGACTGTTGCCGCGTCCTCAACCGTCACTGCCTCGTCGGTCGTCACCGCGTCCAGCTGGTCAGCAGACAGGTCCCCAGCGGCAACAGCCTCCTCATCCCCGGACCTCCCGGGCGTGGCGACGTCCTCCTCAGGTGCTGCCGAGTCGGGGGTCCCCAGCGGGGAGGGCGTCTCCTCAGCGGCCGACGACTCCTCCGAGGAGGCCCCCGGGCTGCTGGCCCCCTCGGAGGCCTGCGCCGCCACGGAGGAGGAGGCGGAGGCCGTTGCCGAGTCCCGGCCCTCGCCCTGGGATGAGCAGGCCGTCAGGAGGAAGGCAGGAGCGGCGGCAAGAAGTAGGAGGGCTGGCACTCGGGCTGGTGCTCGGTATGGTGACACGAGTGGCAGCGTACGGCGTCGCAGCCAGGACGTCACACCACGCGGGTCACGATCAGGACTCCCTGCCCGGCGACCGCCTGGCTCACTGCGTGCGCCGTCAGCGCCGACCACCGCGTCCACGCCCCGCCTCAGCACCCTCGGCGTCCTGCTCGTTGTCCTCGCCGTCATTGCCGTCGCCGCCGTCATTGTCCGCGCCGTCGTTCCCGCCGCCTCCATCATCCGCAGCAGCGTCACCCCCGTTGACATCACCCGCACCGGCATCACCCGCACCCGCGTCGGCCTCAGCTCCCGCACCCGCGTCACCGCGCGCGGCGAAGCGGACCAGCCCCTGCTGAGCGGTGCCGTTGACCGCGAGGAACTCCCCGCCGTAGACCACGTAGTCGTCATTGCCCTCCACCGTCCACGTCGCCTGGTAGGTCCCCGTGTACGAGCCGATCTGGAACTGGGGCAGGAACCCGTCCAGAAGCGTCGTCGCCGGGTTCCCCTCGTAGCTCACGTATCCCGGTACCCGGTTCCTTTGCACGGTCCCGGAAGGGGAGGCGGCATAGGCGACAGCGTGCCGGTACTCGTTGTCCAGGTCCGCGAATCCTCCGATGTTCGAGCAGTCATGAGTGTGGCTGGCCACGTAGACGACGTCCCCAGCCGGGTAGACGTCGTAGGAGTCGCCGTGGCAGTCGGCCATGAGCGTGATCTCACCGGTGTCCCAGTCCGCGCGGAGCATCCCCTCAAACTCACCAGTCCTGGAGTAGGAGACAGCGTAGAGCCCCTGGGCGTCCGCCTCCAGGCTCATGATTCCCGACCTGTCGCCCGAGTTGCTCACCACCGAGCTGACCTGGTTAGGCCGCAGCGTCCCGTCCGTCTCCAGGACGGCCATGCCCTCGCCGGGACGGCTCGACCCGTTGACCTCGGTGAAGGAGCCCCCAATGGCCACCGACCGCCCGTCCACGGACACCGCCACAGCGCGCACGCCGTGATCACTCACCTCGGGGGCAAAGCCGGTGAGGGTCTGCGTCCCCAGGTCCACGGCAGCAACTCGCTGACGGGCTGAGGAGTTGACCTGGGTAAAGTCGCCACCGACGTACAAGGTGGTGCCGTCGGGCGAGACCTCAAGGTCCCTGACGGTGGCGTTGGCGGAGGCAGCCAGCGGCCTGCGGGCGGCAGTAGCAGCCTCCACCGCCCCGACGCGCCAGGTGGCCTCCCCGTTGAGCGAGGTGAAGGAGCCTCCCAGGTACAGGGTCGTCCCGTCGGCGGAGGCCGCGACGGCGTTGACGGCCCCGTCGGCCGTCGGCGCCCAGTCCAGCAGCTGCCCCGTGGCGATGTCGTAGGCCAGGGCGTTGGCACGTGGGACCTCGTCCTCGCCCTCGGGGGAGCCAGCCGGGCGCGCCGCGTCAAAGCTCCCCACGGCGTAGACGGTGCTACCCACCACCTCCTGGTCCCACACCACGCCGTTGACCTGGACGGTCGGAAGAGGCTCGGGCGAGGCCACAGCCGCCGCAGCGTCGGCAGCAGGCGCAGGAGCCGCAGGGACCAGGAGCGACACCGTCAGGAAGGGGGCAGCCGCGAGCACGAGAAGACTGCGGGTACGACCACGGGCGCGGTGGTATCTCATCAGAGCTACTCCGATCAGGCAGAGAAGAAGGAGATGGTGGCACAGCCAGAGCGGAAGGCTGCCCGTTCACGAGACACGGCCACAGGCCGCTGCCCAGCAGATTAGTACATCTGTAACTCTTAGATAACGCACATCGACAGAAACCCACCTACCACCGCGTGAGTTATCACACAAGAGCGGCCGCCCCACACTGCCTTCGTCCCCGCTCCCGCACCGCAGCCCGGCATCGTCGCCTAGCGGGTCATTGCGTGCTCAACTGTTTTAGAATCTATCTCTCTTCCCGTTCTCACGCCAACCACCCCGAATCTGGTCACGGTTGTCGGGGCTCTCAGCACCGTCACCGTCAGCACCAGCGCCAGCCCCGCCCACCGGCCCGTCGACAGCGTCGTCAGCGTCGGCACCAGCGCCCGCCGGCTCCTCCCCCGCCGGCGCCCCCGCCTCGCCTCCGGCAGGAGCGTCCTCACCGGCGTCCGCCGCCGCCCCGCCTTCCGGCTCGGCAGCCGTCAGGCTCACCCACTCCGAGCGCGTCCAGGCCCCCCACTGGTCCCACACGACGACAACGTAGCTGTGAGTACTACCAGGATCGACCTCGTCGGCCACCTCCAGGGTCGAGATCTGCCAGAAGGAGGAGCTCACCTGCTGGCTCCACACCGGCTCCTGCGCGCGGAAGTCCTCAAGGCTACGAGCTGCGTCGACATCCCGGTAGACGGCATAGGTCAGGGCCTGGTCGTCACGGTCCCAGTTAGTGGAGAAGGACAGGTCGACCCGGCCCGCCTGCTCAGAGGACGCCGTCAGCGGGTAGGCACCGCCCTTGTTCACGGGACCCTGCTGGTTGGGGGCGATGTCACGACGGGCGAAGCGGACCAGGCCCTGCTGGGCGGTGCCGTTGACCGAGAGGAACTCCCCACCGTAGACCACGTACTCGTCATTGCCCTCCACCGTCCACGTCGCCTGGCTGGTCCCCGTGTACGAGCCGATCTGGAAGGAGGGGTAGAAGTGCAGGTTGGTAGCCGCAGGCTGGCCTGAGTAGTCGTAGTAGTTCGTGTCGGTGGTAGGCAGGGTCTCCCCGGTGGCATCGCTGGTGAAGGCCGGGGCGTGCCAGTACTGGTTCGGCGCAGCGTCCGGGAAGCCCCCGATGTTGGAGCAGTCGTGGGCGTGGCTGGCCACGTAGACCACGTCCCCAGCCGGGTAGACGTCGTAGGAGTCGCCGTGGCAATCTGCCATGACGTCCAGGTCGCCCGTGTCCCAGCTGGCCCGGAACATGCCCTCGAAGGACCCGGTCCTGGAGTAGGTGACCCCGTAGAAGCCACGCTCGTCCCCGGCAAGAGCCATGACGGCACTCCTGCTCCCCCCGGCGCCGACCACCCGGCCAGCACCCGGCTGGCGAGCGGTGCCATCCGCCTCCAGCACTGCCAGTCCCGGCGACTGGAGCCCACCCACGGTGGTGAAGGAGCCTCCGACGACCACGGAGCCCCCGTCCGGGGAGACGGTCAGGGCACGCACCACATAGTCCTCGACAGTCGGGGAGAAGCTGGTGAGCCTCTGGGTGGCCAGGTCCACCGCCGCCACACGCTGACGGGCCGAGGAGTTCACCTGCGTGAACGCACCCCCCACGTACAACGTCGACCCGTCCGCAGACACCTCCACCGCCTTGACCGACCCGTTCGCCGAAGCACCCACCGGCACCCGCCGCCCACTCACAGCGTCCACCGACCCCACACGCCACGTCACCTCACCATTGAGGGACGTAAAGTCACCACCCAGGTAGACCACCGACCCGTCAGCCGACGCGTCCACCGAGTTCACCACCCCGTTGACCACCGGAGCCCAGTCCAGCAGCTCACCCGTGGCAATGTCATACGCCAGCACGTTGCCACGAGCCACCTCACCCACCCCCGCAGCAGCACCCGCAGGCCGCGCCGACGAGAAGCTCCCCACCGCATACACCGTGCCACCCACAACCACCTGGTCCCACACCACACCATCAACCTGCACCGTCGGCAACGCATCCGCCGACACCGTGGCAGGCAGCTCGTCAGCACCCGCCCCGGGCGCCTCCTGGTTCACCCCCTCCTGGGGATCCTCCTGCGGGGCCTCCGCCGGGTCCTCCTCATCCGCCTGCGCCCCGTCCTCCTGGTCCTGCGGGACATTGGGGCCAGGCCACGCACCCGGACCCGCATGCTGCGCAGGCGCCGCGTAAGTGGGGACAGCGGGTGCGACACAGGCGAGAAGCAGTGCTATCAGCGCAGTAACGGCTGTAACAGCAGTCGCAGACCAGGCACGGCAAGGGAGGGTACGGGACACAGCTTCTCCGATCATGCTCGAGGAGGCGGGGAGCCTGGGACAGGCTGGCACCCGACAGACCCTCCCCAACGCCTTAAGAGTGGGAGCCCAGGGCGCGCCCGGGGACATCCTGAGACGCTGCCCTGTGCCACCAGGACC
This sequence comes from Actinomyces wuliandei, assembly GCF_004010955.1. NCBI lineage: Bacteria > Bacillati > Actinomycetota > Actinomycetes > Actinomycetales > Actinomycetaceae > Actinomyces > Actinomyces wuliandei. The sequence continues at coordinate 2,641,491 of NZ_CP025227.1, forward strand.
CAGCGCTCAGTTCGTACAGGATGACAGGAGCACCGGGGGGTAAGCAAGCATGCCGACGACTCTCCACAGCAGGGGACCACTGAGACCGGAGACCTCGGTCCACAGGGACCGCCACGCCATCGGTAGGCTGGCCGGGTCCTCGGCGGCCCCGACCAGCCGCCCACGTCCGCCCGACGACGCTCCTTGCCCGCCCGTGAAAGGCCACCGTGACCACGACATCCCACACGCTCTTCCGCCCCCGCACCCACCGTGCCCGCCGGGCGGCCGACCCGGGCCGACTTCGGATCGCCATGCTGGGGACACGCGGTGTCCCGGCACGCTACGGCGGCTTCGAGACCGCCGTCGAGGAGGTCGGCGCACGCCTGGTGGCACGAGGGCACCAGGTCCTCGTCTACTGCCGCAACCCCGAGCCGTCCACACCCCTGCCGCAGTTCTACCTGGGGATGCGCCTTGTCGAGCTCCCGGCTGTCAGAAGCCGCAGCCTGGAGACGCTGAGCCACACAGCGCTGTCAGTTGTCCACCTGCTACGGCGTACCCGCCCGGACATGGCCTTCGTCTTCAACTCCGCCAACGCCCCCTTCCTGCCGGCGCTACGAGCTGCCCGCGTGCCCGTCGCCACCCACGTTGACGGCCTGGAGTGGCAGCGAGGCAAGTGGGGCACCGCAGGCAGGCACTACTACCGGGCCGCCGAGGCCGCTGCCGTCCGCTTCTCGGACGCCCTCATCGCCGACGCCCAGGGCATCGCCGACTACTACGCCCAGGAGTTCGGTGCACCCACTGACCTTATCTCCTATGGCGCCCCTGTGATCAGGACAGGTACCTCCCGCCTGGCGGAGCTGGGCCTGGCCCCAGGCTCCTTCCACCTGGTTGTCGCCCGCTTCGAGGTAGAGAACCATGTCGATCTCATTGTGGAGGGCTACGTGCGCTCTGCTGCCAGGCTGCCGCTTGTCGTCGTCGGCTCCGCCCCCTACGCCGACGCCTACACCGCCCGGATCAGGTCCCTGGCGGACTCCCGGGTCCGCCTGCTGGGCGGCGTCTGGGACCAGGAGCTGCTCGACGCCCTCTACTGCGGCGCGCTGGTCTACCTCCACGGGCACTCCGTGGGCGGCACCAACCCTTCGCTGCTGCGAGCTATCGGCGCCGGAGCCGCCGTCGACGCCTTCGACGTCGGGTTCAACCGGGAGGTCCTGGGAGACACCGGCCGCTACTGGCGCACTCCCGAGGACGTCAGCGCCCTGGTGGCCTCCGCCGAGTCCGACCCCGGCGCCCAGGCTGATCGCGGTCAGGCCGCCCAGCGCCGCGCCCGCCTCTACGACTGGGACCAGGTCGCCGCCCGCTACGAGTCCCTGGCCCTCCGCCTGGCGCTGGGCGGCCCCGTAGCCATGCGCCCCTCCGGCCGACGCACCGGGAGGAGGAGCCTGTGAGCACGATCCTGGTCGCCCACCCCTCCCCGGACCTCTACGGCTCCGACCTTCAGCTCGTCGAGACGGTCCGAGCCCTCCTCGGTGCCGGCCACACGGTCAAGGTGGCTCTTCCTACCGACGGCCCTCTGCGCCCTGTCCTACGCGCAGCCGGGGCGCAGGTCGCCGTCACGCCCTTCACGGTGCTGCGCAAGGCCCTGCTCACGGCAGGGGGGCTGACCTCGCTGGGACTCCACGCCGCAGTCGAGACCGACCGTCTTCGCCGACTGGTCCGCACCAGCGGAGCCGACCTGGTCCTGACCAACACGGTGACGCTCCCGTGGTGGCCGCTGGCCGGGCGCGCCGCAGGCCTACCGGTCCTGGCCCACGTCCACGAGGCGGAGAGCACCCAGCACCGGGTCATCCGCTCCGGTCTCAACGCCCCGCTCCTCGCAGCCTCCAGGATCGTGGTCAACTCCTCGGCTGCCCGGGACGCGCTCCTGTCGGTCCTGCCCCGGCTGGCCTCCCGGACCACCGTGGTGCACAACGGTGTGGCGGGGCCACCCGAGCCCCTGGTACCGCTGCGTCGTCGTGAGGCAAACTCACCGCTCCATGTCGTCATGGTGGGGCGGTTGTCTCCTCGCAAGGGCGTGGACGTGGTCCTGGAGGCTGTGGCCCTGCTGCGTCGCGGCGGCACGGACGCCTCCCTGACCGTGTGCGGCTCCGTCTTTCCCGGGTACGAGTGGTACGAGGAGGAGCTGCGTCGGCGGGCCGCGCAGCCGGACCTGGCCGGGCAGGTCCGCTTTCTCGGCTACGTCCACCCCACGTGGCCGGTGCTGGAGACGGCCGACGTCGTGACCGTCCCCTCCCGGGCGGAGCCCTTCGGCAACACGGCGGTGGAGGCCATGCACGCGGGGCGGCCGCTGGTGGCCTCCCGGGTGCAGGGCCTGGCAGAGGTTGTCACTGACGGCGTGACCGGCCTCCTGGTCCCGCCCGAGGAACCGGCTGCCCTGGCCCAGGCCCTGGGCGACCTGGCGGCCCACCCGGGCAAGGCCGCCCTGCTGGCACGACAGGCTGCCGAGGACGCCGCAGCACGCTTCTCTGTCGAGGGCTACCGCGCCACCATGGTCGGCATCGTCGCCGAGTCCCTGGCCGACAGGGATGCTCCCGCGTGGTTTGTCAGACGACCACGGGGCAGCCAGGAAAGCCGGGGGGCGTGTGGGTGAGACTGGCTCGTGACTGTGGTGGGGGCTAGGTGTGCTTCCTCGGGAGGTTGTGCCGGGAGCTGGTTGCTGGTGCTGGTTCGAGGTCGGTGGGCGCCTGGTGGTCTGGGAGGGCCTGGCGCCGCGTGTGCTCGTTGTCACCTCTTCAGGGAAGGTGCCCCGTCCCAGGCCCCGGTTCTCGTGGCCACGATCTCGTTGCCACGTCTTCGGGGAAGGGGTGGGGTTGTCCGTTTGGGTAGTTCTACCTCTGCGGGACCCGCGCGAGGTGGGCTGGCGCGGGCCAGGCCTGGGTGGAAGGTGTCAGGAGGGGAAGGACTGGTGCCAGCGCACCGGGACGTACTGGGACGCTGGCAGCGCCCTGGCGTGTGAGCCTGGCTGGCGCTGCTGCGTCTCACACCGACATCCTCCACCCAGGCGAGAGCGGTGCTAGGCAGGCCCGCACCGCTGCGCCCCACCTGGAACGGCCCCGACACGTACACGCCCCACCCCAGCCAGCCTCCAGCAGACCCCGGCCAGCCCCCAGCGGTCTCAGGCTCCCGCTGGTCTCGACCTCCCGGCAGTCTCAGGCCCCGCTCGCACGGGCCGCCCACACCCCTCAGACGTCAAGACCGCGTCAGCGTCAGTCATCAGTGCCCCGGTCAGGTGACGCGAGCGTCGTAGCCTTGTTGTTTCGTGGGTGGGGTGGGTGGGGTTGTGGGGGTTCGGGCTTGTTGGGGTGGGGTTGGTTGTGGCGTGTGGGTGTGGCGGGGTGGGGCGTGTGGTCGCGGTGGGTGGGCCTTGCCTGCTGGCGGGGTCCTTCCTGGGGGTCGTGGGTGGGTGGTGGTTTGCTGGTGCTGTGGGTCGGCGTGCGCGCAGGGTGGTGATCGCTGGGGTCAGCAGGTCGGCGAAGGGGGCTGGGGGTCTTGCAGCGGGTGGTGGCGCGCCGCGCGTGGCGCGTGATGACAGCTGGCACGCTGGGCAGGCGGTGGCGCACGGGCTTGGGCGCCCACCTGCGGGCGGGGTGGTCTGCCAGGCAGAGCACCTGCGCCCAGGCGAGGGTGTCGCGGGCCAGGGCCACGACCTGGCACCAGGTGCGGTTGGCCGCGAGGGCCTGCAGCAGCACGCGGTCGACCCCGGTGCCCTGCGCGGCGGACACGGTCCTCACACCTGGCCCGCTGGCGGTGGCCTGCCTCCAGGTCGGCGGGCTGGCCGGTCCTGGTGCTGGTCCCAAAGGCGGTCAGCCGGCAGCCGTCGACGTCGTCGAGCCTGGGCCGGGCGCCGGGGCGCGGTCTTTCGCGGCGCACGATGACACGCGTGGCCCTGGGCCACCCGCCCACGTCGACCAGGTCCGTCAGCCCTGCCACGTCCGCCGCCTCGCGGGAGCCGCGTCGGCGCCGCAGGCAGGGGTCCAGGCCTGGGCGGGGACCAGCCTGCAGGCCCGCGACATGTCACTGGGCAGGGTGAGTCCGACGCTGCAGGACACCCCTCTGCGCTCCAGGGCGGCCAAGGTGGCCTTGGTCCCACCAGCAGCGTCGGTGCGCACGAGCACCTTGCGTCCGGGCCCGGGGCCCAGGCCCACACGGGCCAGCACCACGGCGATGACAGCCTCATGGTCGGCGGCGGTGTCCGACCCCGCGCTCGCGGGCCGCAGCATGACCGCGGCGTTCTCGCCAGCACCTTGGGGACCGTGGTCGGTCCACGCGGTCAAGGGACGGAGCCCAAAGCCCCTTCCTGCCCTTCTTGAAGGTCGGTGCCACCCCCCTCCTTCATTGTCAGGGTGGGCGGTGACCAAGGTGGCGCCGGTATCAGTGACCAGCGGCCGCTGGGCGCTGACAGCGGCCGTCAGCGCCCACGCTCCGGCCAGGGTCCAGCCCGCGCGGCGCGCCCTGGCCAGGACCACCGCGCGCTCAACCACCAGCGACAGCGCCAGGTCGAGGACGACCTTGACCGGGTCATGGCGCGCCAGCAGCCTGGACCACGGCGCCAGAACCTGTGACAGCAGCACGTCCAGCCCGCGGGCGCGCACCGTCTCGGCCAGCAGCACTCCACCACCATGAGCAAGCACGTTGACCCAGCCGGTCCCGACACCCACCAACAAGCACAACCCTGCTGCAGTCCCCACCTCGAAGGTGTCCCTCCCCTGAAACACGACAGACCCCAACAACCCACACCACTCCAGACGAAACGACACCTTCACCCCCGCCTCAGCCCCTCAACCACGAAACCCCGAGGCCAGGCCGCATCATGCCCGAACCCCTCACCCACTACCCGCCCCGTACACAACCTCACAAGGAAGTACACCTAGGCCGCTAAGACCCAACCCCACACCCGCACCTAGGTCGGCGTCCACGACCCCGCCCTCAGTGCGGGCCTCAGCGGGTCCACCACCCCTCCCAGGCTCAGGTCCACCCGTCCCTCCAGGGGTTGCCCGGGGCGCTCGAAGGGGACCAGGCCGTCGCACAGGAGCACCGCCATCTCGACAAAGCTGGAGTGCGCGGCCCCGACAAGGTGCTGTGCACCGGCAAGCAGATAGAGGTCCGCCACTGCGGAGCGCACACCCTGGGTCGTGTTGTAGCCGCCCTTGCCCTCCAGGGCCAGGCACCCGTCAAACTCCTCCATGAGCCTGTCCTGCCCCTCCCTGGTGTCGCAGGACAGGAAGAAGGCCACCTCCGGGTGCTCGGAGCGGATCTGGCGCATCCGCTGCACGAACCACTCCAGGGGCGAGGAGCACAGGGTACGGGTGTGGGACACGCGGTGGGTACGCACCTGGACCCCGACGTAGGGACGTCCCCGAAGGCGGCTGTCGTAGAAGGAGCGCACCACCTCAGCCACAGGGCTGACCGGCGTAAGCTCGCGCAGGTAGTGCCCCCAGGGTCGTGGGGTGTGGGCACCGCCCCATCCGGCCGCGCGGGCCGTGTCATCTGCCTGACCCTGCCAGGCGGGGTCCTCCCACGTCACCGGCAGGCCGTGGGAGCGGATCTGCCACAGGTGCTCACTTCGCAGCCCGGGTCCCAGAAGGACGCCTGAAGGCGGCCGGAACGGGGCGCGGGCAGCCAGTGCTGCGGAGACCAGGCGGGGAACCCGCCGCCCTGCCCTGAACACCCACAGGTCCTCCATACGTGGTCCGAAGGACTTCCCAGTGCTCCACACGTAGTACAGGTCGCGCCCCTCTGCCTCAGCCAGGGCCTGGGCCGACAGCAGGGCGCGGACACGGTTGCCCAGCCCGTCAAGGCGGCCCGTGCGGACCAGAAGCGCCTGACGGCCAGTCAAGAGCGGCATAGTACCTCCTGGCTCCCTGCCTTCCGGGGCGGGAGCAACCCCTGTGCCGAGTGCGCCCAGAGCGCTCAGCGTGTGCGGCCCCGCCCGGGCGCGCAGTCCTGGCTCTTCCGCACGAGGTCACTCACCCGATGTCACCCACCGGTTACAGCCGCCTCATCTCAAGATACCACTTGGGCAGGGCCAGAAGGACATAACCAGCATAGCCCAGAAGCATCAGGCCGTAGACCCAGATAAAAACCACGGGTGAGAACCGGGCCGCCAGGACCAGGCACAGGAGCCCGTAGTCGGTAGGTACCGACAGCACAGACTTGAGCATGCCAGCCCGCCCCTCGTCGCGAGCCAGGGGCGTCCCCCCGTGGTAGCGCAGCTGGTAGGTGAGGATGTAGCTGAAGAAGTGGACGTTCTGGACCGCCCCGAAGGCCAGGGGCACGAGCAGCAGTGTGTCGGGCAGTCCGGAGAACCGGTAGAGGCCTACCGCAACCGCTCCGTGGATGGTCGCAAGCTTGACCGCGTCAGCGACGTGGTCAAGCCACTCCCCTGCTTTAGACCCCCCGTGACGCAGGCGGGCGAGCTGGCCGTCCGCAGAGTCCAGTGCATAGCCGAGCATGAGCAGCAGGGAGGTGACTGTCGCCGTTGCCACCGTAGGCCGCCACAGGGCGATCAGCAGTATCCCTGCGGCCGTGCACAGGCCGGACAGGCAGGTGACCTGGTCCGGCGTCATCCCCAGGCGGTGGGCGACAGCCGCCAGGACCCGGCCGACGGGGCGGTTGACAAGCCGGGAGTACAAGGGTGCCCCCGCCCGGGACTTCTGCGCGCCGGACAGGGCGCGGATGTTCTCAGCGACGCTCGTCGTGGTCATGGTGACCCTCCTCGGGTGGGGACAGTACAGGTTGGCCCCCTGAAGGGGCAGGAGCAGCACCGGGTTCCTGGGTGGGCTCCTGGGTGTCGTGGGCACTGTCCTGGCCACCCACGTCATCATCTGCGGCCCCCGAGGCGTCCACGGCCTCCATGCCACCGTCGGAACCGGACCAGCCCGCCCGCCGACGGCGAAGGTCGCGACGCACCCACCAAGCGTAGGGAAGGATCTGGCACAGGACCACCGAGACGAGGGAGCCGACGATAGGACCTGCCGCACCCATCGGTGCGATGAGCAGCCAGGACAGGGCGAGGTTGGCGGGTACGAGCACCAGGACCGGCCCTACCTGGAACTGGAGGCCCCGCGGGTCGGTCATGTACATGCCCAGAGGCTGCTTGGCCGCCTCGACGGCGACATAGAGGACGTAGGCACCCACAAGCGCTACGGGCAGCGTGATCTCCCCGTCCGACAGGACCCGGGCGGCCCAGGGGGTCGCCCCCGCCAGCAGCAGAGCGGCCAGCAGGCCCGCCCCCGCGAAGGCTGCTGCGGGCCTGAAGGGGCTCTCGGTGCGCCGGTCCGCCCGCGCCCTGGCGAACAGCGGCCACATGGCCACACCGGTAACCATGACCGTCTGGGTCAGGAGGTTGAACAAGGTCGCGGCCAGGTTGTACTGGGCCAGGGCGTCAGGAGCCCCCAGGTGGGACAGGAGGAGGCGGTCAGTCTGGAAGGCGACCGGGATCACCAGAGACTGCACCAGCTGAGGCCCCGCTGTCCCACGGACGCTGACCCCACGGACGCTGCGCACACGGGGCACGTCGCGCACCGCCTCACGCAGCAGCGGGCTGGTAGCACGCCAGGCCACGACGACGCAGATGACCGAGACCAGGACATTGGCGAGGTAGGAGTAGACCGACACCGCGTTGCCGGCACCGGTGCGGGTCACCACGGCCGCCAGCAGCATGCAGGTCATGGCGGGCGAGACCACACCCTGGCTGATGACCTGGGTCGCCGAGCGGCCCAGGCCGATGACGACACGCTGCCCCACGGACAGGGGAAGAGCCGCCGCGTAGACCAGGAGGCAGAGGGTAGCCGTCCTGCCGCCGCCCTCCATGAGGCGCGCACCCAGGAGGGCAGGCCACAGCCCCAGGAGGCCGATGACCACGCCCGCCGTGGCGATCACCAGGGCCGAGCACAGCAGCACCCGGATCGCCGTGGTGATGGTACGTCGTACCAGCGAGTCCCGGGCAGGGTCCGCCGAGCTCGCCACGGCGTTGAGGATCACCGCCCCGATCCCCAGGTCGGTGAAGGGCATGAGGTTGGGGAACGTGGCCAGCAGGCCGTACTGGGCGTAGGCATCAGTGCCGAAGTGCCCGATGATGAGACGGGTGTTGACCAGGCCGAACAGTCCCGAGACCCCCATCACCACCACCTTGGCCGCCGCAGTGCGACCGACGGACGACCAGGCGCTGCGTCCCGCAGGACGCTCGCCCCGGCCGCCGGCCGTCTCCCGCCCACCCGCAGCGGCGACGCCGCCAGGGAACCTCATCCTCCTCATGCTCCTCTGCTCACGCTCCTCGGCTCGTAGTCACCGGCGCCGCACACCCCGCCCCGGGCGGCGGGCACCAGGTAGATGATTGCCCAGCCGAGGCCCCGACGCGAGCCGAGGCTCCGCACGGACCGTCCACCCACAGGCCGAGGAAGACCCGCGAGGTCCGGGACAAAGATCAGCCTAACGTCAGTTTCTTTATCAACCCGTGATTTTTTCAACGTGGCGCCACAACATTTGGAGGGCAGCCACAAAACGGCTCAACTGCAAGCGCTCCCAGGGATCCTGAACACTTCCTGGACGCTCCCTCTCCACATGGTGCAGACAGGCTGCCGTTGCAAGGCTGAGACGTCGTGTAGCATTTTAATATCCAGCAATCCAGGGAGCGCCACTGCGATCTTTGCCACTTACCACATAATCCGTCGCAGATATCAGTAGCATTCATGAAATCGCGGGGGCGACAGGCTCCCCAGCCGACTCGCCTCTGCCCCTACACAGACCCTCACGGAGCCCGCCTTGACCACCTCCCCCTTGACGCTGCCGGTGCCAGAGCAGCGCCAGCCACCCTCGTCGGGGCCTGGCACCACCATCCCCGCCCCTCGCAGCCCTTGGGCCCGCGTGCGCGCAGACCTGATGACCTGGCTGGTCCTCAACGACCTGTGCGCCGTCGCCCTGCCCGCCTGGGTCGTCGCAGGTGTCCGACGCCCCGAGGCAGCACTGCCCGTCCTCCTGACCGGGCTGCTCATGATCGTCACCGCCTGGCTCCTAGGGGCCCTGGGGATGGACACGATCGAGCAGGGCAGCCCGTCAGCGGGCCACCTCCTCACGGCAGGACTGGCAACTGTCCCCGCAGCCGCACTCCTGGCAGGGATGCCGGTCGCAGAGCTGCTGGCAGGCACCGCCTCAACCGCCACCCCCACCGAGACAGCCGTGTTCATGGGGCTCGCGGCTCAGGTCATCCTGGCCATGGCTGGGCGCCAGGTCGAGTCCGCGTGGCTGCGCCGACGCCGCTTGGAGGGCTACGGCCTGCGCCGGACCCTTATCATCATGGGCCCCGGGGCGCAGCCTATGCTCACCCACCTGCGCAGGCACCCGATGGACGGGTTCCTCATCGTAGGCTACCTGTCCTCCGGCCAGGAGGCCTCGGTGCACCCGGCGGCACCGGTCCGCAGCCCCCAGCACATCGCCTCGGTGGTCCGGGCGGAGCAGATTGACGTGGTCATGACGGTCGGGTCGGTGCTGCCTGAGGACCTGGTCACAGTCATGCGTGGCCTGGAGTCCACCCAGACCCGCCTCATCGTAGCCCCCGGCCTGCAGGACGTCGTCCCGGGACGCATGCGCGGCCTGTCCATCACCAACGGCTGGACCGGGCTCATCGCTGTGAGGACACGTCGCACACGCGACCTGGGCAAGTCGCTGTTCGACCGGCTGGTGGGCTCCCTGCTGCTCCTGGCAGCCTCGCCCCTGCTGCTGGTGACCGCCCTCGCCGTGCGCCTGGACTCCGCCGGCCCTGCGTTCTACGCCCAGGAGCGTGTGGGCCGGGAGGGCGTCCCCTTTACCATGTGGAAGTTCCGCTCCATGTACTCCGACGCTGACCAGCGTCGGGACTCCGTGGTCAGCGCGGGCGGGGACGCAGGCAACGAGGTCATGTTCAAGGACAGGGAGGACCCTCGTATCACCCGTGTGGGACGAACCATCCGCCGCCTGTCCATCGACGAGCTGCCCCAGCTGCTTAACGTGGTGCGCGGCGAGATGAGCCTGGTGGGCCCCCGTCCCGCGCTCCCCCACGAGGTCGAGCAGTACGATGCCGAGGCGCGCCGACGGCTTCTGGTCAAACCTGGCATGACGGGCCTGTGGCAGGTCTCCGGGCGCTCCGACCTGTCCTGGGCCTCCACCGTGGCACTGGACAGGCACTACGTGGACAACCGTGGCGGGGCGCTGGACGCGAGGATCTTCGCCGACACGCTGCGCGCCGTCATCGGCGGGAAGGGAGCCTACTAATGCACGTGGGATACGTACCCGGCGGGTTCGACATGCTGCACGTGGGGCACCTCAACATCCTGAAGGAGGCTGCCCAGCGCTGCGACCACCTCATCGCGGGTGTAGCCACAGACGAGTCGTTGGAACGGATGAAGGGACGACCCCCCATCGTGCCCCTGACGGAACGGATGGCCATGGTCGCCGCCATGCGCATGGTCGACGCCGTGGTCCCCGACTACGACCAGGACAAGCGCCTGGCGTGGCACCGCGCCCCCTTCACCATCCTGTTCAAGGGCACGGACTGGCAGGGCACAGACAAGGGTCTACGCCTTGAGGAGGAGATGGCAGAGGTCGGCGCCCGCGTCGTCTACCTGCCCTACACCCCCACCACCTCCTCCACGATGCTGCGGCGCACGCTGCTCCAGGAGGTCGCCTCGCACAGCCACCAAGGGGTTCAGTGAGCTCAGCAGATCCGGCTCCCGTCCCCGTTCCCCCTGCCCCCGAGAGCCCCAGCCCCACCAGCAGCCTCGCGACCCGTGGCAGCCGCAGGGCAGCAGCCGGTCACCGGAGCCTGGGCGCACGCCTGGGTCAGCATCTGCCTGTCCTCCGCCGCCTGCCCGCTCCCCGTGGTCTCCACGGTCTCCCCGGCACGACCCGACGGCTGACCCGCAGGCTCCTGGTACGCCAGCGGCTGTCCGCGCTCACAGCCCTGCTGTGCGTCACCGTCCTGGTCCTTGCTGCCTGGCTGCACGACGGTACAGCCCAGGCGGACCTGCGTCTGCACGACGGCGGCGTCTGGGTGACCTCTGCCTCCGACCACCTGGTGGCCCGCCTTAACTACCCGTCGCGGGAGGTAGACGGGGCGATCCGCACCACCTCGGCCTCCTTCGACGTCACCCAGGACGCCGCAGACGTCCTGGTACCCGATACCACCGACGGCTCAGTCGCCACCGTGGACGTGGCCCAGGTCAGCTTCTCTGAGCACACCCAGCTCTCCCAGGCGGACACTGTCCTCCAGGGAGGTGACCGGGTGGTCGCTGTCAACAGTGCCGAGGGCACCGTCCGGGCCACCACGGTTGACGCGGTCGGGTCCCTGGCGGCGGTCTCCCCGCTGATCAGCAGCATGCCCGACGTCACCGCGGTCGCGGGCCAGGACGGGTCGATCCACGCGGTCTCAGCCACGACCGGGTCCCTGGTCTCCCTGCCAGCCACCGCAGACGGCTGGGAGACAGCTGCTGCCACCTCCCTCTCCCCCACCCCCGGGACCGATCTGGCGGTCACGGCAGTCGGGGACCAGCCCGTGGTCCTGGAGCGGGGCACCGGAGTCCTCCACCTGCCCGAGGGAGGCACCACGGACCTGGGCCAGCCCGGACTGACCCTGCAGCAGGCCGGTCCGTCAGCAGACTCGGTCCTGGTCGCCTCCCGGACCGCCCTGGTCTCCGTGCCCCTGGACGGGGGCGAAGTGACCGAGATACCCGCCGGCTCCGGATCCTCCGGCCAGGACAGCGGGGACGCCCAGGCGGGCACGGCGCCTGAGGGCGTCGCGGCCCAGCCGGTGCGCCTGGGCCGCTGTGTCTACGCAGCCTGGTCCGGGTCGGGCCAGTTCGTCCGGGAGTGCTCCGGGATCACCGGCGGCAACGAGACCCTCCATGACGAGTCCCTGGCCACGTCCTCTGCCCCGGTGTTCCGGGTCAACCGCGATGCCATCGTGCTCAACGACCTGGAGACTGGCAGCGTCTGGCTCCCAGACGAGGAGCTTGTCCTGCTTGACGACTGGACCGACGTCACAGCCCAGACCGACGACTCCTCCGACGTCCAGGACGACTCCGCCGACACCTCCGAGGCCCAGTCCCCTCCAGAGCGCACCGAGGAGAACCACGCCCCCGAGGCCAGTGACGACACCTTCGGGGCCAGACCCGGGCGCTCCACGCTCCTGCCCGTCCTCGCCAACGACTCCGACCCTGACGGAGACGTCCTCACCGCCACGCCGTTGGACACCGGGGGGACTGTCACGGCCGCACCCGCCCAGGGGGGGCTCGCCCTGACTCTTGAGGTGCCCTCTGAGGCCACCGGCACCTACTCCGTCCCCTACACGGCTGACGACGGGCGAGGAATGAGCGACTCCGCCGTGGCCACGGTGGAGGTCCACGGCTGGGAGGTCAACGAGGCCCCCGAGCAGACCACCGTCCCCAGCCTGACCGTCACGGAAGGAGCCGCTGGCTCCCTGAGCGTCCTGGGCAGCTGGCTCGACCCTGACGGGGACGACCTCTACCTTGTCTCCGCCCACGGAGAGGGCCTGGACGTCAAGGCCTCCAGCGAGGGCACCGTCACCGTGAGGGAGATGGGCGCCGGCGCGGGGACCAGGGAGATGACCGTCGTGGTCTCCGACGGCCAGGAGACCAGCACCGGGACCGTGTCCGTGGAGGTCAGGACAGCGGAGACAGCCCCTCCTGTGGCCAATGCCGACCACGTCCGCGTCGTGGCCGGCTCGCGGGTGGTGGTCTCCCCGCTGGACAACGACACCTCCCCCTCCGGCACGCCGCTGCACCTGGCCGACGTCCAGGACGCACCGACCGGCACCGAGGTCTCGGTGGACCAGCAGGCGGGCGTCTTCACCTTCTCCACCGACTCCTCCGAGGCCTCCGGCCAGGACCAGACCCTCTACCTGACCTACGACGTCATGGACGGAGCAGGCACCTCCCAGGGGATCGTACGCATCGACGTCGTGGCCCGGGCCGAGGCGACCGTGCCCCCGGAGGTGGAGGACGACACCGCGCTCCTGGCGGACTCGGGCGCGACGACCGTCGACCCGCTGTCCAACGACTTCGACCCCTCCGGGGGCATCCTGGTGCTGCAGTCCGTCACCGCTCCCGCTGACTCCGGGGTCACGGTCACGGTCGTGGAGCACTCCCTGCTGCAGGTCTCGGCTGCGGGGCCTGTCCCTCCCGGCACGTCCGTGGAGTACACCGTCACCAACGGGACGGCCACCACCACCGGGACCGTCTCGATCGTCCCTGTCGCCTCAACCGACCCCCAGCCTCCCGTGGTCGGGGACGACACCGCGGTGGTGCGCGCCGGAGACGTGGTCAGCGTCCCTGTCCTGGACAACGACTCCTCACCCTCAGGCCTGGCCCTGTCCGTCTCCCCCGAGCTCGGCCTGGCAGGGCAGGACCTCGGGACAGCCTGGGTCAGCCAGGACACGGTGCGCTTCCGCGCCGACGACCAGGCGGGACGGACCACCCTGTCCTACACGGCGACCGACGCCCACGGCCAGGCGACCTCAGGGGCAGTCACTATTGAGGTGCGCCCCCGTGACGACGACGCGAACTCAGCCCCCTCACCACGGGGGCTGGAGGCCCGCACGGTCTCCACGTCCCCGGCAGCCGTCACCGTCCCCCTGGACGGCATCGACCCCGACGGCGACTCCGTGAGCCTGGTCGGCCTGGACCAGGCGCCGTCCCTGGGAACGGTGGACGTGTCCTCCACGTGGCTGACCTACACCCCCCTGGAGGACGCCACCGGGACAGACACGTTCACCTATGTCGTCGAGGACCGTCTCGGTGCCCAGGCCACGGCCACGGTCCGTGTCGGGGTCGCCGCCGCCACCGAGACCAACATCGCCCCTGTCGCTACTGACGACCTGGTCGTCGCCCAGCCCGGGAGGACTGTGGCCGTCGACGTCCTGTCCAACGACCTGGACGCTGACGGTGACACCCTCTCCCTGGAGGGCGCCCCCACCCCCTCCGACCCTGCTCTCGGGGTGTCCACCCGTGGCGGTCGGCTCGTCGCCGACCTGCCCCAGGAGGAGGGGGTCTACTCCGTCACCTACACCGTGTCCGACGGCCGAGGTGGCCTGGACACGGGCACCGTCACGGTCCAGGTCTCCCGGGAGGCGCCTCTGGCCAGCCCGGTGGGGGTTGACGACTACGTCACCGTCGACCAGGTGGACGCCCAGGGAGTGGTCACTGTCCCGGTGCTCGACAACGACCTCGACGCCGACGGCTCTCCGTGGGACCTGACCCTGAGCACCGACGAGCCTGACGTCCAGGTCAGTGAGGACTCAATCACCTTGACCGTGGGCGAGGAACCTCGCCTGGTGCTCTACACCGTCACCGACGCCGACGGGCTCACCGGCAACGCGGTCGTCGTGGTGCCGTCACGCTCCGCCCTGCGTCCCCGCCTGGACGCCGCCTCCGTACCGGTGCGCGTCCCAGCCGACACACCCACCGATATACCCCTGTCCTCCCACGTCCTGACGCGCGCAGGCACCTCCGCAGTGGTCACCGACCCCTCCACGGTCCACACCGGTGCCGGGACCCAGGAGGCGACCCTGGCAGACGGCGGTGGCGTACTGCGCCTCACCCCGGACGACGGCTTCACCGGCCGGACCTCCGTCACCCTGACTGTCGCCGACGGAACCGGTCCCGAGGCACTGAGCGCGACCCTCACCCTGCCGGTCACCGTGGACGCCACGAGCAACACCCCTCCCGTCCTCACCCCCACGGAGATCACTGCGGCCCCCGGTGAGGAACCGGTGGCCGTGGACCTCACGAGCATGACGACGGACCCCGACGAGACGGACACGCTCAGCTTCTCCGTGGGCAGCGCGCCTGAGGGATTCGAGGTGGCGCTGAGCGGCTCCACCCTGTCTGTCACTGCCCTGGCCGGGGCGGACGAGGGCACGGCGGGGAGTGTGGAGGTCACCGTCTCCGACGGCGTCAACGACCCCGTGACCAGCACGCTGCCCCTGCGGGTCGGGGGCTCGGCACGCCCGCTAATGACGACCGTGCCCGCCTCCCTCGACTCTGACGGCTCCCCCGTGAGCGTGGACATCGCCACCCTGGTGACGAACCCGTTCCCGGACGAGCCGGTCACGCTCAACGGCACCCCACAGGTGGACTCGGGGCAGGGCGACGTCTCCGTCTCCGGGACCACCGTGACCATCTCCCCGGCCACAGGCTTCCACGGCCGCATGAGCGTCTCCTACCGTGTCATGGACGCCACCGGCTCCCCGGACCGCGAGGTGAGCGGGACCGTCCTCGTCACGGTCGCCGCCGCGCCCGAGGCACCGACCGCGGTGCGCGCCGAGGCCACCGGTGCCACCGCCATGACGGTGCGCTGGTCCCCGGGCGCGGACAACGGCTCCCCGGTCACCGGCTACACGCTCACCGAGGTGGGCGGGGCCGGGCGGTGGAGCTGCTCGGGGTCCCCCTGCCAGGCCACCGGGCTGACGCCGGGCAGGAGCTACTCCTTCCAGGTGGTAGCCACCAGCGCCGCCGGCGACTCCGTGCCGTCGGCGCCCTCGCCCCCGGAGGTCTTCAGCGTCGCCGCCGACGTCCCGGCTGCCCCCGTGCTGTCGGCAGGCCAGGGGGAGTTGACGGTGTCCTGGAGCGCCGTGCCACCGATCGAGGGTGCCACCATGAGGTACGAGGTGCGCCTGAGCGACGGTACTACCCACACCACACAGGGGACGTCCCTGACCCTGCGGGCGCCGTCAGTCTCGGCGGGCACCGCCTACACGGCCACGGTACGCGCCGTCCCCTCCACGGGCGAGCCCTCGGCCTACTCCAGCCCCTCCGCGTCAGCCACACCCTACGACGCCCCGGGCCCCCCGGGTACGCCCCAGGTCAGGGCCAGCGGCAGCTCGCTGACGGTCTCGTGGAGCCCCGCGGCCGCCAACGGCAGCCCCGTGCGCTACACCGTCCGGTACTCCGGCCCTGAGGGCAGCGGCAGCAAGGACGTCGGCTCCTCGACCTCCTACACCGTGAACGCCACCTCGGGCACCTGGTCCTTCACCGTCGTGGCCAGCAACGACGCAGGATCCACCTCCTCCTCGTCCGCCGAGTACACCCACAGGACCGAGCCCCTGGCTCCCTCCGCCCCCTCCGCGCAGGCCACCGGCTCCAACGGCCGGATCCAGGTCAGCGCCTCGGCACGCGCCGGCAACGGCTGGGCGTCCTCCGACCTGACCGTCCAGTACTCGGTCGACCAAGTCACCTGGACCTCCAGCACCACCATCTCGGGGCTGACCGACGGGAAGAGCTACACCGTCTACGCCAGGGTCGTCAGCAGCGACCAGCGAGCCTCCTCGGTGGTCTCCGGAGCCTCCGTGACCCCTCACGGCCCGCCCAGCGCGCCCGCCATCAGCTGCTCCGCAGGCCGCGGCGACCATGTGGTGTGCTCCTGGAGCCCAGGCGCCTCCGGCGGCCTGCCCAACACCTACGAGCGCAGGTGGCGGGCCGATGACGACGACAAGTGGGAGGGTCCGGCCTCCCTCGACTCGGGCAAGTCCTTCGGCTTCCGCGCCGACGACGACGACGCGCAGGCCTGCGTACGCGCCCGCAACAGCGCGGGCCAGTACTCGGACTGGGCCTGCGACGAGGTGGACATGTAGGACGCCTGCCGCACTGTGGCCCGGCACCAGCGACATGGTCCGGGCCCGTTCACCGCGCCCCGCCCCCGCCCGAGGAAAGCCCACCGGAAGTCAGAGGAGGACTGTCTATGCCCCTGAGTCAGGAGAACGCGACCTGGTTCGCCGAGGCCTTCTCCACGATCGTCACCAACGTCGGACAGGCCCTTCTCGGCAAGGAGGAGGTCATCCGCCTGGCACTGACGGCCATGCTCGCTGAGGGACACCTCCTGCTGGAGGACGCCCCCGGAACCGGCAAGACAGCGCTGGCACGCGCCCTGGCGGCCTCCGTACAGGGCACGAGCTCGCGCATCCAGTTCACCCCGGACCTCCTGCCCAGCGACATCACCGGCGTGACGGTCTTCGACCAGGCCAACGGCTCCTGGCAGTTCCACCCCGGCCCCGTCTTCTCCTCGATCGTCCTGGCTGACGAGATCAACCGGGCCAGCCCCAAGACCCAGTCCGCGCTGCTGGAGGTCATGGAGGAGTCCACGGTGACCGTGGACGGCACCCGCCACGAGGTCGGACGACCCTTCATGGTGATCGCCACCCAGAACCCCGTGGAGCAGGCCGGCACCTACCGGCTGCCCGAGGCCCAGCTGGACCGCTTCCTCCTCAAGACCTCCATCGGCTACCCGGCGCAGGAGGCGCTGACCCAGATCCTGGCAGGCTCAGCCAGGCCTGACCGCTCCCGGGACCTGGCACCCGTCGTGGCCTCCTCCGTCGTGGCCTCCATGGCGGACCTCGCGGCAGCCAACCACGTGGAGGGATCAGTCCTGGACTACATCAGCACCCTGGTCGAGGCCACGCGCCAGGCTGACGAGACCCGTATGGGCGTGTCCACCCGCGGCGCCATCAGCATGACGCGGGCAGCACGGGTGTGGGCAGCCGCCCAAGGCCGTACCTTCGTGCTGCCCGACGACGTCAAGGACCTGGCCCACGTCGTGTGGGACCACCGCCTGGTCATGGACCCTGACGCCGAGTTCACCGGAGCCACCGCCGCAGGAGTCGTCACCTCGGCGCTGTCGTCGGTGCCCGCACCCACGCGACGCTCGTGACAGCGACCCCCTCCCCCGGCCCCGGCAGTCCTCCTGGCGCCACGCCCTCCTCCGCCCCGGTCGGCAGGCAGCCCCAGGGCCTCAGCCTGCGCCTGCCTGCCATGTCCCTCCTACGGATCCGCGCCCGTCGCCTCTCCCGGCTCGTGCGCGCCCTCAGTCCGGTCGGCTGGACCTGCCTGGCAGTACTGGCCTGCTGCCTCCTCCTGGGAAGCCGTCTCGGGTGGCAGGAGGCGTGGGGGGCCGCCGCCGTCCTGGGCGTAGTCGTCCTGAGCGCCGGGCTGTGGCTGCTCCCCCGCGAGGGCCACAGCGTCACGCACTCCCTGTTGGACCCTTATGTCACGGTCGGCGACTACGCCCTCTTCCGCGTGACCGTGACCAGCACGCGCTCCCGTCCGCTCCTGCCCGCCCGCATGGAGATGCCTGTAGGTGCGGGAAGGGCCGTGTTCGTGGTCCCGGCCCTGCCTCCAGGAGGCAGCCACGACAGAGGGTTCGTCCTGCCGACCCGGCGCCGTGGCGTCGTCGTCGTGGGACCAGTGGTGTCGGTAGCCCGCGACCCTGTGGGCCTGCTCCACCTGGAGCGCGCCCGCACCACCGCCCAGACGGTCCACATCCACCCCCGCACGCTGCGTCTGGGAGCGGTCCTGCACGGGACGCTGCGGGACATTGAGGGCGCAGTCACCCAGGACCTGTCCAGCTCCGACGTCTCCTTCCACGCCCTGCGCGACTACGTCGCCGGAGACGACCGGCGCCACGTCCACTGGCGCACCACGGCGCGGACCGGCCGCCTCATGGTGCGACAGTTCGAGGAGACCCGCAGGTCCAGCCTCCTGGTCCTGCTGTCAGTCCGGGCGAAGGACTACGCGGGCGAGGAGGACTTCGAGACAGCGGTGTCGGTGGCCTGCTCCCTGGCGGTCGACGGTCTCAGGGACGGCAGGCAGGTCCGTTTGCTCACCCAGGAGACCTCCCTGCCCACGGCCTCGCCGCTGCGGCTGCTGGACACCTCCTGCCTCCTGGAGGTGCGCGAGGAGACAGGAACCTGTGACGACCTGGCCAGGCACGGCTGCGCCACCTCCCCCGAGGCCTCTGTCGTGGTCCTGGTCACCGGCCAGGAGACCTCACGGGCCGTCCTGGCCGCAGCCCGTTCCCTGGTCCCTCCCTCTGTGTCCATGCTGGCGCTGCGCACCGGTCAGCGCCCGCTGTCCCGGCTGCACGCAGGAGACCTCCCAGTGGTGGACCTGGACCGGCTCGAACAGCTCCCTACAGCACTGAGGAAGGCGGCATGAGCCCGCTGCCCGCCCTCCTCCGCCGCCTCGGCCCGGCCCACGCCCCAGGTCTGCGCGCCCAGGAACCCGCCTCCCACGAGACCCACGTTCCCGGGCACCTGACCGGGCAGCCCGCCCCGCGCAGCACCACGCGCAAGGGGGAGGCGACCCGTCCCGCGCGCCGGCTCACCCCACCGGCTCCTCCGCCTCCCTCCTCGCGGCGGCCTCTGCTCGACCACCGCTTCCAGGTCCTCCAGAAGAGGCCCGAGCCCCCGGGGCGTGCGACAGCGGTGCTGGAGGTGGTGCTGACCACCGCGCTCCTGGCAGCGGGCGCCCTTCCCTTCCTGCCCGTCTTCGGCGGGACCTCGGGCTACCTGGCTGCCCTGTACGGCATCGGGGCAGGAGCTGCTACTGCCCTGGGATGCTCCGCCCTGCGGCTCACGGCGCTGCCGACCACAGCGGCCCTGGCGGTCGTCCACGTCGTCATGGCCCCGTGGCTGCTCCCCGACGTCGGTACCGGGCGCGAGGCGGTCCTGGCCGTCCTGGCGGCAAGCGTGACCGTGTGGCGAGACTCTCTGAGCGTGCCACTGCCCCTGGGCTCCTTCACGGCGATGACCGTCCTGCCCTGGCTGACCTGCCTGAGCGTCTCCGGACTGGCCACCCGCCTGGTCCTCTCCGGCCGTGACGTCCTCGCGGGACCTGTGGCCATGGTGACTCCGCTGGTCGCGATCGCCTGGGGCGGACAGTCACAGGTCGCCCCCAGGCTGCTGGGTCCCGCCCTGGCAGCCGGGCTCCTCCTGCTGTGGTCGACGGCCTCCCTGAGACGCCGACGCCTGCGCGTGGAGGAAGCCCTCAGCGACGACACCGGCTCCGGCCGACCCGGCAGCCTCACCTCCGCCCCGGCCCCCGTGGCCATGTCCAGGGCCACCCGCCGTGGCGCGGCCCTGGCGGTGACGACAACCGTGAGCGCCCTCAGCCTGGTCCTTGTCGTCAACCCCTTGACCCCTGCGGCACGAACGGTCCTGCGCGACGTCCTCGAGCCTCCCCTGAGCCTCAGCGAGTACGCCACGCCCCTGTCCCTGGTGCGCAGCATCGAGACGGACCTGGCAGACACCGAGCTCCTGGCCCTGTCAGGAGCCCCGGAGGGCACCCGGGTGCGTGTCGCCGCCCTCGACTCCTACGACGGCCTGGCAGCCCGTGTCGGGGAAAGCCCTGTGGGAGGGTCACGATTCGAGCGCGTGGGCGCTCAGACCTCCCTCAGTGGCTCGGCAGCGACGTCCTACCCGGCACCGACCGCCCCGGGACGTGCCCAGGCCGTCACCCTGTCAGTCAGGGGATACTCCTTCCCCTGGGTTCCCACGGTCTCAGCCACGGAGCGGATCGAGGTCTCCGGCCCCCGCCGGGCCGAGCTCAGCGAGAGCCTGTACTACGACGCCTTCTCTGCCACCGGGATCCTCACAGCCGGACTGGTCGAGGGTGACGTCCTGGCCGAGACGGTCCGCCCCTACGCCCCACCGTCCGAGAGCCAGATGAGTACGGACTCCCTGGCGCAGGTCTCCCTGGGACCGGTTGAGCAGGTCCCCTCCTCGGTCGTGGCGCTCGCGGCGGAGATCGTCGGCAGCGAGTCCGACCCGCTGTCCCAGGTGCGCGCCCTCCAGCAGCGACTGCGCACCAGCTACTACTCCGACGGCTCCCAGAGCCCCTCCTCCCCCGGGCACGGCGCGGCACGGATCGCCTCCATGGTGGAGGCGGAGTCCCTGGTGGGTGACGACGAGCAGTACTCCGTCCTCATGATGCTCCTGTGCCGCTCCCTGGGGATCCCCGCCCGGGTGGTCATGGGGTTCAACCCGTCCACGGACGGGGACGCCACGACGGTCACCGGGGCTGACATCAGCGCCTGGGTCGAGGTCCCCTTCGAGTCCCTGGGGTGGGTCGCCGTCGACGTCACCCCCGACCGCGACCAGGTCCCCCAGCAGCAGACGACGCAGAAGGTCTCCAACCCCGAGCCCCAGGTCCTCCAGCCCCCGCTGCCGGAGGAGGACCCCGCCGACCTTCCTCCGTCCTACGAGGACCCTGACAACGACGGCACGGAGGAGGACCAGGGCTCAGGGCCGCTGCGGGCGGTCCTCCTGGCGGCAGGCTCGATCCTGGGCCTGGCAGCGGTACTGGGCGCCATCGTGGGGTGGAAGGTCCTGCGACGCCTGAGACGCCGACGCAGGACCGGCGTGGACTCGGCCCTGGGGTCCTGGGAGGAGCTGGTGGACCGGGCACGCGACCTGGGCCGTGCACCCTCCTGGGGCGCGACCCGCCGGGAGGCGGCCCACGAGCTCGACCCCCACTTTCCCCAAGCTGACCTACCGACATTTGCCAACGCCGTCGACACCCAGGTGTTCGGCCCAGACGATCCGACGTCGTACGCTCTAGGGGAGCTGTGGAGCTCCTGCGACGCGATCATTCGTGCTATGAGCGCGGACCGCCCGCGGCTGCGCAGGCTCCAGGCTCGGCTGTCCCTGCGGTCGCTCGTGCACCCGGCCGGACGGACTCCTCGTCGACGTCCCCCCAGGAGGTACCGATCATGACGACGAGCTCTCTTCCTTCCCGCAGAGGCCCGGGCGACCCGGCCCTGCTGGCAGGCCCGGCCCCTGCGCGCGCACGCCTGGTGGCTGGAGCCATTGACGTGGCCGCCGACCTCAGTGCTGTGGTCCTGCTCACCGCCCTGCTCCACCTGGCCGCAGGACGCTCGCTCCCTCTCAGCGTTATAGTGGCACTTGTCATAGTTGTGGCAGCGCGGGGCCTTCTGCTGGCCCGTACCGGCTGGTCACTGGGAGGCCGGGTCATGGGGGTACGTCTGGTCGACGCCAGGACCCTGGCCCCCTCGCCCCTGGGCGTGTTCGTCTACACCGACCTGACAGTCGTCGTCACCGCCGCGACCCTGGGCCTCGGAGTGATTTTTCTCATTCGCTCAGTGAACGAGGACCCGCAGCACCGTGGCTGGCACGACCGCATCTCAGGCCTGACGGCCCTGTCCATGCCCCGTGCCCAGCCTCAACCGACGCACAATGCTACCGACCACCACGCTGACCATGGCGTGACACCCCAGACGGATACAGGGCCGGGAGCACCGGCGGAAGCGTCCTCGGACACCTCCCCTCGCCAGGCGCCTCAGCCCACGCGCCCAGAAGCCTCGGCCACCGCCGGGGCTGCCGCGTCCTCTCCCACGCTCGCGACCGGTCCCTGGCCCACGGCCCACCCCAGCCCCCCGCGCGCCCGCCGGAGGCTGCGGCGGCTGGCACCGTCTGAGCCCACCCCCTCCACGACTCCGTCGGACGCGCTCGCCAGCACAGGCGCGCCCGCTGCGAACGACGTAGCATCTTCGCCGATGGAAGAACCACTGCACAGGGCGCAGTCTCGGTTGAACCAGTCACCGACCGCCTCAGCCAACAGCTCTCAGACTCCTTCTACCCGCCCCCGCGTGGAGCCGGCCAGCGGGGTACACACCGCCTACCAGCCACAGAGGGAACCCACGTTCCCCACGGCACGCCCCAGAGGTTATGCCACCCGCGCCGCGCAGGTCTCCAGCACCTCGGACACGACCAGAGCCGTGCCCACCGACGGGCACTCGCCCCAGGCGCTTATCGACTCAGTCCCCTGGTCCTCGGTCCCGACAGTGCTCGACTCCACCACGATGGACAACCTTCCCGACACGGTACGTACGGCTATCGAGGACAGTCCCAGGGGCGGGTCGTCAGGGCCGGTGCCAGGCAGTGCTCCTGCTTCTCCTCAGCAGGGGCCGGCTCCCGACTCCGCCCACGCGGACGGCCTCCGAGCGGGAACCGACCCCGCCGCCACAGAGAGCCCAGCCAGCCCGGAGCACCCTTCCTCCGGGGGCTCAGTGATCAACCTTCTCGACCCCCAGGGGGTCCCGTCCCCAGATGACGTCGCGTCAGCCGCCTCAGCCTCCGGCAAGAGCTCCCCGTCCCAGACTTCCCAGACGACGGGACAGCCTCTGGTGCCTCCCACCATTGAGGTGCCGCAGATGCGGGGCACGCACCGGGCCGCGCCTCCGCCTGCCCCCGTCTCGGGCAGCGCCTCGACGCCGCCCCAGGCCGCCGTACCCCAGGAGGCGACGGCGACGTCGCACGGCACGCGTCACCACGGCTCGCTCAGTCCCTCACTGTCAGTACGCCTTGTCCCACAGCTGGGTGGTAAACCCCTCATTGTCGAGGAGCCAACCGTCGTCGGCCGCGACCCCGACAACATCTCCTCCTACCCCGGCGCAGAGCGCATCGCCCTGACGGACCCTACGCGGTCGGTCTCCAAGACGCACGCCGCGATCTTCCCCTTGCTGGACGGCGTGTGGGTGACTGACCTGCACTCCACCAACGGCACCAGGGTGGAGCGTCAGGACGGGTCCACCGTCCCGGCGGTTCCCGACGTAGCCCTGGCTGCGCGCGAGGGAGAGACGGTGTTCTTCGGCCGCATCGGCTTCCGTGTCGAGGTCGTCAGCTAGACCGGCGCAGAACAGCTCGGAGTAGCAGAAGAACAACAGAAACGTCATAGGACAACATAAAGTTCCGCTGTCCTATGACGTTTTTGTTGCCTGGATACTGCACAGACCTGCCGGTCCGCAGGGCCGCACCCTGGTAGCAGTGCCTTAGGAGGCGACACAGGCAGTAACGGCCGGGGAGGCCTTGCCGTCCTGCCGCAGGCTTGAGACCTCCAGGCATGTCTGCCCGGGACGCGCCTCCACCACCACCGAGGTGCGCCTGGTGGACTCCACAGCGGTGTCCTCGTCCGGGACGACCTCCCGGACGAGGTAGCCACCAGCCCACTCCTCGTACGGCGGGTCCCAGGAGAAGGTGACCGTCCCGTCCTCGTTGGCAGTTCCGTTCACGTCGCTCGGCAGGGGGACGCCACTGCCCAGCGGGTCGGCGGCCCCGGCAGGCGGCACCATCGTCTCGAAGGAGGATGACTGCCCATGATCCTCCCGAGCGCGGGCGACCAGGACCACACCGACAACGACGGCGACAAGAACCACGGCCAGGACCACCCCCACGACTGCGCGCAACCTGCCCTCGCGGGAGTGGGTGACAGGGCTGCCGACGGCCTCCCAGCGCCGTCCCGCGTGAGCGTCCCCGTCGACAGCCTCAGGGACGGTGGCGGGCTGTGCGGGGTCGTCGGGGTCCACCCGTACCGTCAGCCCGTCACTCGTCCTGTGGACCTGACTGAAGACTCCCATGTTGGTGGCAGCGTCGTCCTCCTCGGGATGGGGAGGACGTGCGGTCGCAGCGTCAGCCTCCTGGAACAGGTCGACAGTCGTCACCGGCAGGTCGAGCTCGGCCTGGACCTGCTGGAGCGCACGCGCAAGGGCCAGGGCCGTGGGGTAGCGGGCCTGCGGGCTCTTGTCCATCGCCACGGACAGGACCCGGTGCAGAGAGGGCGGGGCGTCCTGACGCCCCAGGGGAGGCAGCGGGTCCTTGACGATACGCCGGGACAGCTCGTAGACGTCGGGCGCACCACCGACCTCGAAGGGGCTGTGCCCGGTCAGCATGGCATAGGTCGTCGCACCGAGGGAGTAGACGTCGGAGGCAGGACTTGCCGAGCGGATCCCGACCAGCTGCTCCGGCGGCGCCCAAGGCACGCTCATGCCCCTGAGCTCCTCAGTCCCCTCCGGGCCGCTCATCACGGAGATCCCGAAGTCCGACAGCACCGGACGCCGGTAGGTGGTGAACAGGATGTTGGCGGGCTTGATGTCACGGTGGACGATCCCGGCGCGGTGCGCGGTCTCCACCGCGCCCGCGACCTGGATAGCGGTTGACAGAGCCTCTGCGACATTCAGGGCACCCTGACGCAGGATCGCCCCGAGGGTCGGGGGAGGGCAGTACTCCATCACCAGGAAGGGGTGGCCGTCGGCTGACACGCCAGCACCGTAGATCGACAGGATAGCCGGATGGGAGGAGACCCGGGCCATGAGGTTGGCCTCGGACTCGAAACGGCTGGCGCTCCTGTCTGCCACGTCCGCGTTCATGACCTTGACGGCCACCTCACGACGCGGCATCTGCTGCTCAAAGAGATAGACCGTCGAGTAGCCCCCGGAGCCGAGGACACCGAGATGGGTGAACCCGGCAATAACAGGAGGCGTTGTCTCCTGGCCCAGCATCAGGGCAGGTTCTCAAAGGTGAGGACCTGCCCGTCACCGACATCAAGCACGTCGCCGCTGCGCAGCAGCACCGGGGCGGAGGAGGACAGGCGCACCGGGGCCTCGCCCTCCCTGGTGAGGACAGTGCCGTTGCAGTTGCCCAGGTCCTGGGCGAGCACGCTCCAGGCGTCCAGGTCGATGAGGACGTGGTTTCGCGAGACCAGCTGGTTGGGGCTGGGGACCGTCAGCACGCGTACCGGGACGTCGCTGCTGGTGGGGACGTCTGTCGGCGCCGGGCTACGTCCCACCAGGACAGGACGGTCCAGGTCGATGGACTCGCCGGATGAGGTAGTGAGGCGGCCCAGAGAGGGGCAGGCTACCGACTTGGCCGGACGGTTGAGGTCCGCCCCGCACTGCCTGCAGGTCGTGTAGTTCGTCGGGTTGGGGTGCCCGTTGCCGCACACGGCCGACAGCACCACGCGCACCGAGGTGGGCTCCGGTGCCGGTGCTGGCACCACGGAGGCTGTCGCACCCGGTCCGGGCACGTCACCACCTACCAGGGAGATCAGCTCGCCGACCAGGTCCTCAGGAAGGCCCGAGACGGTGTGACCGTCGTGATCACCGTAGGGTCTCGCCCTAGCGACCCGGGGAGCCGCCTCCCTCTGTGACACAGAGCCTCCTGAGAGGCCCTCCTCGCTCCTCGGCCCGGCCCAGGTGCTGGAAGGAGGTTGCGCCATCGTCTCCTCCTCGGGCTCGTCCGGACCGACCATCTCGTCGCGCAGCCGGTACGAGAGGTCCTCAGGAAGATCGGAGAGCGTGCTCCCGTCGTGGTCCCCGGCACGCTCCCCGGCAGCGGTGTCGTCGACCAGGGCACCAGCGCCGCCCGGCTCGTCGGAGTCGCCCCCGGAGCCACTCTCGGAACCACCGTCTGAGCCAGCAGGAGCGGCGTCAGCAGAGGTGTCAAGACCAGTACCAAGACCGCTGCCAAGGCCGCCGTCAGCACCGCCACCAGCACTGTTGCCAGCACTGATGTCAAGAAGGCCATTGTCAGTGCCGACGTTCGTACCGTCATTAGTACCGCCGTCGGCGGGACTGCCAGTGCCACCGAGGCGCCCCTCTCCCTGACCGCCGCCAGAGCCAGGCAAGTTAGTGACGACAGGAGCCGCAGACAGTGCAGCCGCGTCCGAGGGAGTCGCCGCCGTCGCTGGAACCTCCTCAGACGGGGCAGGCGGGGCGTCTGGCCGCGCCCAGTCCTGCCTGCCGCCCTCACCCCTTGCGGACACCTCATCCAGGGCACCAGAGGCCTGCGACCGGGCCAGACGGTGCATCGCACCGGTCCACTCGCCGGTCCAGGCCTCGGCCCACGTCCGCCGTCCGCTCTGGGCCGGGGCAGTGCT
This sequence comes from Actinomyces wuliandei, assembly GCF_004010955.1. Lineage (NCBI taxonomy): Bacteria > Bacillati > Actinomycetota > Actinomycetes > Actinomycetales > Actinomycetaceae > Actinomyces > Actinomyces wuliandei. The sequence continues at coordinate 2,668,019 of NZ_CP025227.1, forward strand.
GACGGTGCTGTGTTCCGCGCTGCGGCTAGGTCCATAAGCAGGACCGTCACTAGGACCGTGGCCAGGACGATGACCTGCGTCACGATCAGCACCCTCAGCCGCTGAGTCCTCTGAGTCCGTCGACTCCTCTGAGTCCGCCGAGCCCTCAGGGCCGGCACCCGTCTCCTCCCGCTCCTCCTGGGCAGCCACCTCAGCCGTACCGCCGCTGCCAGGGGGTGAGACAGGAACCTGCGTCGGCCGGTCGTCGTCTCCTGCCGCCTCAGGCGTCTCCTGGACCGTCTCGGAGTCCCCCTGATCCTGCTGAGCCCACGTGGCGATGTCAGCAGATGCGAGCCCGCCCCCTGCGTCGGCGCCTGCATCGCCAGGTGCCGAGGACGGTGCAGCATCCTCCTCCCGGCTGACTGCATCGGCGCCCCGCTCGTCCGGGACAGCGCCCGGGCTGTCCAGGGCCGGGGCCGCCCCGGCGTCCCGGCCGACGCTCTGGTCACTAAGCCCGGAAGGCCGGTCGGAGGACCAGGCGTAGGACTGGTCGGTGACAGCCCTGGACCTGCGCCGGAGCCGAGCAGCGGGGGCTCGCTCAGGGTCGGCGTCGTCGTCCGACTCCCCGGCGCCGGAAGCCGTCTGCCCCGGCTCGCTGCCAGAGCCGCCCGGCCTGCGGTCGCCGTCACTGCCAAGTGCAAGGGCTCCCGCAACCACCACAGCGTCAGCAACCGGGCGGTAGACGGACCCGGGCCGCTCAGGCGAGCGCGCCACCACGGACCTCGGGGAGGCGTAGGCCGTCTCCAGCCAGGTAGTGACGCTGGAGGCGTCGAGGGCCTGACCGTCAACCTCCAGCTGGGCTGAGCCCCGCAGCGCCACGTGCATCATGCCGTCCGGGGCGGACACCGCGAGCGCGAAGTCGGGAATCGATCCCAGGCGCCCCCCCATACCGATGACGAGCTCGTCCAGGGCTTGGGTCAGGGACGCCTCCTCGCTGCGCAGCAGCCGCCACAGACGCTCCGTAAGGTCCTGAGGCACCGTGGGAGGCAGAAGCATCACCGCGCGGGCCGTGGCGACGCCTGTCCACGGCCCCTCAGACCACCACGCAAGTTTATCCGTACTGTCAGTCATATTTTTCTCCTCAGCGGACGACGCACACTCCGTCACCCAAGTATGCCTGCCGACCACGTCGCACGTACTCCTCTTGTCCTGGAGACAGGCGGTGAGCTCCGTGCGAGTCCTCCACGTAGGTACCGTTGGTGGAACCAAGGTCCGTCATGAGGACGCCGTCGGCACCCGGACAGACCAGCAGATGGGTCTTTGACACCGAGTCATCACCCCGGAGGACCGCCACGAGCCGCGCCTGCGGGTGGGAGTCGAGGGGCGAGGGCTGGCGCCCCAGCACCAGCGGACCGGTCACCGCGACGGCCTCCCCGTCAAGGAGCAGCGTGCATGAGCTGGCAGAGACCGCCCGCGAGGAGATGAGGACCGTACCCGCCATGCGGTCGAACCACGACCTGCCTCCGCTCCGTAGTGCAGTTAGCCACAGGAGCAGCGCGGCGGCCCCGCCTGTGGGAACGGCAGCCAGCAGGACAAAAACTGCGTAAGTCACTGCGGCCCAGCCTGGAACCGTGCCCTGGGAGGCAATCCGACGGCGCCGGGTTCCGGTCACCAGACCCCCGGGGGAGGCGCCTGTCAATGCTGTCATGAGAGTCATCACAGCCATAAGACCCGCAGTGGCGCCAAGAGCGAATAAGATGCCGTGGTGCGCAGTCACCGCAAAGACTGCAAGAAGAAGCCCCGTATCTACGAGCGCTCGGACAGCCCGCCTGCCCGTCGAGGCTGGCACCATCGTCACGTGCGGCCCTCGGTCTCTCACAAGACAGACATCGTAGACATCTAGGCGACTACATTGTGTCGGACCACAGGTCTCGGAAGGAGCACGACGTGCAGATCGCTGTCACGCCTGATCCCCAGTACTGGGTGATCATCCCGCCTTTCCCACCCCCGGGATGGGCACGGGAGGAGGCGAGGCACCGCAGCGCCTACCTGGGCGTCACCGGGCCGCAGTGGCGCTCGGAGCTGGAGTCGCTGCTGGAGGAGCTCCAGGCCATGGAGCGTCAGGGGCGCTTTGCCCGTCTCATGCACATAGAGGACGCCGCCAAGCCTCCCTTCATGGTCGACCTCAGCCTGGAGATCGCCGAGGACGACGGGTCCAAGGAGGGACGCCGGGCCACCCAGCGCAGGATCATCGCCCAGATGCTGCCACAGGCAGAGCCGGTCCGCCTGCGCCCAGGTCACGACATGGCGGGGTTCTCAGCCTTTGGGGACAGCACGGGCCCCACGCAGGGAGCGCTGGTACTCCGGCTGGCAGGTCTGCCGACGGTCCCGGTAGACCTGGTGATGCGGCTGTGGGGCGCCAGCGTGAGCACTATCTCACCCCACCTTGACGACCTCGTCGAGCTGGCCCGCCAGGTCGCGCCCGTCTAGTCCCGTCTGCGCCCCGTCGTCACCCTGTCTCGTCACCCTGTCATCGTCTCAGCTCAGTGCCTCAACTCAGTGCCTCAGTGTGGGCGGCCCTCCACCGCCCACACCAGCCAGGCCTGCCTGCTCACCCCTCCAGCGCCTGCGCCGTCTCCAGCCACTCCTCCTCCAGGGCGGCCCGGCTCTCCTCCGCCTGGGCCAGCTGCCTGCCCAGCTCGGCCAGCTCTTTCCCGGAGGAGGCGTCACAGGCGAGCTCAGCCATCCGCGCACCGAGCCGCTGGACGTCAGCGGCCGTCGTCTCCAGCCTGCGCTCGACACGGGCCAGCCTCTTGCTCATCTCACGACGGCGGGCACCGGTGAGGACCTCCCCGTCGGATGCCTCTGACCCGTCGGCCGAGCCAGCCGCGCCGCGTCTCCCCCGAGTGCCAGCACGACCGTCACCGTCACGGCGTGGCCCCACCTGCCCACGAGAACCATCGCGCGGGCCGTCCTGGGTCCCGCCACCATCGCGACGCAGCTCCAGGTACTGCTCCACGCCTCCGGGAAGGCTGCGCAGCGACCCGTCCCCCAGGAGCGCCACCTGGTGGTCAGTGACACGTTCCAGAAGGTAGCGGTCGTGGGAGACAACGACCAGGGTGCCCGGGAAGGAGTCGAGAACGTCCTCCACAGCAGCCAGGGTGCCGGTGTCTAGGTCGTTGGTGGGCTCGTCCAGCAGGAGCACGTTGGGCTCCGCCATAAGGAGCCGGAGCAGCTGGAGCCGCCTTCGCTCTCCGCCGCTGAGGTCACGCACCCGGGTCCAGGCACGCCGCCGTGTGAAGCCCAGGCGCTCAACGAGCTGGGAGGCGGTCAGCTCCCTGCCTGACCCCCCGCCGCCTGGAACCACCACCCGCTCGCCGACAGAGGCCGCTGCCTCCACCACCGTCATGTCCGCCAGGGCGTCGAGCTCGTGGGTGGACTGCGACAGCACCGCAACCTGGACGGTCCTGCCACGCTCGACGCTGCCCTGGTCCGGCTGCTGCACGCCCTCCAGCAGTCGCAGCAAGGTGGTCTTTCCCGCGCCGTTGGCCCCGACCACGCCAACCCGCTCACCGGGCGCCAGACGCCATGTCACCTGGTGCAGGACGCGGTGCCTGCCGTCAGGGTCCCCCTGTCCTGGGCGTCCCTCTCCTGGACGGGGGTAGCTGACACTGACACTCTCCAGGTTGACGACCTTCCTGCCCAGCCTGGCCGAGGCCATGGCCGTCAGCTGTACGGAGTCCCGGGGCGGCGGCTCGTCAGCGATGAGGGCCTCGGCAGCCTCCGTGCGGAAGCGAGGTTTGGAGGTTCGGGCCGGCGCCCCACGGCGCAGCCAGGCCAGCTCCTTGCGCAGGAGACTCCGTCGCCGGGCAGCAGCAGCAGCGGCCTGCTGCTCCCGTTGCGCACGTGCCAGGACGTAGGCGCCGTAGCCTCCGCCATAGGTCTGGACGTGCCCGGGAACCTGCGCCCTGCCTCCTCCCGGGTCACTACCGGGGACGACGTCCCAGATGCTGGTGCACACCGCGTCCAGGAACCAGCGGTCGTGAGTGACGACCACCAGGCCCCCATGTCGTCTGCCCTTGGAAGCAAAGCGGTTGTCAAGGTGACGGGCCAGCCAGCTGACCCCCTCCACGTCAAGGTGGTTGGTCGGCTCGTCCAGAATGACGACGTCGGCCCGTGAGGCCAGCACGGCAGCCAGGGCGACACGACGCCGCTGCCCTCCTGAGAGCCTGTCCACCTCAGTGTCCAGGTCCAGACCCGCCAACAGTCCCGAGTGGATGTCACGCGTCGAGGGCTGTGAAGCCCACTCATAGTCGGGCACGCTGCCGTGGACCGCCTGGCGCACTGTCGTGCCTGGTACCAGGAAGTCCGTCTGGCTGAGCGCAACCAGCTCCACGCCCCCGGCCCGGGTCACGCGTCCCGCCTCAGGCTCACGCCTGCCAGCCAGGACCGCCAGAAGCGTCGACTTGCCCGCACCGTTAGGCCCCAGGACACCGGCGCGCGTGCCGTCGTCCACTCCCAGCGTGACCGACTCCAGCAGCCGTCGTCCCCCGACGGAGATCTCAAGCCCCTCGGTGCCCAGCAGGTGCGCCATCAGCCCACCACCCGTGCGCCAGCCACCGGGGCGTCAGTACGCAGCACCCGCGAGCACAGGCCTGAGGCGCGCAGCGCGCGGTGGACCCGCTGCGCAGCACCGGTGTCACGAACGAGCGCCGCCACCGTTGGTCCCGCCCCCGAGACGACGGCACGCAGGGCACCGGCCTCCTGGGCAACCCTGATCACCTCGGCGAGCTCGGGACGCAGGTCTACCGCTGCGTCCTGGAGGTCGTTGCGCATGGTGGCAGCCAGGGCGACAGGGTCCCCGCTGCGCAGCGCTGCGGTAAGAGGACCGGGAACCTCCTCGGCTACCGGGTGGGTGCCGACAGCAGCACCCAGCTCATCGAAGCGCGCGAAGACCTCCGGGGTCGACAGCCCCTTCTCCTGGAGGGCAAGCACCCACTGGTAGGTACCACGGGTCATCACAGGGGCCACAGTGTCGCCTCGGCCACGACCGATCGCCGTCGCCCCGAGGAGCGGGAAGGGGACGTCCGCGCCAAGGCGGGCCGCCAGGACCGTCAGCTCGGAGACGTCCAGGCCTGTCCCCCACAACGCGTTGCAGGCCACCAGCGCCGCCGCCGCGTCCGCCGAGCCCCCGGCCATGCCCCCGGCCACAGGGACACGCTTGCGCAGCAGGAGGTCAACCCCCTCAGTCACCCCCGTCGCCTCGGCTAGGAGGCCAGCCGCCCGGACAGCCAGGTTGGAGTGGTCGGTGGGAACCATGGCGTCGGGCTCCTCCAGGACCAGGCTCACCCTGCCGTGGGCCTGCCTCGACTGGCGCCGGGCAGTGACCGTCTCGATCAGACGCACCGCCTGGAAGACGGTCACCAGCGGGTGATAGCCGTCCTTCCTGGGCGCTCCCACGGACAGGAACAGGTTGACCTTCCCCGGCGCCTCCACCCGCACAGAGGTGGCGGAGCCTGAGCGGGCGGGACTGGACCCTGTCGGGCCGGAAACAGGACGCAGGTGGCTCATGGACGCTCCTCACAGACACGGCGCAGGTGCTGGGTCAAAGTGGCAAAGGCCATCACATCTAGGCGTTCACCACGGTCACCGGGGTCGATACCGGCGGCACGAAGAGCCGACTCGGCACCAGCGGCGCTGCCCGCCACGGGAGCCAGCGCCTGCCGCAGCGTCTTACGACGCTGGGCAAAAGCAGCATCAATGACGGCGAAGACCTCATCCCGGGAGGCACGGGTGGCTGGAGGCTCCCGCCGCCGCAGGTGGACCAGCGCGGAGTCGACGCGGGGAACCGGCCAGAAGACACCTCGGGACACGGCTCCTGCGCGACGGACCGAGGCGTACCAGGCGGCCTTGGCGCTCGGGGCGCCGTAGGTGCGCGACCCCGGAAGTGCGGCGAGACGGTCAGCGACCTCCGCCTGGACCATGACCGTCAGCGTCTCCAGGCTCGGTAGGCGGGCCAGAGCGGTGAGCAGCACGGGGACTGCCACGTTGTAGGGCAGGTTGGCCACCATCCGGGTCGGCAGGAGGCCCTCCAGGTGCTCGGGCCCGCTCAGGCTCAGCGCGTCCATCGTCACGACTTTCAGCCGGTGGGACGCCCAGGGCATGTGGCTGGCCACAGTCTGCGGCAGCGCTCCGGCCAGCACGGGATCAACCTCAACGGCGACCACCTGCGCGCCTGCCTCCAGGAGAGCCAGGGTCAGGGAGCCCAGTCCCGGTCCCACCTCAAGAGTCGCCTCCCCCTTCTGCACGTCGGCGGTACGCACGATGCGGCGCACGGTACCGGCGTCGTGGACGAAGTTCTGGCCCAGGGCCTTGGCGGGACGGATCCCCAGGTCACGGCACAGGCTGCGGACCTCAGTCGGCCCGAGGAGCCTGCCCGCCTGCCGGCCGGAGTCCTGGCATGTGCGCTGGCCCGCGTGCACCGTCTCCCGACAGCCTCTTTCGACTCCTGGCACGCGCGTGGTCAGAGCAGCCCCAGCTGGGCGGCGCAGTGGGGCCACTGGCCCCATCCGGCCGCTGCCTGGAGCCGCTTGGCAACAGCGGTCTGCTCAGCAGCGGAGGCCTCTGACGGCAGGCCGGAACCACCGTAGGCCTGCCAGGTGCTCAACGAGAACTGATACATCCCGTAATAGCCGTTACCAGTGTTTGCTGTCGGGTCTCCTCCGGACTCGCACTGGGCCAGCGCCGCCCAGACGTCGTCAGAGCCTGCCTCCGAGGAGCCAGAGGACCCGGAGGATGCCTCACCCCCGGAGCCGGCGCCCTCCGAGCCTTCCTGTGAGCCGCTGGTGTCTGAGGGCTGCTCCTGGGACGCCTCGGTCTCCTGCCCGGAGGAGCCACCAGAGGACGGGGAGGAGTCCTCCGAGGTGGACGCGGTGGGCTCGGCCGCCTCCTGCGCACCGGTGCCGACCTGGACCACCTCGTCAACCTTCTCCGAGACCACCACCGAGGACACCGCCTGACGCGAGACCTCCTCACCGTCAACAGTGGTCACCTGGTAGACCGTACGCACCACACCGTCAGCACCCTCGGTCACCACCCGCCTCTCACCCTCAGGCAGGTCACCCGTCTCCTGCTCCACGGTCCCGTGAGCCTCAGTAGCCTCCTCCGTGACCGTCGACACCTCAGCACCAGACCCCTCCACGACGACGCCCTCTCCCTGGGCGGTAGAGGGGTGAGCCTCACCGCCCAGCGACGCCGCCGAGGTGTCCTGCCCTGAGGACCCTCCGGAAGTCACCCGCACAGCCGCGTAGGCGCCGCCAGACAGGGCCAGCGACAAGACGGCAGCAGCGACACCCGCACGCAGCCAGGCGGAACGCCGACTCGCCGTCGAGTCCACGGCTGCGTCCGCACGGTCAGGGCTGTCGCTCTCGGACACGCTCTTCAGGTGACGACCCACGAGACCCTCCCTCTTTCATTGACGGTGGGGGTCACCGTAGCCGACCGGCCGCAGAGGGGCAACCTGTCGCGCACAACCCTGGAGGACTCGTCAGTACCAGCCCACAGACTCCGAGTGCGCCCAGGCGGAGCAGGGAGTGCCGTACCGACCAGAGATGTAGCCCAGCCCCCAGGTGATCTGAGTCACCGGGTTGGTCTGCCAGTCCGAACCAGTCTCCGCCATCTTGGAGCCCGGCAGGGCCTGCGGGATGCCGTAGGCGCCTGAGGAGGGGTTCTGAGCCTGGTAGTTCCAGTTGGACTCACGGTTCCACAGGTTGACCAGGCAGGAGAACTCAGCGTCGTCCCAGCCGTAGCCAGCCATCATCGACTTCGCGATCGCCTGGGCGCTGGCAGGGTCAGTGCCCCCACTGGCGGCAGCCTGCACGTCCCCGGCTCCGCTGGAGGAGGTGTCAGAGGAGTCACCCGGGGCAGGCTCCTCCGAGGAGCCGCCGGAGGAGGAGTCGGCAGCAGGCTCGGCCGCCTCCTGCGCACCGGTGCCGACCTGGACCACCTCGTCAACCTTCTCCGAGACCACCACCGAGGACACCGCCTGACGCGAGACCTCCTCACCGTCAACAGTGGTCACCTGGTAGACCGTACGCACCACACCGTCAGCACCCTCGGTCACCACCCGCCTCTCACCCTCAGGCAGGTCACCCGTCTCCTGCTCCACGGTCCCGTGAGCCTCAGTAGCCTCCTCCGTGACCGTCGACACCTCAGCACCAGACCCCTCCACGACGGTAGCCTGGCCGCCTCCCTGCTCCGCAGGCGTCGGCGCCTCCGCGCCCAGGGCACCGAAGGCGCCGTCGGCGGAGGTGCCCTCCTCACCCTGGGAGGAGACAGCCGCGTACGCGCCACCAGAGACGGCGATCGACAGGGCAGCAGCCACACCGCCGGCACGGAAGAGCATGGGGGCGAAGGGGGTGCTTGCAGGACCCTCGGCGCGCCGCCTGCCGTGCCCGTTGGCGGGAGTCAGGCCCCTGGAGGCCAGGGCACCGAGCTCCACCAGGGTGGTGTTCAGAGAGCTTGTCTGAGAGTGACGACCCACGATATGACTTCCTTTGCTCGACGAACTCGGGCCACGGTAGCGGACAAACAGCGGAAACGACAATGTATCTGCTCACATCCCGGCATCTGCTCACATCCCGCCTCCCGCTCACGTGCGACAGAAACGGTGCAGGTCTCAACTGGTCCCGCCCTGGGGCGCGACTGACAGAACACTGACAGCAGCACTGACAACGCAGTTGATGGCGCCACCGCCAGCCCCGGTGGCAGCACCTCGTGAGCGGCAGCAGGGTCGGCACCGGCGCGGCAGCGTCGGTGCCGACAACGAAGCCGCAGGCACGGGAGGTACGGAAAGCACGAAAGGCATCGTGGCAAGGCATCGTGCTCAGACCACCGCCTCCGGCCACGTACCGTAGACGAGCCGGGTCGTCTCCTGAAGACGCTGGCAGATGCGCTCCTCGTCACTGTCCCGCAGCTCGGCCAGACAGCGCACCGTGGCACCCATGAGGTAGGAGCCGTTGGGGCGACCACGCCACTGCCTGGGCGGAAGGTAGGGGGCGTCGGTCTCCACCAGCAGCAGCTCCGCCGGGACAGTGGCCAAGGCCTCACGCAGCCACCCGTTGGAGGGGTAGGTCACCGGACCCGCGACCGAGACGTACCACCCGTTGTCCGCACAGGCTGCCGCCAGCGAGGTCCCGCCGGAGAAGCAGTGGAAGACCGTGCGCCGGGGAGGCCCGTCAGCCAGGAGGAGCGACACGCAGTCCTCGTGCGCGTCACGGTCGTGGACCTGCAGCGGGAGGTCGAGGTCCTTGGCCAGGGCGACGTGGGCACGGAAAGCCTCCTTCTGGGCCTGCGCCCCTCGCGGACCGGTGCGGAAGTAGTCCAGACCGGTCTCCCCGATCGCCACCACAAGGTCGCGGTGAGTACGCGCAACCTGCTCCAGCCGGGCCAGGACGTCGTCCAGCGGCTCCTCGTGGTGCGCGCTGGTACGCGGCTCCAGGCCGTCAGGGCCGACCTCGCGCACGCCCGCGTGGGCCACGGCCTCATTGGGGTGGACGGCAAGGGCCACCCGCACGCCCGCCAGGTCCTGGGCCAGGGACAGCGAGGGCTTCCAGGTCGGCACCTCGCAGGCTGAGGTGATGATCCTGGTCACCCCGACGGCCTGCGCCCTGGCGACCAGCTCGTCGGCGCGCACCGGCTGGGCACCGCCGGGCAGGCTCACGTCCGCAGGCACGGGCAGGTGGGCGTGGTTGTCCGTGACCGGCAGGGCCAGGGGCTCGACGGCGTCGGCGGGTGGCCACGACCGATCTGTTCTCCTGGGGCTCACAGGCTGCTCCCGTCTGCCTGCTCAGGCACCGGCGTCGTCGGCCTCGGGAGGCACCAGGGCTGCGTAGCGAGCCAGCTCCTCCTCCACGACTGCCTCGTCCAGCTTGGTGAACACGGGCACAGGCCTGGCGACCTCCGCCCCCACGACGACCTGGTGGCGCCCCCATGTCGGCGCGCCGGTGTAGTCGCCGGTGATCACCGGGTAGCCCTGGCGTCCGGCAAGGGCCTCCGGCAGGACCTCCGGGTCCAGCTCGTCGACCTCCTCGGCACGGGGCATAGGCGCCACCGTCCCCTCACCGCCCAGGATCCTGTCGATGTCGTTGGCTGCGTGGGGAAGGAAGGGTGAGAGCATGAGGTTGAGGTCGGCCACGACCTGGGCCAGCGTGTGGAGCACGGTGGCCAGCCGCTCCCGGGTCTCCTCGTCCTCCCCCCGGAGCTTGAAGGGCTGGGTGTCGGCCACGTACTTGTTCGCCTCACCCACCAGGCGCATCGCCTCTGCCAGGGCTGCCTTCTGGCGGTGCCGGGCGATGAGGCCACCCACCGTGGCGAACCCGGCCTCGACGGCGTCAAGAAGGGCACGGTCCACGTCCTGGAGCCTTCCGGGGGCCGGGACGGCCCCGAAGCGCTTGTGGATCATGGAGGCGGTGCGGTTGACCAGGTTGCCCCAGCCCGCGACCAGCTCCCCGTTGGTGCGGCGCACGAACTCCGCCCAGGTGAAGTCCGCGTCGGCGGTCTCCGGCCCGGCGGCGCAGATGAAGTAGCGCAGGGCGTCAGCCTGGTACCTCTGGAGGAAGTCACGTACGTAGATAACGATGCCGTGACTGGAGGAAAACTTCCTGCCCTCCATGGTGAGGAACTCGCTGGAGACCACCTCGGTGGGCAGGTTCAGGGTCCCCAGGTCCCCGGCCGCTCCTCCGCGGTCCCCCTCGCCGTCGTAGCCCAGGAGCTCGGCCGGCCAGATCTGGGAGTGGAAGACGATGTTGTCCTTGCCCATGAAGTAGTAGGACAGGGCGGCAGGGTCGTTCCACCATGCCCGCCAGGCCTCGGGGTCCCCGCTGCGCCGGGCCCACTCGACAGAGGCCGACAGGTAGCCGATAACGGCGTCGAACCACACGTAGAGACGCTTGGTGGGCTGGTCCTCCCAGCCCGGGACAGGAATTCCCCAGTCGATGTCGCGCGTCATAGCCCGGGGGCGCACGTCGTCGAGAAGGTTCTGGGAGAACCGGATGACGTTGGGCCTCCAGGTCCCCGAGGCCGCGCGCTCCTCCAGCCAGGCCCCCAGGGAGGAGGCCAGGGCGGGCAGATCCAGGAACCAGTGGGTGGACTCCACGAACTCAGGCACCTCCCCGTTGATCCGCGAGCGCGGGCTGACCAGGTCGGTGGGGTCCAGCTGGTTGCCGCAGGAGTCGCACTGGTCGCCCCTGGCCCGGGAGGAGCCACAGATAGGACAGGTCCCCTCAATGTAGCGGTCCGGCAGGGTACGGCCCGTGGAGGGGGAGATGGCCGAGCGGGTGACCTTCTGAACCATGTAGCCGTTGTCCCGCACCGTTCGGAACATGTCCTGCACCACCCGGTAGTGGTTGCCTGCCGTGGTACGGGTGAACAGGTCGTAGGACAGGCCCAGGGCCACCAGGTCCTCGACGATGAGACGGTTGTTGCGGTCCGCCAGCTCACGGGCGCTGACCCCCTCCTCGTCGGCAGCGACGAGGATCGGGGTGCCGTGCTCGTCCGTGCCCGACACCATGAGCACGTCGTGACCCGCCATGCGCATGTACCGGGAGAAGACGTCGGAGGGGACTCCGAAGCCGGCGACGTGGCCGATGTGGCGCGGGCCGTTGGCGTAAGGCCAGGCGACTGCGGACAGGATGTGGGTCATGGGGTCACCTTATCTGCTCGCGCCAGGCTCGACCGTGGTTGACAAGCCCGCTGTGGACACCGTGGACGACGTCACGGCGTTGCAGGACACGGAAGGACAGGCACGCAGGTCTGACGCTATGGTGGCCCTGGTCGGAGCGTGCGCACTGCCGTCCAGTGTTGCGGCGCTGTCGTCACCGCCGCCAGCGCCGCCAGCCCCGCGTCGGCAGTGCCCCGGTCCTTCTCACGAGTCCACGCAGCATCACGAAGGCCAGTCATGACTCAGTTCCCAGGATCTCAGCCGCCAGGCCCCTCGCCCTACCCGGCTGGCCACGGCCCTGGCACGGGCTCCAGCCACCCCGGTCCTGCCAGCACCCCTGGCGCGGTGCCTGGCTACGGCTACGGCCCCGCAGGTCAGCCCCTCCCCTACGCGACGACATCCCCGGGGCCGTCGCCTGTACCGTCTGGACCCGGAGGCGACGCGTCCTCCAGGTCGCTACGGGGGCCGGTGGTCCTGCTGGTAGCAGGGATCCTCCTCCTGCTCCTGGGTGCCGCCCTCTTCCTTTACGCCAGCCTGCGTCCCGTCGCCAGTGCGGCGTCGCTCAGCCAGCTCAGCACGGGCTACGAGATGCAGGCCAAGCTAGAGGGCAACACCACCTACGGCCTGTACTACGACGACTCTGGGTCCACCCCGAGCTGCCGGGTGGCCTCACCACACGATGACGACGTCAGCGTCAGCACGAACATCACCGGCACCGTCACCGTCAACAACCACACCCTGTTCGCGACCTTCGTCACCAATGAGGCCGGCGACTACACCATCACCTGTACCAGCAGCACCGAGCAGGAGGTCTATATTGGCTTGACGACAAGCGTGAGCGACGTCTTCCGGCTCATTGGGGGTGTCCTGGTCGCACAGGTGGTCACCGCGCTGATCGGCACGGCTGGCCTTGTCATGGCCGTCGGCGGCCTGATCTGGCTCACCAGGCGCCGCAGCAGCCGGAGCTCCCAGCCCCCGGCCACCACCCCCGCTGCCGCCGCCCCGCCAGTGGCTGCACAGCCCGGGACCTACGCACACACGCAGACGGCCAGTACTGGCTACGCGGCACACACAGCGCCCGGGCAGGGCTACAGCCTTCCCCCAGGAACCAGCAGCGGCCGCGCCGTGCCGACCTCATCACCCACGTCACCAGCCACGGACGCGCAGCAGCCTCCTGCCGGAGCCTCGCCAACGGCCTCGCCTCCCGCCCAGGGCACAGGCTCCTACTACGGCAGGTACCAGGGCGGACACGGCCAAGGGGGGTGGTCCCGAGGCTGACTGGCCTGGCGCGCTCAGTGACCCCGCTGGGCCAGCGCGGCACGGTAGACCTCGTTGGGACGCAGCCCGGCTGCCCCGGCGACCTGGGCTGCCGCCTCCCTGAGCCGCGTACCGTTGTCTGCCAGGGCAAGAGCCTCGCGGGCCGCCGCCTGGGCGTCAGCCACCGGGGGCCGGGCGCCAGCAACCACAAGAACGACCTCCCCCCGGACACCGTCAGCAGCGAGCCTCGCGAGATCGCCCAGCCCTGCCCGGAGCACCTCCTCGAACGTCTTGGTCATCTCCCGGCACAGGGCGGCGGGCCGGTCGGTACCGAGGACCTCGGCCATGACCTGCAAGGTGGTGCCGACCCGACGAGGCGACTCGAAGAAGACCATGGTGCGCGTCTGGGCCGCGAGGGCGTGCAGCACCCGGCGCCGCTCGCTGTCCTTGCGGGGCAGGAAGCCCTCGAAGCAGAAGCGGTCGGTCGGTAGCCCCGACAGCACCAGGGCGGTGAGCACCGCTGAGGGGCCGGGAAGCACAGTAACTGGGACACCGACCTGGGCTGCTGCCGTGACAAGACGGTAGCCCGGGTCCGAGACCGCAGGCATACCCGCGTCCGAGACCACGACGACGCTGCGTCCCTCCTGGGCGGCAGAGACAAGGTCGGCGGCACGAGCACACTCGTTGTGCTCGTGGAAGGAGACCACCCGCCCCCTGGGAACCACGCCTAGTCGCCGCATCAGGTTTGTCAGGCGTCGCGTGTCCTCCGCAGCGACAAGGTCCGCCCCCTCCAGGTGGCTGCGCAGTCGTGGGGAGGCGTCGTCCACATGACCGATCGGGGTCGCGGCCAGGGTGATAGTCCCCGGCTGCGGCCCGGAGGCCGTTGATACGCCAGGATCGCCGACCGGCACCACGGCACCGTCCCGTCTCCGCTCGCAGGCCGGGGCCGACAGGGCACACCTGGCAGGCTCGGCGAGGTCCTCCTGAGCCCTCTCGGGCCCCGGGGCACCGGAAACGCTGCCAGCGGAGAAGGTGCGGTCATCCATGGGGCCAGTATGACCGCCCCCCTAGACTCGCGGAGTGACCACAGCGAGTACGTCGTCCCCCGACAAGGCTGCCGACACACAGGCAGAAACGCCTGGAGCCGACCTGCGGGACGCGGCCAGCCCACCCCCGTCTGGCACCGAGGGGGCTGTGGCCCCAGCTCCTCCCGGCAGCCTCGCGGACGGCCATCGCACTGAGGACGACCTCCGCGCCGCGCTGGGGCTTGAGCCCGTGGGGTGGACGGCTCCCCGGGCCGTCCGGGTCCGAGGCTGGGTGGCGACCGGGGTGGCCGGGCTCGTTGCCGCCCTGCTCAGGCTTGTCGGGCTGGCTCACCCCAGCAGCCTCATGTTTGACGAGATCTACTACGTCAAGGACGCCTACGCCTTGTGGACCGTGGGCTACGAGGCGCAGTGGGCTGAAGGGTCGGACGAGCTGTTCGCGGCGGGGGACTTCTCCGGTATGTCGACAGAGCCCAGCTTCGTTGTCCACCCCCAGCTCGGCAAGTGGCTGATCGGCCTGGGTATGCAGGTCCTTGGACCCGAGTCTGCGGTAGGTTGGAGGATTGTCCCCGCGATCGCTGGCATCCTCACCGTTGTACTCCTGGCCCGTCTGACATTCCGCCTGACCGGCTCCCCGGTCCTGACGGGGCTGGCGGGGCTGCTGCTGGCCATCGACGGGGTCGCCCTCACCGAGTCCAGGATCGGGCTGCTGGACGTCTTCGTGGGCCTGTTCGCGACCCTCACGATGTACTGCGTGGTGCGCGACCGCCAGTGGTCCCGGGCGAGGCTGGCCCGGGACCTTGCCGGCACGGGCGCTGGCCACCTCGCTCCTCGCGCGCACGCGCGCCCCTGGTTGTGGGCAGCAGGAGCGGCACTGGGGCTGACCTGCTCCATCAAGTGGTCCGGCCTGTACCTGCTGGCGGTTGTGGGAGTCATGGTCGTGGTGTGGGACACCCAGGCCCTGAGGAAGGTGCAGGCGAAGGCGTGGTTCCTGGAGGGAACCATTGCACGCGGGATCGGTGACTTTATCCGTCTTGTCCCCACGGCCGCCGCAGTCTACCTCCTCATGTGGTGGTCGTGGTTCACGCACGACAGCGCCTACAAGCACGGCTGGGCCGCGCAGCAGCGAGCGGTAGGGGGAACGGCACGGTCCTGGTTGCCTGACGCCCTCAACGACCTGGTGGAGTACCACCTGTCCATGTACACCTTTCACGTGGGCCTGGACTCCGAGCACCCCTACCAGTCCCGCCCCGCAGGATGGCTGCTGCAGCTGCGACCGACCTCGTTCTACTGGGTTGGCGAGGAGGAGATGGCAGGACAGGGCTGCGGATCGCAGCGGTGCGTCCAAGCCATCACCTCCATCGGCAACATCCCGATATGGTGGGCCGCCTGCGTGGCGCTAGTCGCCGTGGTCCTCCTGGCGACCGTCGGCCGCGACTGGCGCGCCTGGGTCCCGCTCGCTGGCTACCTGGGCCTGTACGTGCCGTGGTTCCAGTACCCCGACCGCACCATCTTCACCTTCTACACGGTAGCCTTCGTACCCTTTGTGGTGCTGGTGCTGGTGCTGGGGCTGGGCATGGCCTCGGGCCTGCTTCCTCCGCGCCCGGGGACGCCGCCTACCGCCGCTGAAGGAGGAAGTGGCCTGTTCGCCAGGACGACATGGCGGTGGCCCGGCAGCCGGGCACGGCTGTCCTCTGGTGCTCTCCAGGCCGAGGCTGACGACGGGCACGCCCGTGGGCGGGACTGTAGCGGACAGGACAAGGCAGCTGACCCCAGCGGGCCTGGCACAGCGGCCAGCGCCGATAGGGGTGTGGCGCCTGGTTCTGGACAGCGGGACGACCCGGTGGTGGCCGGTCCGGGGTGGCCGCTGCGGGTGCCGGGGAAGTTGTCACCTGTCGTCCAGCACTGGACGGCTGTGCCCTCCGGAACTGTACGCCGTGGTGGTGTGGTCCTGGTTGGCGTGGTAGTTGCATCGGCCGTAGCGTTCGCGGTGGTTTGGTGGCCTGTGTGGGTGGGGTGGGTGGTGTCCTACGAGTTCTGGCGGTGGCACATGCTGCTGGGGTCGTGGGTGTGACCCCCCCCCGGGGGGTGTCCCTGCTGCTGGACGGCCTGGGTTCCTGCCTTGTTGCCTGGTCGCTGGCTGTGCTGACCGCCCCCCCGGGGGGTGGCCCTATGTTGTTTGTCAAGCGGCGGCGGGTAGTTGTTGGGTTGGTTGGGGGGTGTAGAGGGCGCCGTCTCGGGTCATGGCGTAGAGGGTGAGGATGCGGCGGTGGGCGAGGGCGGGCAGGGCCTGGTTGTGGCGCTTGCCCTGGTCTCGTTTGCGCTGGTAGCAGGCGCGGGATGCCGGGTCTGTCCTGAGGGCGGCGAAGGCCGCTAGGAACATGGCGCGTTTGAGCCTCTTGCTGCCGGCGTGGGAGACGTGCTCACCGCGGACGGAGGACCCCGACCGCCGGGTGAGTGGGGTGAGGCCTGCGCAGGCAGGCCAGGTGCGCGCCGGTGTCGAAGGATCTGCCGAGGGTCTCGGCCAGGAAGACGGCGGCGGTCCTGACCCCCACCCCGGGCACCGGTGGCCAGGGACCGGCGTGAGGAGGGTGGGCCTCCACCAGGGCCTCAACCTGGGCGGCGACGTCGTCGCGCTGGGCGTGCAGGAGGTGGTGAGCCGGACGGGGCCCGGGTGGGGCAGCACCACGCCAGCGGCGTCGGTGCCGACGACCACCACTGTCTGCTTGCCCAGGGCGTCGGTGATTGTCTTTGCCCAGGTGGTGTGCCGTCTGCACCCGTTGGCTTTGAGCTTGGCGTCAATACGCGCCCTGCCGGCCTTCTTCAGTGATTGTGGCGTGGGCCAGGCGGCGATCACCTCCAGCACGGCGTCGTGCTCCAGCCACGGCCCCAGCACAGTCTCAAGGGCTGGGTGGATCTGGGTGTACAGGCCCCGGACACGGTTTGCGGTCTGGCTGGTCCTGGCGGGCCAGGTCCAGGTCGAAACCGGTCAACATCGACAAGGAGGCGGCGTCCTCGTCCGAGGTGCTGATGGACCTGAGCGTGTGGGGCGTGGTGCGGGCCGCCTCGGCGATCACGGCCGCGTCTTTTGCGTCGGTCCTGGCGCTGCCTGGTGTCAGGTCCGCGATGCGGCGCATGGACAGGCCGGGCAGGTAGCCCACGGTGGTACCCATGGCCTGGGCGACCGCGACCGCCAGGGCGCCGATCGTCGCCGGCTGGTCGACCGCCACCAGGACTCGGCCGTGGCTGCCGAGCCGCTCGTACAGGCCTCTAAGCCTGGACTCGTCGTTGGGCAGGGCCTTGTCGAGGACCTTCCTCCCGCCGGTAGTCAGGGCGGTCGCCCAGTGCTCAGCCTTGGAGCCTGTCAAGTTGTCTGTGTGTGCATGGATGAACACGCTCATGAGCATGACCCCTGCCAGCCCCAGGACGCTGAGCGCCGTGGTGTAGGTGGTGCGTGTCTTGATGGCCTCGGTGACGGAGAGGTTGAAGTACTCCTTGAACATCCAGAACCCGGGGTCGTTGACGTGGCTGAAGGCGACCGAGCCGCAGGTGGTGGCCAGGACCATCAGCTCAGGTGACACCGAGCCGGTGACCAGCGGGGCGGCGATCCCGGCGGCCGTGGTGACCGCGACCGTCGCCGAGCCCAGGGCGATACGCAGGATCACAGCGATCAGCCAGGCCAGCAGGAGCGGGCTGACCGGTCCAGGTCCGGGTGACCTCGGCAATGTACTCGTCCACCCCGATGGCGTCGAGCACCTCCTTGAAGGCACCACCGGCCCCGATGACCATGAGGATCATGGCCATGGCCCTGGCCCCTCCGGACATGGACTCGCCGACCTCCGAGAGGGTGCGTCCGACGTGGGGGCCGAACACCCAGCACGCGACGAGCAGGCACGCGAGCAGGGCGACGGGCGGCGAGCCGACGAAGGCGATGACGTCGGTCAGCAGGTTGTCGGCCGACCGGGTCATGTCGTAGATGGCGGCCCCGGCGATGAGCACCACTGGCAGGGGGGCGACGGACAGCGAGGGTAGGAGGCCGGGCATCTGCTCCTCGGTGAGCTCCTTGTCGCTTATGAGGCCCTCGGGGATCTGGGGGCTCATCCTCCTGACCAGGGACAGGCGCGGCCACAGCCAGGAGATGAGCGCACCCACGGGCAGGGCCACGACCAGACCGATGGCCAGTGTCAGGCCGACGGAGACGTTGTAGAAGCCGGCTACTGCCGTGGGGCCGGGGTGGGGTGGCAGGAAGCTGTGCATCGTGGACAGGGTGATGGACATGGGCAGCCCGACCCACAGCAGGGGCCTGCCCGTGGCGCGGACCAGGGTGAAGGCGACCGGGACGATGATGACGAAGGCGACCTCGTAGAACATGGTCACCTCGATAAGGACGGAGGTGACGGTCATGGCCCACTGCACACCGCGCTCGCCGAGCCTATCGATGATCGTGACCGCGATGCGCCGCGCGGCCCCGGCGTCGCCGACAACGCGGCCGATCATGGCGCCCAGGCCGATGACCAGGAGCGTGGAGCCGAACTGGCCGCCTAGGCCGCTCTCGGTGATCTCGGGGATCTGGGCGAGGCCCCGGGGACCGGCTCCCCGCTGTCAGGATCCTCGTAGGTCAGCGTGCCCGAGGCGACGCCGTACACACCCCCCAGAGCCGAGACGGACAGCAGAGCGACGAACCCGTTCGCCTGAGGCGGGTCATGAGGAGGACGAGCAGGACGACCGCGACGGCGACGATGACGAGCGGCATGAGGTGCTCCTTTGCTGACTCTTCCGCCAGGGCCGAGGGCGAGGCGTCAAGCTCTTACTTGGACGGTCATCCCCAGTCGTGTCTCATATTTACATATAAGGACAACACGGCACAAAGAGAGCGTGATGACGTCCTGTCGGCTCGGTGCTGTGGTAGACAGGCCCCAGGTCCTGCTGCTCAGAGGAGGGAGACCCGTGTCAGCGGACGGTGGTGGGGTGCGCGAGGTGAAGTCGGCGGCGCGCACGATCGACGTGCTGGAGTACCTGGCCGGGCGACAGGGCACCCAGACGCGCCTGCGCGACGTCGCCGACGCCCTGGGCGCGCCACGGTCCTCGGTCTACGCGCTGCTGCAGACCCTGGTGGGGCGCGGGTGGGTGGCCGTGGACCCGACGGGCACCCACTACTCCATCGGCATCCGCACCCTCCTGGCAGGAACCAGCTACCTTGACCGCGACCCGCGGGTGCGCCTGGTGCGGCCGGTCATCATGGACGCCGCGCGGCGGCTGGGCGAGACCGTCCACCTGGCCCGGCTCGACGGCGACCAGGTGGTGTACCTGGCCACCGCTGAGTCGCACGAGTACACCCGCGTCCTGCTGAGGGTCGGGCGCCGCCTGCCTGCCGTGTACACCTCCCTGGGCAAGGCGATCATGGCCCACAACCGCACGTCGGCTCCCGAGGTGCTCCCGCCCCCGCTGACAGCCATGTCCGTCAGGGACCCGGCCGTGCTCGCCGCCGACCTAGAGCGCACGCGCCAGCGCGGCTACGCCGTGGACGACCAGGAGAACATCGTGGGCATCAGCTGCTACGGGTTCGCGCTGCGCTACGACGTCCCGGTGCGTGACGCCATCAGCTGCTCGGTTCCGCGCAGCCGACTGAGCCAGACCCACACGGAGCAGATCCTTGAGGTCACGGAGGAGGCACGTGCCCGGATCGAGGGCTCGGCGCCGGCCGTCCCCCAGGCCTGAGGGCCGCGGGTGCCGTGCTGCACGGGGCACGACTGCGTGCTGGCGCGCCTCCTGGGCCAGTAGGCTGCCGGGACCGGGCCTCCCTGCCTCTATAGATTGCTGGAGTGCCAGCCTTCTCAGACCGGGGCCGGGCTGCTGCCCTGGGACCGGCCTGACACCCACCGGGCCACGGCGGAGCGCAGGTTCTGGGCACCCTGCGCCAGGGCCTGCTCCAGGGGGTGCCCTCCGGGGTGACCTGGACCAGGTCGCTCACCCCCTACTCCAGGAGCACGGAGGCACCGGGCTGCACCCGCCCGGCGAAGATGGCGACCGGGACGCCTGCGGCGCGGGCCGCCCGGGTCACCCCTGCCGCCGTCTTGCCGGTCAGCGTCTGGCTGTCCACCGAGCCCTCCCCGGTGAGCACGGCGGTGGCCCCCTCCAGCGCCTCCGGCAGCCGGCTGGCCTCGATGACCAGCTCCACACCTGGACGCATCCGGGCACGGAGGAAGGCCATGAGCGCCCACCCCAGGCCGCCCGCGGCCCCGGCGCCGGGCCGCGACCTCGGTACCGGACCGCCCGTCGGGCGTCGTGGTCAGGGAGACCAGGCGGGACAGGAGGCTGTCCAGCAGCGCCACCTGCTCGCTGGTCGCGCCCTTCTGGGGGCCGAACACCGCGCTGGCCCCCTGGGGCCCAGCAGGGGGGAGGAGACGTCGCAGGCGGCCTGGACCGTGACCTCCTCCAGTCGGGGGTCCAGGCCGGAGGCGTCCACGCTGGCCACCCGGACCAGGTGTTCCGGGACGGGATCCAGCCCGTGCTCGTCGAGGAGGCGGACCCCCAGGGCCGTGAGCATGCCGGCCCCGCCGTCGTTCGTGGCCGAGCCTCCCAGTCCGACGACGATCTCGCGGGCACCGTGGTCCAGGGCCGCCAGGACGAGCTCTCCCACGCCCAGCGAGTTGGACCGCATGATGTCGCGGTGCGGCGGGGCCACCTGCTCCAGCCCCGCCGCGGTGGCCACGTCCAGCAGCGCCGTCGGCGTGGTGGCTCCTGCCAGGTAGAGGGCGCCGCGCGCAGGCCTGCCCCGGGCGTCGTGCACGGGCACCTCGCGCGGCGCGCCCAGCGGGACGGCCAGGGTCTCGGCAAAGCCCTCGCCCCCGTCAGCCATTGGTCTCAGGAGGCAGGTGGCCTGCGGGTTGGCGTCGTGCACGCCCGCCGCCATCGCCTGGGCCGCCTCCAGGGCGGTCATGGACTCCTTGAAGGAGTCGGGGGGCCAGGACGTAGGTGGTCATGCCCCAGGGTCTCACACCTGGTTGGCGCGGGGTGCGTGAACGGGTGCAGGGAACAGGCGGGGACGAGGACACAGGGGCGCCTGCGGTCCCAGGGGCGTCCCAGGAGCAGGGTCATCGTCCGCGGCGTCGGCTGGCCAGGACGGCCTTCCTCCAGGACCTGCGGGCGTGAAGGTGCAGGCCTGGTCCCGTGCGGACCAGGGATCTGGCACGTCTCAGCATAGTGAGACTTTTTCACTAGGGTGTGTGGTCGAGGTTGGTTATGACGAGGGCGGCTGCGGTGGTGGTGATGGTTGTGGGGCTGAGCGCGACTCGTGTGAGGGCCTCGGAGCTGCTCGAGCATGGCACTGGCCCTCTTGGCAGGGATGCGCAGGACGGTGCGGATGGGGTGTCGGTGGCGTCACCAAGGCCACCGGACCACCCGCTCACGCTCTTGGTCAGCAGGCACGCACCGAGCCTACGGGCGTCTGGTACCACGGCGTGTCTCGATGGCACGACTCATCCAGCGGGCCAATGACGTGTGCTAGACAACAGATCCTATCCGCGCGGCCTCTTGGTCTGCTAATCTTACTTCAGGCCCGCGCTAGTGGGACTTCCAAGTAGCCGACCTTGATCTGGAGGAGTGGATGGCTACATGAGCGCTGCGGACAGCATGCCAGCCCTCGCCGTTAGGGGGGTAAGTAAACGCTTCGGGCGGACGGAGGTGTTCAGGGATGTCTCCTTCACGGTGGCGCCTGGGCGGTCCCTGGCCGTTGTGGGGGCGAACGGGTGCGGCAAGTCGACGTTGCTGAAGATCTGCGCCGGCCTCGTGTCCCCTACCGCCGGTGAGGTGCGTGTGACGGGACGGCTCGGGTACTGCCCGCAGCACGCGGACCTCGCGCCCCGTCTCACGGCGCAGGATCACATTACGTGGCTCGGCAGTGGTCTCGGCCTCGCCGCCGCCGTGGCACGACGTCAAGGAGAGCAGATCGCCTCTGCCCTGCACATGAGGGACTCCCGCAGACAGGTTCGCAGGTTGAGTGGCGGTACGGCGCAGAAGGTCAACCTGGTCTGCTCGATGATGGGCGGGCCAGATGTCCTGCTCCTGGACGAGCCGTACCAGGGCTTTGACGAGGGTGCCTACCTGGACTTCTGGGACCTCGTGGAGTCCTGGTGCAGGCAGGGGATCGCGGTGGTCGTCGTGACGCACATGCTGCGCGAGCTGCACCGTGTGGACTTCGTCCTCGACCTGGGGGGAAGGGCCGAGTGATGCGAGTGCTCCGTACCACCGAGATGACCCTGCGCGACCTCTTCGGCCGAGGGTGGGTCCTGGTGCTGCTCATGCTGCTGCCGCTCGTTTTCTACGCTGCGCGACGCTCGGACGCCGGCTGGCAGGCCTTGCGCATGGGCTGCATGGGGCTGGCGTGGGCTGTGGGGACGGTCTCCCTGTTCGCACAGCAAACCGTGAGAGACTTGGACCCGCGCCTGCGTCTGGCCGGGGTCCGCGCATGGGAGATCTTCGTGGGCCGGCTGCTGGCATTGTTGGGGGTCGCCCTCGTCGTCGGCTCGCTATACGCCGTAGGGCTCGTGCTCGACCAGGACGTCCTGCACGGGTGGTCGGTCGTCGCGGCCCTCCTGCTGTCCGCAGCGCTCCCCGTTCCGGTGGGGATGGTCGTGGGACTCCTGATCCCCCGCGAGCTTGAGGGGATGCTGGTCCTCATCATGGTCGTCGGTCTGCAGACGATCGTGGACCCGGGGCGTTCCCTGGCCGAGATACTGCCTCTGTGGTCAACCCGTAACCTCCTGAACTACGGTGTCGACGGGGTGGGTAGTCTGGAGGACTCGTGGCTGCATGCCGCTGTCTACGGTGGTGCATGTCTGCTGGTGGGTTTCGTGGTGTCGGCTGTTCGCCTGCGCAGGCGCAGGCACCTGGTGCTTCTGCCACGAGCGCAGGCCTTGCCGGGCTCCGGAGCCCGGACAGCCGGCCCGTCCAGCGGCTAAGAGGACCGGGTACCCGTGGCCCTGGCCAGAGGTGTCGGCGCGCATGACGCCGGTCCGTTTCCTCGGAAACTGAGTTGATGTGCGGCCTGGCCGGCGTCGTCGGTGACCCGGACGCACGACAGGGCCTGGTGGCGATGCTCGCGCGTCTTGTTCATCGTGGACCTGATGGGGAGGGCCGGTGGCATGAGGGCGGCACCGCCCTTGGCCATCGCCCCCCCGTCGTCGGAGACCTCGGCACCGGAGGCGTGCAGCCCGTCGTCTCCGCCGACGGTTCGCTCGTGCTCGTGTTCGACGGCCAGCTCTGCAACCGCAGGGACCTTCGGCGGCAGTTCGAGGGCAGGGGGCACAGGTTCACGACCCGGTGCGACGGTGAAATCGTCGTCGCCGCGCTGCAGGAGCACGGAGTGGATGCCCTGCGGCGGTTCGAGGGCGTGTTCACGCTGGCGTGGTGGGACCGTCGGGCCGGGAGCCTGTGGATGGCTCGCGATCGGGTCGGTGAGAAGCCCCTGTACTACCTCGAGGACCGTGGGCGGTTCGCCTTCGCCTCTGAGATCGGTGCCCTGACTGCACTGGGATGGGATGACGGCGGCATAGACCCGGAGGCGGTCGCTCTGCTGCTCTCCCGGCGGTGTGTACCGTCGCCGTGGACGATCCATCGCCGCATCCGCCAGTTGCCACCCGGCTCGGTGCTGGAGTTGTCGAGAGGCCGCACCCGGATCGCACCGTACTGGAGCGCCATCGAGGCGGTGACCACGGGCCAGGAGCGTACGCGGATCTCCGACCACTGGGAAGTGGAGCGGGCACTGCGGAGGGCGGTCAGCCGCCAGCTGGAAGCCGACGTCCCCCTCGGAGTGCTCCTGTCCGGCGGCACGGACTCGTCGCTGGTCGCGGCGCTAGCGGGCGAGCAGCATGACGCCCCTGTCACGGCCTTCACCCTTAGTTGGCAGGACCGGGACCTTGATGAGGCCAGTGCCGCCGGGGCCACTGCCAACGCGCTCGGGATGGATCACGTTGTGGTCCCTCTGAAGGACCCTGAGCTGGTCGACACGGTCCTGGCCGTGCAACGGGTCTTCGGTGAGCCGTTCGCTGACCCGGGCGCGGTGCCCCTGATGGTGCTCTCCGCCTGTGCGGCTCAGCACGTCACGGCCTGCCTGACAGGTGATGGTGGGGACGAGTGCTTTGGTGGGTACCGTCGATACTCTCGCTTGTCGAGACTCGGACGACCGGCGTCCCGTGCGCACGCGCTCCGGCCGCTGGTCGAGCGCCTCCCACGCGGCTTACGCTCGTCACGTCTACGCTTCCTGGGACGTTCCCTGGCGGAGATCTACACGCTGGTGAGTGCCTCGTGGGACCCGCTGGTCAGCGGTGAACTGGCGGGGCTCAGCGTGCCACCCTATCCTCCCACGGCAGCCTTCGATGTCAGTGATCTGAGCGTGCGGAGGATGGCGATGCTGACCGACTTCATGGGATATCTTCCCGACCAGCTCCTCGCTAAGACGGACCGCACCTGTATGGCGAACTCGCTGGAGGCGCGGGCGCCCCTGCTCGATCCCTGCGTCGTCAACCTGTCCTTCGCCCTCGACGACAGGCTGATCGTGGGCAAGAGGGTCCTGCGGGATATTGTGGCCTGCCGCCTGCCTCATCTGTCGCGGCAGGCGGTCAAGCGCGGGTTCGAGACCCCTACCGAGCGTTGGCTGCGTGGGCCCTTGCGCAGCCTCGTGTCGGAGACCATCCGCAAGGAGTCTCTTGAGGCACGGGGCATCGCACGGCCAGAGATCGCGCTGGACATGGTTGCGCGCCAACGTGCAGGCGAGCCCCTGTCGCGCATCGTATGGCCTCTGCTGATGCTGACGCTCTGGGAGCCGGGCGGCGGGCCGCGTCCCTCGGCGGCCGGTCTCAGCCGCCACGCCCAGTGATGACGGCGGGAAGAGCGCGGGCCTTGCCTCCGGGTGGCACATCACGTGTCACGACGGCATTCGCGCCCACATGTGCATCCTCACCAATAGTGATACCACCAACCACAACCGCTCCTGCGCCGAACTCGACCCTGTCGCCGATGACAGGGCAGGCGCCTCCGCGCCGGGCGACACCGATCGTCACATTGTGCCGGAGCAGCACGTGGCTCCCGAGCACCGCGCCGTCATGAACCACCAATCCAACGCCGTGATCCAGCCGTAGGCCTGACCCCACCCGCGCGCCAGAGCGAAGTTCCACGCCCAGAACGCCCTCGGTGACGAAGCGATAGGTCGCCACGGTCAGAAGGCGGAGCGGCCGTGGCAGCCTCGAGTCCTGACGGATGGCGTGGGTGGCCCTGAACAGCGGCAGCACAGCCAAGGCCTTCACGTTGCCCCGGTTGGCCTCCAGGTCGGAACGGATGAGTGCCATAACGGAGGGATCGGCCTTGGTCCCACGGGGCCTCATTGCCCGACACAGGCGGCCGAACACGCTGAGCGTCACTGTTCCAGCCCGATCTCAAGAACCTCGCCCGGGCGGAGCCCCGTCATGCCTTCGCGCAGCTGGGACACGGCACGGGCTTGTTCGGCCCGCTGGGCGGAGGTCACCAAGGAATCGACCAGCCGTGCGACAGCCGGCAGCAACGACTTGTCGCAAGATCGGCTCTCGGCGTGCGCGAGAAGATCCCGCCAGGCGTGCACGAGACGCTCTACGTAGTCCGCTCGTGCAGGGCTTCCGACTCCGATCGTCCTCGACCGGGAGAGCGAGCCGTTGCGCCGCCGTCGATGGTACAGTGGCACATCAACGTAACCGAGAGCGTTGCACACGTAAAGAGAGTTGACGATAAAACTGTCGAAGGCGTAAGCCGTGCCGCCGAAGTAGCCACCAGCAGCAAGCAGGCCCTCTCGTGAGTACAGCCCGTGATGGCGAGCGCGGTCCAGATACCAGTCCGGTCGCAGCGGCGCGCAGAATGTGGTGGCGTAGCTCTGGTACAGGCCCTCGTAGAACTGTCCAGACGTGACTCCGACCAACGGGCGACGCATGAGCTCCGCCAGGAGGGTCGCGACCCGACACTCCTCCGACCAGTCATCGGCGTCCTGAATGAGGAGCCACCGCGCGTCCGTGGCGGAGCGCAGGACCATGTCATGGATGAAGTAGGGGCCTCGGGAGGATGTCAGCCGGGCTCGTTTGAGACGAGGGTCCTTGATCGACGCCAGGACGTCCCACGGCCCGTCGTCGTCCCCGTCACTAACCACGACCACCTCGAGGTCATCATAGGTCTGACTCAGCACGCTCCTCACCGCTTGATACAGGTGGTCCGTGCAGTGACGGGTCGGTACGGACACCACAACATGACCTGACAGTTCCATAGATATCCTTTCACAATGTCCGTGGCCTCTGAGGCGGATGTGCAGAGCATGCCAGACCGTGTCCGACGGAGCTGGTGCTACGCCGCTCAGTTCGCGCGGTCGGCACCTGGGTCGGTTGAAGGGCAGATGGTCTCCAGCAGCGTCGTACGGGCCCCGGGTGCGGCGTCAACCCGCTCGAAACCGCCCACCGAGGTCCGAAAAGCGAGGTCGACTGAAGATGGTGCTGGTAGTCCGAAAGGAGGTGGTCCTTAATGCCGCCGACGTGACGCTGCTGCTCAACGGCGTCGTAGGGAGTGCCGCGCAGGAACATGCGCTGGAGAGGACGTGACGCGCTGCTGTCGGAATCCCAGGTGGCCGGCTGCTCCGCCTCAGCGGTGACGTGGAGCATGGCGATCGGGGTAGCCCGAGTGCTCCATGAGCAGCTCGGCGTACGAGGGTCTGCAGGGCGCTTGCCAGGCGTTCTGGTAACGGCAGACTGCGGCCCAGACGTCAGCGGCCGACTCGAGCTTGCCGAGATCGAGCCACGAGTCGAGTGCGCAGCAGCTGCCGAACGCGCATCCCTCCACATCATGCTGGTCCGCCTTGAGGGCGCCGCCGGAGACCGGCAGGTCCTACGTGTACGGTGTGGTGGAGGCGCCCGCCGCAGGCGGGTGGGACCACGTCCCTTGGCATCATCCCAGTGGCCCCTTGGTAGCCCCAGGGCCAGCGGCGTGCGAGGGGCGCGCAGTGGAGATGCGTCCCCCGTCAGTTGATTGACGCCACATGCGTCACGACTAGTGCCTGACACCTCGACGGACCGAGTGATCCCAACTGTCCCATGGTGCTGGATGCACGACGCGCCACTCGCTGGTACAACGCCGTGGATCCACAGGATCATGATCTCATCCTCCTCCGACGTGCAGGACTCGCCGACAACACAGCCCTAGTGTCGCGTGCTTGAAGTTGTTGGACGGTTGGCTTTGGTGAGTACCTGTTGGGCGGTCCTGGTCCAGATGAAGGGGTGGGCACGTTTGTTCCAGGCGTTGACGTAGGTGCGGATGGTGTGGTTGAGGTCCTTGACCGACCTGGACACCGAGCGTCGTAGCGCCTGGCGCTCCAGGAGGGAGAACCAGACCTCGACGAGGTTCGTCCAGGAGGCGTGGGTGGGGTGAAGTGGACGTGGAAGCGTGGGTTGGCCTCCAGCCAGGCACGTACGTCCTTGTGCTTGTGGGTGGCGTAGCCGTCCATGATCAGGTGCAGCTCGACGGGGCGGCCCTGCTCGTCGACGGCGTCGTGGTGGGCCCGCTCGACCTGGCGCAGGAAGGCGAGGAGCTCCTGGTGGCGGTGCCTGGGCCTGAGCGCCGCAGTGACCCGGCCGGTGGCGACCTCCAGGGCGGCGAACAGGGTGGTGGTGCCGTGCCGGTGGTAGTCGTGGGAGCGGCGCCCGATCCGCCCGGGCTGCATGGGCAGGACCGGAACCGTCCGGTCCAGGGCCTGGATCTGGGACTTCTCGTCCACGCTGAGCACGATCGCGCTGGCCGGGACGTCCTCGTTCGTGCTCAGGTAGAGCCCGCAGACGTCGGTGACCTTGCCGACGAACTCGGGGGCGGTGGAGAACCGGAAGGACTGCGCCCGCCAGGGCTGGATCCCGTAGGCCCGCCAGGCCCGGGCCACCGTGGCGGGCGAGACCCCCAGGCGGGGTGCCAGCAGGCGGGTCGACCAGTGCGTGATCCCCAACGACCTCGGGGGTGGGGTCAGTGTAGCGGCCACCACCCTGGCGTGGTCGACCCGGCGGGGCCGTCCCGGGCGCGGGGCGTCGTCCAGCCCCTCCAGGCCCCTGGCCAGGTAGCGGCCCCGCCAGGTCACCACCGTCTGGCGCGAGACCCCACGCGCTGGGCGATCTCGGTGTTTGACACGCCCTGGGCCGCCAGCAGGACGATCCGCGACCTGGCAGCCAGGCCAGACCGCACGCTGCGCGACCGGGTCCAGGACTCAAGGACCTCACGGTTGCCCTCACGCAGCACCAGACCAGGAGCAGGACGATTCGCCATGCTCCCGATCTTTTCACAACACCAACCGTCCAACAACTAACGACACGCGACACTAGGGTTATCAGGTCGCGGGGTCCGCTCTTAAGTCCCACGTTCATGCTGGTGCGCCGAGAGCTTCACGCCTGCCACCGTATGCAGCAGGCGGCCGTACTCTTGCACGGCGTAGTCTCTCCACCGGCCATACACGTGGTGGTGTCGAAAGTACCGTGAGGAACTAACGATGGACATAACGTTGGTGATGCGTTTCCATACAGGAGCTGAAACTGGTTCCCATCCTCGCCATGCTCCAATCATTGATGGGTAGTCCCCCGCACGAACCACAACGGGACAAACCTGAAAAAAAGACACCCGTGCGACCCACGGGTATGGCCAGTCCGCGACACCCGTGACGGGTCCGTCGACTGGGTACGTACTGATCGCCGCACGATTGAGCATATACCCCACCGCCCCCTCGGGCAGGCCCACAGGACGACGCAACAACGGGTGCCCGAACTCCGGCAACGTCCTCAGCAGGGGGTCGCGGTAGAGACTCAGCGCTACCGGTCTTGCGAACGACAGGCGCAACAAGCGTCGCAACACATCCCCGAAGCCCTCCTCAATCTCGGCGTCATCCTCAAGGAATACTCCCCAGGGCTGGTGGTCAGCATGAGCCAGCTCGACCGCCGAGCGGTGCGCCAACGCTGCGGCAACCTCCCCCGGCAGAAGGGCTCGGTGCTTCAGGACAGCCGATCGGGTGGCATCAACAAAGTCTGCGGGCAGGCGTTCCAGGAGATCCCTGGGACAGCCCGGAGTAAGGGTCGGGAGACATCCTTGGGACCGTAGGTCATCAACCAGCCGTGCGTTTCTGAGGCCGTCCGGCGGGCCTACGATGTATACGTGAGGCGACAACGCCCCTACGGGATGCTGCCTCATCGGAGGTAAACCGGTCCTAAACCATCTACAGTTGAGGCCAGGTCGTCCAGATGCCATCGAATAACAGGGGCGAGGTCGATGTCTGGGTCCTGCGCCGACGCAGCGTCGATGCCTTCCCGGGCGCACTTCCTCGCCAAAGCGAGCAGCTCAGCGCGGCGCTCGTCGTCGTCGCCAACGATATAGCGCAGGTTGCCCACACGTTCATGGTGCTTCTCATAGTCCGCCCAGTCGTCACTCATCGCGATGAGGATGCCCAGCGCTCGGCCTGCTGCGGCCGCGGAGGCGGCCGCAGCAGGCCGCCCTCCCGCCACGCATGCCAGTCGTCCGTACATGGCGAGAAAATCTCCTCCGAATCCCAAAGCGGCCTCCGCCCACTCAGCCACCGAGTCGGGCGGCTTGCGTCCGCCTGCCACCATCTGTCGACAGACAGTCAGGAGAGACTCTTCCAAGTCCCTCAGCAGCTCGACAGCACTTGGGGCGGACCTGGCAAGCAGCGTAGTGGCCCGTTGGCAGAGTGCCACGGACGCACAGACGAGCTCTGTTCGCGACAGGGGGGTGTCCCCGTCGATTGTGTCGTCCATCAGCTTCATTCCAAAAATATGCATTGCTAGCGCTGGCGCCAGCCTGGTGGTGGTGTCCTCATCGAGCCAGGCACACATCATCGTGGGAACCCGAAAGTAACCGCGTGCGTGAAGCACGCGCGCGCAGACTTCGTCGCACGCGTCCACATCATTCAGGACTGCGGTCGTCGCGCGCTGGCATTCTGCCTGCGCATCGTCCAGGCGGCGACCAAGATCAACCAGGTAGAGGCGATCGGCCGGTTTCAGGTTGCTGGACTGCGCTTCAGTCACAGCTGCCTCGCCATGAAGTCGCCACTCACGAACAGATCGACTTCCGTCCGCAGGAAGTCGGTCAGCATGTCGTCGGTGGTCTGAGCGATTGACCGCCCAGCCGAATTGAGGGAGGTGTTGATCAGTCCAGGCACTCCCGTGCGTGCCGAAAAACTCGTAAGCAGGCTATGCAGCACAGGATCGCTGCTCCGCGACAGGGTCTGCAGGCGGCTCGTGCCGTCACGATGCCGTGCCTCCGGCATCATTGATGCTGGAATCTTGTAGTCGAATAGCATGTGAGGGCTGTCGGGGCATCCCGGCAGCATCTCGGCGAACCTCTCCTTCGTCATCAGTCCCGCTAGAGGACGATACCACTCGCGCGCCTTCAGTCTCTGTGAGACCCTCTCCTTCATGCCTTTGATACGAGGATTGGCGAGCAGTGACCTGTGGCCGAGTGCTCTCGGCCCGCTCTCTGCGAGACCGTGGTTCATTGCGACGACTCCTCCCTCGGCCAGAACCTCCACCACAGTGTCCTCGTCGTAGGCGAGCGGAGTCAGGTTGCCTGCACGAAGCGCCTCACGACGCTGCGACGGCGTTTCTTCGACGCCGACGTTGTAAACCGAGAAGGGAAGCAGGTGGCTTCCTGATAGCAGGTACCAGGCGTAGGCGGCAGCACCCAGAGGGTGACCAGAGTCGTTACATGCCGGGGCGATAGACGGTGCCAGTCCGTGAATATCTCGCAGCGCAGTGTTGGTGACGATATTCAGGGCGCAACCGCCTCCCAAGGCCAATGCGCCACATTGATGGCGCTCCATCGCCTCAGCTACGGTCGAGGTGACAGCCTGGGTGAAGAGTTCCTGGAAGGTGCATATTATGTCGGCTCGCCGCTGGAAGCCGTCCGCGAAGTGGGCGTCACGCAGCTCGGTGGCGACGTCGTAGGCGTAGGAGCGGTCAGTGACGATCCTGTCCGGTATTCCGACCAGTTGTTCGCGAATAGCCTTGTCAGGCTGGCCGTAAGCCGACAACGCCATCAGCCTGCCCGCTACGCCGGGGCTGTTCCCCATGTCGAATAGCACGCCCATGCCGGTCCAGCCAAGTCCGCGGCCCCACCAGGGAAGGACGTCGCTGTCAACCCAGTCCAGGTGGCCGTCGCGATAGGTGAATAGGGCATTCTGCGTGAACTGTCCCTGACCTTCGTTCACAAGGACCAGACAGTCCTCGGCGTATCCAGAGTAATGGGCGGCCAGCATCGCGTGGCTGACCTCGTGGGTGACCACTATGCACGGTAGTCTCTGCCCCCTGATCTCACACGTCGTCTCCACGTGAAGCTCGCGCCGTCCCCGCAGGCGCTCCATAACCTGAGCCTGATCTGGCACCGTCGCCGCGGGATGACCGATAGGTGTTGTCAGCGCGACCCAGTCGAAGCTGTTCAAGGGGTGCTCGGGCTGACTGGTGACAGCGCCTATGGCCAAGTCGACCCTGTGGTCGTATCGACGCCGAGTGAGTCGTTCCGTCTCGATGCTGTAGATAACGCGCCCATCCTCGACTACGGCGGCGCCGCTGTCGTGACCAACGGAGTGCAAAGCAAGAACTTTCATTTCTCATTCCTCCTTGTTGTGAGAACGGCATTCCGATCAGTTGTTGTCGGACTTCCCCACCCGATCCCGCTGAGCGGGAGCCTGAGCAGTCCCCTCAGGGCCAGCTCGCCAGCCAGCAGAAGAGTGCTGAGGACATGGACCCACGAGTACAGGCAGCGCTCGAGTGTCGTTGTGCTGATCCGCCCCTCCCGCAGGGTGATCGGCAGGAGGCTCACGCCGTTCAGCAGGCAGTGGTGAAGGTAGCAGCGACTGACCGGCGCCGGCGCCTCCGCCATCAGCAGCAGCTGCCCGATGCGTTGGCGCCGCAGACGTCGCAGAGTTGACGAGAGAGCGCCTCCGACGATGTAGCTGACCGAGGCTACGGGCACCAGGCGCATCCTCCACAGGGCGTTGTCCGCTGCTGGGTCCAGCAGCTGGAAGCACACCCAACCGTCGTCGCTGGCGTAGCGCTCCGGTATGCCGCGCCCTATAACGTCTGCCGTTACGATCATCGCGCACCCATGGGGATAGTTCATCGCTGATGGCATGACCCCCTTGGCTCGCGCCAGCGCGTGGCTTGTCCGGTGAGGTGAGCGATGAGGTACCTTCGTGGCACCTACTGCAGCTGGTGCTGGCATGCGTCGGATCTCCTGCAGGAGGCGGGTGAGCGTTCCCTGGCCCAGCTCCACGTCGTCGTCGACCCACCCCACGAAGCGCACGGTCGGCGCCGCGAGCCGGAAGGCGGTGTTGAGCGCTGCGATCTTGCCGGCCCTGGAGGCGACCACGGTGGTGATGTGCTGGTCGTCAAGGGCGAGGAGGGCGTCCCCATGTGACTCGGCGAGCCGTCGCTCCTGGCTGCTGGCGTACTGGATGACGACGACCAGCGCGACCTGGTACCCCTGCGCCCTCTCTGCGGCGACTGCCTGGGCCGAGAGTTCGCGAGCTGTGTCCGTGAGCGCCTCTGGCGACAGGCGTGCGGGCCGCGTGGGCAGGACCATCATCACGTCGCCCCCTATCGCGAGCTCGGCGAGCGGGCGCCATCCTCCTGATGCACGGTACCGGGCCGTCCTGTCATGGTTGGGTGCGTCGGAGACACCGCGCGAAATCATGCGACGGAGGAGGGCGGTGCCAGCCACCGTCACACGCTCCTCATGGTGAGGAGGTCGGGCATGCGTTCGCGCCAGTCGGGTCCTTCGCAGGCGCCGGCGAACCCCACGAAGTCTGCGCCTGCATCCAGGTGCTGCGCTATGTCCTCGCCGGTGCGTATGTTGCCGCTTACGAAGATCAGCTGGTCAGGAAGAATCTCCTCTCGGAACATCGTGCACGTCCGTGGGTCCACCCTCTGGTTCCTCGAGTAGAGGTAGACCATGTCCAGGCCGAGCACTCGCACTAGGCATGCGGTCTCATGGACGGCCTGACGGCTCTCCTCCAGGCTGTACGTGCTCAGGACGGACTCGCTCAGGTAGTCCGGGCCCACGGTCAGTGCGGCGCACAGGATGGGCTCGGGAGGCGTGGCGCCGGCCAGGAGGGCGGGCCACCGGGCGGCTGATTCCAGCAGGCTCTGCCATACGAAGTAGGGGTCCCGACTCATGAGGAGCGCCGGCCACAGGTATCCGGCCGCGCCCTGGACGACGGGAAGGCCTTCTCCGCGGGTCGGAGGAAAATGCAGGAGAGTCGGCACGGAGACGGCCCTGCTCACCTCTGGGACGAGAGTCGTCATCCGTTCCCTGAAATTGGGGTGGTCGGTGGAGGCGAGGACGATGAACGGGCTACCGAGTTCCTCTGCCGCCTCCGCCCGTTCCAGAACCTCGTCGTCGGCCAGCTTGAACGGGTCGATGATACAGACTGCCGAACCTGTGGTGTCGTGAAGATAGGTCACCAGCTCGCGAGCGCGCCACCCTGGGGTCGCTCCCTGCATCAGGCTCACACTCCTTCGAGCAGTAGGTCGTCCGCGACGCGGAGGACGTTCTCCTCCGCTTGCGCCTGATTCAGCCGGGTGCGGCGAAAACGGTCGCACGCGGCTCGGATCTTGGCGGTCGCGCCGGGTACCCGCCAGAGATCCATGCACCGGATCAGTTCATCAGCGGAGTACACCGTGCGGCCGATATCGTGTTGCAGGACGAATTCCGGCACCCACTCCTCCTGCGGGAGCCCAGAGGGAAGCGCGAGGAGCGGAATTCCCTGGTAGGCCGCCTCGTACACGGTTGCGGGGCTCGCCTTGCACACGAGGAAGGAGCCGGGGGAGCACGATGCTTCTGCGAGGATTTGCAAGTACCGCTCCTGCGGAAGCCGTTCGTGTATCTCCCAGCCCCGCGAGACGAATGGCTTCGACAGAGCGGCCGCCTCGGAGGGCTGGTCCACGGTGAGGTAGACCACCTTAAAGTCGTCCCGCGCCCGAAGAAGGTGTTCGACGGCGTCAGGGAAGACGGAACCGCCTCGGTTGTTGAATAGCAGGATGACGGGACGTCGCGGCTCAGGGGAGCTTGCCGGGGCGGGCGGCATCGAACGGGCGGCGAGCAGGGGACCAGTGACACGCACGCTGGCGCGAGGGAGCGCCACGAGCTGGAGCAGGCGGTCCCTGTTACCCGGCCACGGTACCGAGGTGACGTGAGCGTCCGGGCAGTGGTGCATGGGCATCTCGGCTAGGCCGGGGTTCGTCACATAGTGCCAGATCTTGGTGCTTAGCCCGGTTTCCCGGACCGCCCACACCAGCATCCTGGCGATGACCCCCTTGGTTGCCACGGCGATGTCGGGGCGCTGCCGCTCCAGGTCCTGCACCACGCCACCAAGGTCGACCGGGGGAGCCGTCCGGCTGGTCTCGAAGCCCGGCGGCAGCGCCTCCGCGGAACGACCTGCGAAGCCCCGGTAGGTCCGGTTGAGTTCCTCCCGGCTGTTCGCCAACAGATTTATATCTCGAATCTCGTGCCCGGCGCTTCGCATGAACGGCACAAGATCCTCCGATGCCGTGACGGTGACTGTATGGCGTCCGTCGCGAGCTAGCACTCGGCTGAGGTGGGCAGCCGCCACGAAATTGCCCATGGCGCCCCAGGTGCGCGCGGCGTACACGTTCACGATAGCCATCAGGGCGCTGTCACCCCCACTTCGTGCCCTTGAGCGCATCTCTCCCGCCAGGACTCGTACACGAGCAGCGTCCACAGGATCTGAGTCCGATCCACCCCGCGGACCATGTGGTCCCGGACGAGCTCGTCGACCGTGACAGGGTCCCACCGTCCGGTGTCGCGCAAGCGGTCGCTGGCCAGCCGTGACTCGACGAGCGGGCGCAAGGGGCCTCGCAGGACCGCCGCCAGGGGGGCACGAAATCCCTGTTTCCTGCGCAGCGCCGGGCGTCGACCCACCAGGTCCTTCACCAGCGCTCGCACGGGTGCCTTGCCCAACCGTCCCCTACGGCAGTCCGTGGGGCGGAGCGAGAGCCCCCAGGCGACCAGGTCTTCATCCAGGAAAGGTGAACGCGCCTCAACACCATACGCCATGGTCGCGCGATCGATCTTCGTGATAACCAGGTCAACGAGGAAGCGCCGGAATATGCCATCGCGGGACCGCGCCAGCGCGTCGTCGCGGCTGCGGGCTGTCCGGTGGTCCTCGGGGTGGACGGCAGTGGAGCCGCCGAGGAGCCGGAGGAGGGTCTCGGGTGGTGCCCCTGCGTGCGCCAGCAGAAATTGCTTGTCCGGCGGGGCGCCGACGCTGGCGGCGATGTCGGCGGCGAACGGGGTGATGGGCAGTCCCAGTCCGCGCAGCCTCTGGGATCCCAGGGTGAGGAGCGACTGCCTCACGACCGGGTCGGGCACGCGGCGCAGGAGGTGCAGCAGATGCTGTACCTCAAACCACCGGTACCCGTAGAACAGCTCGTCCGCGCCGTCACCCGTCAGTACCACCTCTGTGTGACATGAGGCCAGTCGTGCGGCACGGCGTGTCACCACCAGCGACGGGTCGGCCATGGGCTCGTCCAGGTCCTGCAGGGCCGCTAGCGACTCGTCCGCGAGGTCGTCCACGTTGGGGTGCTCGACGTGGACACGCACACCCATGTCGTCGGCGAGGAGGCGGATCCAGCGCTCCTCCTCCGACGAGCTCACGACGCAGAAGGCGTCGACCGGTCTTGGGGTTACTCGGTTGAGGAGCGCACCGACTGCCGTCGAGTCAACCCCTCCGCTGAACAACAGCCCTGGCTGCTGCGACAGTGGGACCGTGCGGCGGTCTATGGCGCGGGCCAGCAGGGTCCGAAGGTCCGGTGCCGGTGTGCGGGGTGCTGGTCCGGCCCCTCGCACAGACCGGTTGAGTAGCGCGGAGACCTTTCCGTGCCGAATCGTCATCACCTCGCCGGGGCGGATCTTGAAGACTCCGCGAAAGGCCGTCCCGGGGGCGGGAACGCAGCGTGTGCGCACGTAGTCGGTGAGCACCTCCGTCGCCGGTGGCGGGCTGTCGTGCAGGCCCGAGCTCAGGGCGTCGAGCACGGAGGCGAAGACCACCTCGCCCCGGTCCCCGGCCTCGGACGGCTGCCAGGTGTAGTAGAGCGGCTTCTTGCCGAGCCGGTCTCGTGCCAGGGTCAGCTCGGCCCGCTGGGGATCCCATATCGCGATCGAGTACATCCCGCGGAGTCGGGACAGACTCGCAGCACCATGGTGCTTGACCATGAGTGCTAGGAGGGGGGCCTCCCCGGGGAACCTGGTGTCGGCACCAAACTCCTCTGAGGACAGTTCGCGCGCGTTGTATATCTCACCACTGAATGTGACGGCGGTGCCATCATCGGCCACCCAGGGCTGTTCCGTCGCGTTGGCATAAAGAGGCAGTGCCATGTGCCCGAAGGCGCCGTGCCCCGGTAGTGTCTGGACGCGGGAGCCATGGGGCCCTCGCTGCTCCATGCTGTCGAGCATGGCCGTCACGCGCGGCTCAGTGTCAGGTGACAACCTGGGTGTGACTATACCAGCGATTCCGCACATACGCTCCCCCCGATACTCGCTGGCGGCAGCTGGACACTCCCGTTGGAGGAAGGCATCGTGGAGAACCACCCCCGGAAGTCCTCTCCGCCCTGCTGGCGCCAGGACGCCCGCTCACCACGCTGAGCCGCCAGGAAGTCAAACACCACATCCGGCAGCCCCCACCAGCCTGTTCGCGCTCACGCCACCCGCCTCTCCCGCTGCGGTCTGCGACAGGCGCCAGTAACGGGGCGCCGGTCACCCGGAAATGACAAAATACGATACCCACGCGGTCGGGCGCGAGCGCAAGAACCCACTCTGTTTTGAGATGTAAATCACGTTCACATCCCAGGCCGACGCGCAGGAAGCACCCACCCACTTCCCGGCAGCCGGTCGCTACCGCGCCCCGCCAACCAGGGAAGACAGGATGGCCAGGGCCGCCTCCGGTGCGTCACGGGCTCCTTGCCGGGTGCGGGATCCAGGACGCAGGTGATCAGGCGGGGGGTGGCCCTATGTTGTTTGTCAAGCGGCGGCGGGTAGTTGTTGGGTTGGTTGGGGGGTGTAGAGGGCGCCGTCTCGGGTCATGGCGTAGAGGGTGAGGATGCGGCGGTGGGCGAGGGCGGGCAGGGCCTGGTTGTGGCGCTTGCCCTGGTCTCGTTTGCGCTGGTAGCAGGCGCGGGATGCCGGGTCTGTCCTGAGGGCGGCGAAGGCCGCTAGGAACATGGCGCGTTTGAGCCTCTTGCTGCCGGCGTGGGAGACGTGCTCACCGCGGACGGAGGACCCCGACCGCCGGGTGAGTGGGGTGAGGCCTGCGCAGGCAGGCCAGGTGCGCGCCGGTGTCGAAGGATCTGCCGAGGGTCTCGGCCAGGAAGACGGCGGCGGTCCTGACCCCCACCCCGGGCACCGGTGGCCAGGGACCGGCGTGAGGAGGGTGGGCCTCCACCAGGGCCTCAACCTGGGCGGCGACGTCGTCGCGCTGGGCGTGCAGGAGGTGGTGAGCCGGACGGGGCCCGGGTGGGGCAGCACCACGCCAGCGGCGTCGGTGCCGACGACCACCACTGTCTGCTTGCCCAGGGCGTCGGTGATTGTCTTTGCCCAGGTGGTGTGCCGTCTGCACCCGTTGGCTTTGAGCTTGGCGTCAATACGCGCCCTGCCGGCCTTCTTCAGTGATTGTGGCGTGGGCCAGGCGGCGATCACCTCCAGCACGGCGTCGTGCTCCAGCCACGGCCCCAGCACAGTCTCAAGGGCTGGGTGGATCTGGGTGTACAGGCCCCGGACACGGTTTGCGGTCTGGCTGGTCCTGGCGGGCCAGGTCCAGGTCGAAACCGGTCAACATCGACAAGGAGGCGGCGTCCTCGTCCGAGGTGCTGATGGACCTGAGCGTGTGGGGCGTGGTGCGGGCCGCCTCGGCGATCACGGCCGCGTCTTTTGCGTCGGTCCTGGCGCTGCCTGGTGTCAGGTCCGCGATGCGGCGCATGGACAGGCCGGGCAGGTAGCCCACGGTGGTACCCATGGCCTGGGCGACCGCGACCGCCAGGGCGCCGATCGTCGCCGGCTGGTCGACCGCCACCAGGACTCGGCCGTGGCTGCCGAGCCGCTCGTACAGGCCTCTAAGCCTGGACTCGTCGTTGGGCAGGGCCTTGTCGAGGACCTTCCTCCCGCCGGTAGTCAGGGCGGTCGCCCAGTGCTCAGCCTTACCCACATCAATACCGACGAAGACGTCCACGTCCTCGATACCCATTATTCTGCGCCCTTCCGTGTGCTGGTGGGTCAGCCTGTCAGGCAGACGGTCCCGCACCCACGTTACGAAAGGACTCTAGGGCTAAGGTGCCTCGGTCCGTCCCCCTTATCAGCGGTCACCATCCGCCCGCCACCATGGGTGACAATACCCCCCGGATCATTGCATAGACAGGGGCAGGATATCATACCCACAGCGGCTAGCCCGACCCCGGACCACCAGGGACCACCAACAAGGTAACGGGTGTCCCTTGTCCCTGCTGGCCCCCCGGTGGGGGGTGTCGGTGGGGTAAGGAGCGGGGGGAGGAGGCCGTGGTGGCCTCCTCCCCCCGGGTGGGTGTGTGCTCGGTGGTGTCCTGCTCTCCCGTCCCCTGGCGGGGACAGTACCATCGGCGCTGGCAGGCTTAGCTTCCGGGTTCGGGATGGGACCGGGCGTGACCCTGCCGCTGTGACCACCGAGACGTGGTCCGGGACCCCCAACCCCCCCTTCTGGGGGGTGGGTGGGTGCCTGGCAG
Organism: Actinomyces wuliandei; assembly: GCF_004010955.1. Classification (NCBI taxonomy): domain Bacteria; kingdom Bacillati; phylum Actinomycetota; class Actinomycetes; order Actinomycetales; family Actinomycetaceae; genus Actinomyces; species Actinomyces wuliandei. The sequence goes on from NZ_CP025227.1 coordinate 2,706,832, forward strand.
CCACCCACCCACCCCTCTGTGTGTGAGGGGGGTGGTGGGGTGGGGTGGTCATGGACCGTACAGCGGGCGCGCCCCCCACAGTGGGGGGGGTCTGTCGTCGTGGTGGCACCAGTGCGTGCTCCTGGCTGGCGCACCAGCACGTGAGGCTGCGCGTGTGGGTGCTTGTGTCGGCCTGTTAGTACCGGTCGGCTCCACGGGTCACCCCGCTTCCACCTCCGGCCTATCCACCCAGTGGTCTGCTGGGGGCCTTCCCACCCCGCAAGGTGGTGGAGACCTCGTCTTGAGGCTGGTTTCCCGCTTAGATGCCTTCAGCGGTTACCCGTCCCGAACGTGGCCAACCAGCCGTGCCCCTGGCGGGACAACTGGCACACCAGAGGTTCGTCCGTCCCGGTCCTCTCGTACTAGGGACAGGCCCTCTCAGGTCTCCTGCGCGCGCAGAGGATAGGGACCGAACTGTCTCACGACGTTCTAAACCCAGCTCGCGTACCGCTTTAATGGGCGAACAGCCCAACCCTTGGGACCTGCTCCAGCCCCAGGATGCGACGAGCCGACATCGAGGTGCCAAACCATGCCGTCGATATGGACTCTTGGGCAGGATCAGCCTGTTATCCCCGGGGTACCTTTTATCCGTTGAGCGACGGCCCACCCGCACGGGGCCGCCGGATCACTAGCTCCTACTTTCGTACCTGCCCGACCCGTCGGTCTCGCAGTCAGGCCCCCTTGTGCGCTTGCACTCACCACCTGGTTGCCGACCAGGCTGAGGGGACCCTTGAGCGCCTCCGTTACCCTTTAGGAGGCAACCGCCCCAGTTAAACTACCCACCAGGCACTGTCCCTGGCCCGGGTCACGGACCGAGGTTCAGGCGCACGCCACGGCCAGGGTGGTATCCCAACAACGGCTCACCACCACGCTGGCGCGCGGGGGTCACAGCCTCCCACCTATCCTGCACAGGCCGGGGCGGGCGCCAATACCAAGCTGCAGTAAAGGTCCCGGGGTCTTTCCGTCCTTCTGCGCGAAACGAGCATCTTTACTCGTAGTGCAATTTCGCCGAGCTCATGGTCGAGACAGCGGAGAAGTCGTTACGCCATTCGTGCAGGTCGGAACTTACCCGACAAGGAATTTCGCTACCTTAGGATGGTTATAGTTACCACCGCCGTTCACTGGGGCTTGGACTCGCCCCTTCACCCCCACACGATGAGGGGGCTGAGGGCTCCTCTTGACCTTCCAGCACCGGGCAGGCGTCAGTCCGTATACCTCGCCTTGCGGCTTCGCACGGACCTGTGTTTTTAGTAAACAGTCGCTTCTCCCTGGTCTCTGCGGCCCTCACCCCTAGCCCGCGCGGGGCCTCAGGGCCCGGGCCCCCCTTCTCCCGAGGTTACGGGGGCACTTTGCCGAGTTCCTTGACCATGAATCACTCGTGCGCCTAGGCATGCTCTGCCCGACCACCTGTGTCGGTATAGGGTACGGGCGGCCGGCACCATCGCGTCGAGGCTTTTCTCGGCACCCCAGGATCACCCTGCTTCCCCCACCCCACCGGGCAGGGTCACCATCACGCCTCACCACCGCCCCCCCACCCCAAACGGGCAGGAGGACCGCCCCCCGGATTTGCCTGGGGGACAGGCTGCGCGCTTGGACGGGCCAAGCCATCAGGCCCGCGGAGGCTACCACTGTGCGTCACCCCTGTTAACACGCTTGCCTACCAGCACGGAGGGTCCCCGCCCCCAGGCCCCCCCACGGCCACAGGCCGCCAGGAGACCACCACGAGGACAGGTCAGCACCCGCGCGTCAGCACGGTCGGTACCCAGCCGGTACGGGAATGTCAACCCGTCATCCATCGACTACGCCTGTCGGCCTCGCCTTAGGCCCCGACTCACCCAGGGCGGACTAGCCTGGCCCTGGAACCCTTGGTCATTCGGCGCTAGGGCTTCCCACCCTAGTATCGCTACTCATGCCTGCATCCTCACTCCCGCACCGTCCACCCCTGGGTCACCCCGGGGCTTCACCCCGTGCGGGACGCTCCCCTACCACCCGCCACCCCTTGGGACCACCCCACCCACAGGCAGGACAGCCAGGGACACGCGACGGGCCCGCGGCTTCGGCGGCGCGCTTGAGCCCCGCTACATTGTCGGCGCACGACCACTTGACCAGTGAGCTGTTACGCACTCCTTCGAGGATGGCTGCTTCTAAGCCAACCTCCTGGTTGTCTGCGCGGCCGCACATCCTTTCCCACTTAGCGCGCGCTTAGGGGCCTTAGCCGGCGGTCCGGGCTGTTTCCCTCTCGACCACGGAGCTTATCCCCCGCGGTCTCACTGCCACGCTCCACCCCGACGGCATTCGGAGTTTGGCTGACCTCAGTAACCCTGTGGGGCCCATCAGCCACCCAGTCGCTCTACCTCCGCCGGGAACCACGCGACGCTGCACCAAAATGCATTTCGGGGAGAACCAGCTATCACGGAGTCTGATTGGCCTTTCACCCCTACCCACAGCTCATCCCCCCGGTTTTCAACCCAGGTGGGTGCGGCCCTCCACGCGCTCTTACACGCGCCTCAGCCTGGCCATGGGTAGATCACCCCGCTTCGGGTCCACGACGCGCCACTGAACCGCCCCTGACAGGACTCGCTCTCGCTACGGCTGCCCCCCACGGGTTAACCTCGCGACACGCCACTGACTCGCAGGCTCATTCTTCAAAAGGCACGCCACCACCCCCCACCACACCGGCAGGAGGCTCTGACGGCTCGCAGGCGCCCGGTTTCAGGTACTCTTTCACTCCCCTCCCGGGGTACTTTTCACCATTCCCTCACGGTACTGCTCCGCTATCGGTCACCAGGAGGTATTCAGGCAGCCAAGCGGTCTTGGCAGACTCACACAGGACTCCACGGACCCCGTGCTACCACGGGAACCCAGCCCACGCGCGCCCAGCCGGCTTCACCTACGGGGGTCTCACCCTCTACGCCTCCCCTTCCCAGAGGACTCGGCTGCCAGCACGAGCACCACGCGGCCCTCCGGCAGAAGAGCCACGGCCAGGCCCCACAACCCCGCACGCGCAGCCCCTGCCGGGTCCACGCACGCGCACGGTTTGGCCCTCCTCCGCTTTCGCTCGCCACTACTCACGGAATATCCTCTCCTGCGGGTACTGAGATGTTTCACTTCCCCGCGTCACCCCCCACGACCCGGGCACACGCCCCGGCCACGGGTGGCACGACACAGCTCGTGCCAGGTCCCCCCATTCGGAAACCCCCGGATCACAGCCCGCCAGCCGGCTCCCCGAGGCTTATCGCAGGCCACCACGTCCTTCATCGGCCCCTGGTGCCAAGGCATCCACCGAGCGCCCACACAAACAAGCACACCACAACACAGCACACAAAGAACACACCACACCACCCGCACCCACACGCCCCACCACCCAGGAACCACCCAGGCCAGCCAGGACACGCGCGCGCGGGCGGCGAAAATCAACACCACGACAGGCCACCACACCAGCCCCCCACCGGCCCACCCAAGGACCACGAACCCCCAACAAACAACGCCAGGGGAACAACCAGGAGGCACAGCACGGCAGCCCGACGCTCGCGCCCGCTATACAGTTCACAACCACCCCACCCACGCCCCAGCCACCACACGCGCACGCGCGCACCAGCCAGGACCAGGCCACCAGGACGCACAGGCCCCAGAACCCGACAGCGTGCCCCGCCACCACCCCAGCACCCCGCACCACAGCACGAGGCCCCAGCAGCCAGCAGCAACCACCACCCCCAGCCCCCAACAACAAGGACCAGGACAGCAGCCGTCCCCTCCCACACCCGCACGGACCACCCACCAGCCACCCCCAGACCACCACAGGCCCAGGACCAGGCACCCAGCAGGCAGCCACCACAACTCCCTAGAAAGGAGGTGATCCAGCCGCACCTTCCGGTACGGCTACCTTGTTACGACTTCGTCCCAATCACCAGCCCCGCCTTCGACCGCTCCCCGTAGGGCCACGGGCTTCGGGCGTCACCGGCTTTCATGACGTGACGGGCGGTGTGTACAAGGCCCGAGAACGTATTCACCGCAGCAGTGCTGATCTGCGATTACTAGCGACTCCGGCTTCACGGTGTCGAGTTGCAGACACCGATCCGAACTGAGACCGGCTTTAAGGGATTCGCTCCGCCTCACGGCACCGCAGCCCTCTGTACCGGCCATTGTAGCATGCGTGAAGCCCAGGACATAAGGGGCATGATGATTTGACGTCGTCCCCACCCTCCTCCGAGTTGACCCCGGCAGTCTCCCGAGAGTCCCCACCACCACGTGCTGGCAACACGGGACAGGGGTTGCGCTCGTTGCGGGACTTAACCCAACATCTCACGACACGAGCTGACGACAACCATGCACCACCTGTGAGGGCACCCCCCACCCCACCAAAAAAGCGGGGCAGGAGAAGACCACGTCTCCGCGGCCCGCACCCACATGTCAAGCCCTGGTAAGGTTCTTCGCGTTGCATCGAATTAATCCGCATGCTCCGCCGCTTGTGCGGGCCCCCGTCAATTCCTTTGAGTTTTAGCCTTGCGGCCGTACTCCCCAGGCGGGGCACTTAATGCGTTAGCTGCGGCGCGGGCGCCCCGGAAAAGAGCCCCCACACCTAGTGCCCAACGTTTACGGCGTGGACTACCAGGGTATCTAATCCTGTTCGCTCCCCACGCTTTCGCTCCTCAGCGTCAGTAACGGCCCAGAGACCCGCCTTCGCCACCGGTGTTCCTCCTGATATCTGCGCATTCCACCGCTACACCAGGAGTTCCGGCCTCCCCTACCGCACTCAAGCCGGCCCGTACCCACCGCACTCCCCCGGTTGAGCCGGGGCATTTCACGGCAGGCGCGACCAGCCGCCTACAAGCCCTTTACGCCCAGTAACTCCGGACAACGCTAGCGCCCTACGTATTACCGCGGCTGCTGGCACGTAGTTAGCCGGCGCTTCTTACCCAGCTACCGTCAGCCCCACCACACGGGCAGGACCTTCTCCGCTGGCGAAAGAGGTTCACGACCCGAAGGCCTCCGTCCCTCACGCGGCGTCGCTGCATCAGGCTTGCGCCCATTGTGCAATATCCCCCACTGCTGCCTCCCGCAGGAGTCTGGGCCGTGTCTCAGTCCCAGTGTGGCCGCCCACCCTCTCAGGCCGGCTACCCGTCACCGCCTTGGTAGGCCCTCACCCCACCAACAAGCTGATAGGCCGCGAGCCCATCCCCCACCAGACCCACCCAAGGCAGGCCCTATCCCGCACCAGCCATGCGACCAGCACGAGCACACCCCGTATTAGCCCCACTTTCATGAGGTTATCCAGGAGAGGAGGGCAGGTTGCTCACGTGTTACTCACCCGTTCGCCACTGACCACACCCACCAAAAAAGCAGGCGCAGCCCGTACGACTTGCATGTGTTAGGCACGCCGCCAGCGTTCGTCCTGAGCCAGGATCAAACTCTCCAAAAAAAACAAGAACAACCACGCGCACGACCACCCACACAGGCAGCCCCACACGCAGCACAACAAACCAGGCAGAACCACCACAGCCCACCACACACACGCGCAGCAGACCACAACAGCCCCACCCACACAGGCATAAAAGAAAACAAGACACACTATCGAGATCTCAAACCAACACACCCACAAGCCAGCCACACCACCACACCAGCAGCAGCACAACCCAGCAAGAGCAACCCGACAACGCACCAAGACTGCTGCAATTACCTCAGAATGGAGTAACCCACACAGCGGAACGTTATTGAGTCTGGTATGCCTCCGTTCCGGGCACTGCCCTTTCCGGCGACAGACGAGTACTTAACCACCTCCGGAACTCCAGGTCAACTTTGTGGCGAGTGACCCTCGACACTCGTTCGCTCCAGCTCCAGGGCAGCCTCGAAACGTCGCCGTCGGCCCACCTGCAGCCAGAGGCTCCGGGCCGACAGCCCTCCTTCCACTCGCCCCGCTCCACCCGCCTCAGTCAGTCTCGCCGGCGGCCGGGGACACCTCATCGGCCCTCCTCTCCCCCGGCGGGAGGGAGAGGAGGGCCTCAGGAGCCGGGTCCGTGCCGGTTGCTGGCACCACTCCGTCCGCCTTCCCACCCGCTCCATAGCCAGCGGCTGTCGTCTCAGGCCCAGCATCAGTACGCTCCACCTCCAAGGTCACCCTGGTGACCATGGCGGCGACAACGCCGACAGCGGCAAGCACTGGTGCGGCCAGGACCGTGACACCTCCGACTACCGCACCAGCAGTCAGCGGAATAGTGAGCAGCTCCCGCCCCGAGGAGTCCCGCAGGATCACGCGGCGGACACTGCCACCTGCCACGAGCTGCCTCACGGTAACGAGAAGCTGGTCCCCAGCCACGTCGATCCACTCCAGGACCGTGCGAGAACCGCCCTGCTGACTGGTACCAGGCTGCTGTCGGTCGCCTGCCCCGGGTGTCTGTGTCGTCATGCGGCCCAGTCTGCTCGCTGTCGCCTGCCCCTGCTATCGGGGAGCACCCTGATCCTCCCCTGGGTCCGGCTCCTGCGGTCCCTAACCTGCGCTGGAGTGCCCAGACAGTGATCAGGCAGCGAGGTCGGCACAGCGGACACCGCCGCACCTACCCGCCCCGGGCGCCTTGACGTCCGTGACACGTCCCGGCACCTCCCAGACGGGGACCGATCACAGCCCGTGGCCCAGGACCGTGACACCAGGACCAAGTAGTGCCAGCATGGTGGTGGCGTTCGCGACGCGCCAGCCAACCATGCAGGACCAGGGGTGTCCGGGACGCCTTCCCATCACGACGAGGTGACACTGGAGGACAGGACCATGCACGACACCATGCGCGACTTCGACGGACGAACAGTCCTGGTCACAGGCGCGAGCGGAGGGATCGGAGGCGCGACCGCGCGCATGCTGGCGGCTCGCGGCGCCCAGGTACTGGCATGCGGACGCAATGAGGAGGCCCTGGGTGCCCTCACCGCCCGGACCGGCGCCACTGCCCTGCGCTTCGACGTCACCAAGGAGGACGAGGTCCGTGACGCTGTCGAGGGACGAGACCTTGACGGCGTGGTCAACTGCGCCGGCTGGGGAGGGGCGATCGAGACGCCGCAGGATGCTGACGTCGAGGTCTTCGACACGGTCATGGCGGTCAACGCCCGCAGCACGCTGCTGGTCACCAAGTACGCCTCGCGGCAGATGATCCGTCACGGCCGGGGCGGCTCCATCGTCAACGTCTCCAGCCAGGCCAGCCTCGTGGGACTCACCGGGCACATCGCCTACGGGTCCTCCAAGGCGGCGATGGACAACATGACCCGGGTCAGCGCGTTGGAGCTGGGCCGCTACAACATCCGTGTCAACAGCGTCAACCCGACCGTCGTGATGACCCCTATGTCTGCCTGGTACTGGGGGCGGCCCGAGATCGAGGGCCCATTCCTTGAACAGATGCCGTTGGGGCGGTGGGCCTCCGAGGACGACATCGCCGGCCCCATTGTCTTTCTCCTCAGCGACCAGGCGGCCATGATCACCGGAGTCTGCCTGCCCATCGACGGGGGCTACACCAACAGGTAGGCACTCTGCCCTGATGCCGGTGGCGCCGACCGGCAGACGCCGGCGGGCGCCACCGGCCACGCGGCCAGCCAGCCGGGGTCAGCAAAGCAGGGGTCAACAAAGTACCAACCTGCGAGATGCGAGACTCTAGGACCTCACCCAGACCGTGGCCACCTCCAGGCTCGCCTCAGCCATGGGATGGTTCTGGACCTCCTACTCCATCGGCATCGACGTGCTCGGAGCCTACCTGCCCAGCTGGATCGTGCCCGCCGTCGGGGACTACCGCGCCCTGTGGATCTCACTGCCCTGGGCGAGCATGGGCACCATCATCTGCCTCACGCTGCTTCTGCGCTGCAAGGACCCTGACCTTCTACTACGTCCCCCAGGTCGTCGGCGGCAACCTCTGGCTCCTGTGCGCTGCCGCCACGCTGCTGGGGATGGGCTTTCCGCCCTCGTTCCTACGGGCGCAATCGTCCCCGCTGTCGCCCCGGAGCACCGTGGTGCGGCGATCTCGGCACACAACCTGGCCTCAGGCCTGAGCGCCTTCCTCGGCCCTGCCATCACAACTGCGCTGCTGCCTTCGCCGGCTTCGGCGGAGTGTGCTGGGCCTACGCGCTGCTCCACCTGCTGGGCTCGCTCATCACAGTGTTCATCCACCCGCCCCAGCCGGGCTTCACCCCCGAGGGACGTTGGCTGGGGCAGGACCCCTGAGCACGCCATGACGACCTAGCACAGGAGACTTGACCGCAGTGGGGACACCAGCATCGTGCTCAGGCAGGCAAAGCAGGCACCGCGTGACCCACTCCAAGGCCGATCCTGACCCAGTCGTTCCTTGTGGAGCTAGGGGGACTCGAACCCCCGACCTTCTCATTGCGAACGAGACGCGCTACCAACTGCGCCATAGCCCCAGGTGCCCCATGATGGTAGCACCACCGCCGTCGCCTACGCCAACGGCACCTGCGGTGAGACCGCCCACCCAGCAGCCAGCAGGCTCACCGACCTGCCGCTTTACTCGCCTGCCGCACGGCGACGCTCCAGGACGGCGTCCAGGTCGATCGGCTGGAAGTCACGCTCCTCAAAGTCCGGTGCGGCAAAGGTCCTGACCCGGTTCGGACGGGCTGGCACCGGGGCGGAGCCGCCCTGCTCCACCACCGGCTCCTCGTAGGCACGTCGAGGCGCCCGGGCAGCGAGCGTGTAGGTGGGGGCAGGAACATGGACCGGGCGCCAGCCCTGGGGCGGCGTCGCCGTCGGGACCTCAGCACGCCCCTTCCCCGCACGCCCCCGGCTCGGCTCGTCCTGAGTGGCGTCCTGCCGCGCGCCAGCCGTCGGGAGGTCGCCTGCGGTGACGGCCCGGCCCACCGAGGCGCCGTCCTTCACCTGACCCACAGCCTCGGCGTCACCACCGTCACCTGCCTCAGGCGGTGAGGCAGGGCTCTTCCGCAGCTCCTCCGACAACCCCGCCCGAGAGGCCTGCGGGCCAGGCCGCCGACTCACGCCGTCGGCGCCCGCCGTCGCGGCGCCCCGCACAGGCGCCGAGGCGGCCGCTGCTGCGTCTGGCACCTCGTCAGTCGTCCTGACCTGGACCGAGGTAGCGGAGCTCTCAGTCCGGGGGGACGTCCTTGACTGCGTCCGCACCCGGAACGACTCCTGGACGAACCGGGGCGCGACATGGACCGAGGCCTGCTGCTGCCCGGACAGGACGGCGTCGTCAAAGCCCGGCGCCTGGGTGTGCGACTGCGACTCGGGCTGCGCCTGCGTGCGCAGAGAAGGTCTGCTGGCCACGACTGGCACCGTGGGACGCCGCCCAGTCAGTCCCGTCAGCTCGCGCTCCAGCTCAGCGATCCGGTGCCGCTCGCGCCGGTCGGCCTGCGCCGAGGCCACCGCTGCCCGTCGTCCCGCCACCATGGAGACCCCCATGAGCGCCGTCGGCACCAGGGCGGGCCACCAGGGCAGCACCGTCAGCGCCCCCACGACCCACGCCCCCAGGGAGACCCCGAGCAGGACGCAGGCAAGGACACCACGGTGGGCCGCCGCCACTCGACGATGCTCCCGAGCCTGGGCATGGGCCTTCCGGGCACGCCCGAGCTCACGCTCTGTGCGCAGGGCTCTTACGTTCCTCACCGCGGGCCTGTTCATCGCCTTGACCTCCGGTCGCCGTCGAAAGAGTTCCGCGTGCCCGCCGCGCCCGCACCCACCGTCAGCAACCGCCGCCGTGGCTCCCGTGTCCAGCACCCGCAGCTCAGCAGAGTAGCGGTCCTGGATGTTGGACTGGCCAGTCATCTCACGACGCCGCACCAGAAACGGGAAAAGGTACACAGCGAGAACTGCGACGAGGGCAGCGAACGCCCAGACCTCAACTCCCACATCTCAACCGTATGCGTATCAACGAGCACAGCATCGGAGGAACACTCCGTGCGTCGGCAAGTCGTCGGCCGGGCAGCCGGAAATGTCCACACCCACGTCTACCTTTCAACTCATTAACCACCAGCGTATCGATGACCTCATGAGTCACACGCGCCTCGTGGCCGAGCTCGCGCCTCCAGCCGCGCCACCATCCCCGCGCCACCGAGCTCCTCAGAAAGAACCGCAAAGGACACATGATCGGCCCAGTCCCCGGCTATATGCATAAAAGCACGACGCAGCCCCTCCTCACGCAGTCCCAGCGCGCGGCACAGCGCAATACTGCGCCGGTTCCCCGGACGCACATTGACCTCGACGCGGTGCAGGCCTACCTGGGCTCCCATCAGGTGGTCCACGACCATGGCGACAGCAAGACGCATCACCCCCCGCCCCTCATAGGCAGAGGCGATCCAGTAGCCCACCTGGGCACTGCGCACGGACCCCCACTGGATCGGGTCGGCACTCACCTGTCCCGCCAGCACCCCGTCGACCTCCAGCGCAAAGGGCATAGCCCGCCCCTGCCGGGCGTGCCGCGCCTGCTGACGCACGTAGTCGGGAAACTCGGGCAGGTCCTCCTGCGCCCCGGGAGGGCAGGTCGCCTCCCAGGACGCAAGCCGACCCGCCTCGGACAGGCGCAGCCGGAGCCACTCCTCCTCGTCGCCAGGCCGCAGCTCTCGCAGGCACACCACGCCCGCTCCCCGCACCAGGCCTCGGACAGCGACGTCCTCCTGGCACAGGCGCACAGGCCACCGGTAGCGGGAGGACACCGCCGACCTGCGCCGGGGCAGGTCAGCCACCCACGACCACCACCTCGCTTGAGAGTCCTCCGAGTCTCGATCCGGCTGCCTGCGTGTGGGGACCAGTCTGCGCATACCCTGACCATAGCCGGACGAGAGGCGGTACGCCCCGCCCCCGTCAGGTGTCCAGAAGAAGGCAGTGCAGGGTGTCCCCGGCGACGACGGTGTGCGTGTCCTCCGGGACCACGGCGATCGCGTTCGCTCTGGCCAGGCCATAGAGCCGCGCGGCCCCAGGCTGTGCCGTCGGCTCAGCACGGTACCCGCGCGAGGGGGAGCCGACCAGGCGGACCGGGACGAACTCGCGCATCCCCGCCGGGGAGTGCCAGCCCACCGACACCGCGGCGGGAAGAGAGCCGCGGTGCAGACTGGTGTACCCGGCAACCTGACGCAGGACCGGACGGACAAAGGTCTCAAAGGCGATGAGCGCGCTGACCGGGTCCCCGGGCAGGCAGAAGACCGGTGTGCCCTCGACCGTCCCAAGCCCCAGCTGCCTGCCCGGCGTCATGGCCACCGAGTCGAAGCGGACGGTCCCCAGCGGCGCCAGGACCTCCTTGACGCAGTCGCTCTGGCCTGCCGAGAGCCCACCGGTGGTCACGATGAGGTCGGCCCGCACCAGCTGGTCCTCCAGGGTCTCCTGCACGGCACGCGGGTCATCGGGCACCGCCGCCACCCTGAAAGCCTGCCCGCCGGCCTCGGTCACAGCGGAGGCCAGGGCGGCACCGTTAGCGTCACAGACCTCCTCGACCTCACGGACGGGCGTCGGCTCGACCAGCTCGCCCCCGACCGGGACCACGACGACACGGGGGGCGGGGCGAACAGGCACCCGGCTCAGTCCCAGGTTGGCAAGCAGGGCCACCTGCCTGGCAGTGACCCTGGTGCCTCGGGCCAGCACCGTCACCCCGGCTCCGACGTCCTCCGCACGGTGGCGCACACCATGTCCTCCAGGCACGGCGCTGTAGACCGCGACACGGTCCGCACCACGGTCGGTCTGCGTCCACGGCACCACGGCATCGGCACCCACAGGCATGACCGCCCCGGAGTCAACCAGGACCGCGCAGCCGGGCACCAGCCGGCCGGAGCGCCCCTCCCCGGCCCGCACGGCATCCACCACCCTGAGGGTGACGGGGGCCGCGAGGGAGGCGCCTGCCAGGTCGGCGGAGGCGACGGCGTAGCCGTCAGCTCCCGCCAGGTCGACTACAGGCAGGTCTGCCCCGGCCACGACGTCCTGGGCGAGCACGCACTCCACGGCGTCAGGAAGGGCGACGTCCAGCGGCGCAGCCGCCTGGGCAGTCTCAAGGCACGCAGCCAGGTGCTCGGCGACTGTTCTCATGGCCCCAGGCTACCGCCCAGCCACAGGAACCACCGCGCAGCCCTCACCGTCAGCACCAGCAGGGCGGAGTGGAGTCACGAGTGGGCACACGGAGCACGACAGGTGCGCGCACCTCATACGCCCGCCGTACGCACCCGGTATGTACCTGGCTGAGGGAACCTGAGACAATGACGTCATGAGCAACGGCGCCCGCCCCCTCCCCGACACCGGAGCCCTCACGACTGACGACGCCAAGGAGCGGCTGCGCGAGGTGCTCCGGGACCGCCGGTCCTCCCTCCACCGCCATCCCACCCACGGCCACGGCCCCGGGTGCGAGGCACTGACCAGCCACGCCCTCCAGGCTGTCAACGGCGCCCGGTGCGTGGCCGCCTTTGTCTCCGTGGGGTCCGAGCCCTGCACCCGGCTCCTGCTGGAACGGCTGGGCGAGCAGGGGGTGGAGGTGCTCCTGCCCGTCCTGGGCCCACGCCTGGCCCGCTGCTGGGGCCGCTTCAGCGGCAGCCACGACCTGGCTGAGCGCTCACCGGGACGCCCGCCCGAGCCCGGGGGGCAGGCACTGCCCGCACAGGCAGTGGCACAGGCAGAGGCACTCATCGTCCCGGCCCTGGCGGTGGACCGCTCAGGCCAGCGGCTGGGACAAGGAGGCGGCTGGTACGACCGCATGCTGCCCCTGCGCCGCGACGGCACCCCCGCCTTCGCGGTCGTCCACCCCGACGAGCTGTTCACCGACCATCTCCCGGTCGAGCCGCACGACCAGCGTGTTGACGCCATCATCTGCGAGGAGCAGTGGTTCCTGCTGGAGGGCTCGCAGTTCTCCTCCAGCGGCCCGCCCCCGGCCTGACCCCGTCCCGACCGCCCCTCGCGCGCCGACCGGCCTCACCCGCCCCGGGCCGCCCACTCAGGCGAGAGCAGGACAGGTCACCACAGACCGGACCTGGTCCGCCTCGTCAACAGGAAGCAGTGCCGGGGGCACCTGATAACCAGGAGGACCGGCACCATGGCCGCATGATCGTAGGTCGTCGCACACACCGAACCAGGCCCTCCTCCCCCTCCCCACGACCGCGGACACAGCCCCGTACCCGAGCACCACGCCCCTCCCGCCTGCTGTGGAGGCACCGGCACCTGGTCGTGGCCGCCTGCCTGGCAACCGCAGTGGTGGCGGCGCTGAACGTGCTGCGCCCCGCCCCGCCCCCGACGCAGGAGGTGCTGGTGGCCGCCAGGGAGGTCAGCGCCGGCGCGCTCGTCACCGAGGACGACGTGGCCCGACGCAACGTCCCCGCGCAGGGGCTGCCCGAGTCCGGCCTGGCCGGGGAGGAGGTGGTCGGGCAGCGCTCAGCCATCACCCTGGAGCCTGGAACGGTCCTCACGAGCTCCATGACGAGCGCGGCACTGACCCAGGGGCTCGATCCCGACCAGCGAGTCGTCCAGGTACCGGTCGGTGTCGGAGCAGAGCTGGCGGAGCCAGGGGCGCAGGTAGACGTCATCGACGCACGTGCCACCAGCAGCATCGCGCAGGCCGTTGAGAGCCCTTCTGAGGAGGCTCCCCCTGTCCTGTCCAGCCCGGTATCCACCCAGAGGCCACAGACCACCGTGCTGACACGACGGGCACGGGTCCTCATGACCCAGCCGGGTGACGACAGCACCCCCTGGGGAACAGGGACGAAAGTCACACTCATAACCATTGCTGTTTCCTCAGGTGACGCTACCCTGGTTGCCGCTGCGGCCACCACTGGAGCGCTCGGTATTGTCCTGAGCCCGTGAGCCGCTGTGGCCGCTTGCAGAGCGCGCCTGTTCCGTTCCCCCGATGGCGCATGATGGCTGAGACGCCAGCGCCACTATGAAAGGACCGACATGATCAAGGGCTTCAGGGACTTTATCTCCCAGGGCAACGTCCTCGACCTCGCCGTCGCCGTCATCATCGGCGCTGCTTTCGCCCCTATCGTTGAGGCCGTCACCAACGTCATCATGGGTATTGTCGGCGCCCTGGTGGGCCAGCCGAACTTCGACTCCGTCGGTGAGTTCTCCATCAACGGCTCGGACATGATCCAGCCCGGCACGATCGTCACCCAGGTCGTCAACTTCCTGCTTGTCGCCGCAGCCGTCTACTTCTGCATCGTCATGCCCATGAACAGGCTTAACGAGCGTCGTAAGAAGGCGGCCGAGGAGGCCGCCGAGCCGACCGACGTCGAGCTGCTGACCGAGATCCGGGACCTGCTCTCCCAGCAGCGGGGCTAGGCACCACCCACCCTGCGGCAGCCAGGACAGGCTGTCGCAGGCATCTAGCCACAGGACCCCCTGGCCAGGGCACCCACACCACACTGCGTGCTGCGGCCGGGGGGTCCTGCGCGCAGGGATGACCTGTGGAGACCTGCGACGGGCCATGGCGAGGGCACGGCAGGGACGAGGCCGCACAGCCCAGGCCCGTCCCGGACAGCCCCCTGGCACCAGAACCGTCCCAGCGCCTGGAAGGACTACCAGTGGGGTGGGACGTCACGCAGCAGACGGGCGTCATTAGCGTCGGCATCGCCTGCACGGACGACGCCGTCAGCCCAGCCAGCGCCACCGCTGCTGTCATAGGCGCTGCCGGGACCAGTCTCACCGCAGGCAGCCGCGCTCCTCAGGGCGCCAGTGGTGGAGCCAGCCTGCGCCAGGTCCTCAGGCACCTCGCCACGGGCCACACGATCCCGGTCCCTGGAGGACAGGACCACAACCCTCCGGTGCCTGCGGCGGCCTCCTGAGGACACGCTCACCGTGCCCGCCGCACCGCGTTGGTCAGGACAGCATCGATACCGGAGCCACGTCGGCGCAGCGCCAGGGCCGCCCTGAGCTCCTCGATCTCCTCCTCCTCCTCACGAACCACGCCGTCGGAGCGGATCCAGGCCACCAGGTCATCCAGCTGGTCGTCGGAGTAGGCCTGCAGCGGCAGCCCCTGGGCGATAGGTGGGCGCTGAACTCGGTTGTCCCACGGCACGGCCATGGGGTCGCTGGGCTCCGGCGCAGGCGCCGGAGCCGGGGCACGGTCTGCAGCCACGGGCACCCAGGAGGCAGCCTCCGGGCCCACTGGGGCAGGCGCACTGGGCAGAGAGGACCGGGAGACCGCAGCAGCAGAGCCCGAGGCTGCTGGCAGGGTCGGCTCCGTGTCGTCAACGTGGTCGGGAAGCGCCTCCCCCGGAGCCATTGCCCGGGCCTCCTGGCGTGCCACCAGCTCGGACAGCACCAGGTCCTCGACCCGGCCCGCCTCCGCCTGTGGGTCCACAAAGACCCCGACCGAGTATGCGATGTGCACGCGCCACCCCCGCTGCTCCAGCCGTTCCACCCGGTGCCGGTCACGGCGACGCAGACTCGGCTCGGCCACGTAGTCGGTGTCATCCGTGAGCACCGCGACCAGGAGCTCGTCAGGGTAGTCCGGGTGACCAATCGCCAAGGGGATACGCACGCCTCCCTCCACCCCGTACCGGGGGACCACAGACAGCCCCTTGCGCCACAGGTGCTCCGCCAGGTCCACCAGGAGGCGGTCCGGGACCCTGCCAGCAGAACCGCCGGGAATCGCCGCTGCCTCAGCGCGCGCCAGCACCTCGCGCAGCAGCTGCGCCCCTGCCGACCGCAGACGCTCAGGATCGATGTCGTCGGCCGCCAGGCAGGAGACGACCTGGGTGCGCCCCCGTGAGGCGCACAGGGCCTCCACCAGGCCAACCATCCCGTCGTGGTCGGAGATCGCCCCAAAGCTGTGGATGGTGCGGCCGTGGGGGGTCTTGGCATAGCCGACGCTCACAATGACGTGGTCACGGCGCAGGGCACGAGCCCCGGAAAGGTCCACCACGACAAAGGGCTCGTCCGCGCCGGGGGAGAAGAAGCGCTCCAGGGCCGGGGAGCCCGCCACCGCCTGGGCCACCGCTGAGCGCACCGCGTCAGCGTGCAGGGTGTTGAGGGCGACCACCCCCAGGGACTCCTCAGGACAGGTCAGTGCCCGGTCGATCACCAGGTCGACGACGCGGTCCACCTCCGCCGACACCGTCTCCACCGCAGTCTGCCCAGGAGCAGGCATGCCCCTGCCGTCCACGAGGTCAAGGCTGAGGGTCCCTTCTCCCGGCGGGGAGGGGACCGCGTCCACCACGCCCTGGTAGCCGTGGGAGGACAGGAAGGCGGCGATCCCGGCGTCCAAGGTGTTGCGGAAGGTGGGCAGGGTCACCGAGGGGAGGAGAGGACCGAGCTCAGCAGCCATGCCGCTGGAGGAGCGGCGCGGGTCCCCGACGACCAGGACCTGCTCAGCACGCACGAAGGTGGGCAGGACCTGGGACACCGGCAGGTGCCCGCTCGCGTCCATGACCACCAGGTCCACCACAGCCATCGGGTCCAGGACCTGCGGTACCAGCGTCGGCGGGATGATCCACACCGGCTTGGCCAGCAGGGCCACCGGGTGGGCCGCCAGGATCTCACGCATGGGCACGCCGTCATCCCGGGCGAGCGCGATGTAGAGCGCCCGGGCGTCATCCTTGTCCGCCTCTACCGCAGCCCGCACCCGCCGTGCGTAGGCCTGGGTCACCGGCCCGGGCAGGGACTGCGACTGTGCGGCATCCAGGTCACGCAGCCGGGAGGACAGCTCCGTCAGTGCCCGGGCGTCCAGCCCGCCTATGTCGGGGTCCTCACGCAGGATGTAGGCCAGCACCGATGACCACCAGCAGTAGGTCAGCTCGCTGTCCAGCCGGCCCTCCTCGACCCCGCGCTGCGCCAGGTCCTCGACAAGGGGCCCCAGGCCCAGCCTCTCCAGCTCGGCCCGGATTCGGTTGACCTCGGGAAGCCTCTGCGCCGTCAGGTCGTCGGCAGCCAGGGCGTTGACGTAATCGACAAGCTCGTCCAGGGGGTAGTCGACCAGCACCGAGGTGTCCTGGGTACGAGCCAGAATCGGCTGGACCTCCTCAACGGCGCGATGAGCCGTGGCGGCCGCGCGGGTCATCTCGTCCAGGCCGTGAGGCAGGCTGGGCCAGCCGTCGTCAGGGTCGTAGCGGCGCCAGGCCTCCCGGCAGCGCTGGACCTTGACCAGCTCGCCGTGAAGGTCACTGACCACCCTCCCAGGCCTGACGAGGTCCTTGGCCTGCCTGGTGAAGCGACGGCGGCGGGCACCGTCCATGGTGACGTGGTGCTCCTCCCGCCACCGTCGTGTCGCCGTCGCCGCCACCATGTCAGCGGCAGAACGCTCAAAGACCTCCGGCACAAAGACGTCAAGAGACTCGCGCACGCCGTCGAGGACCCGGAGCTGGTCCATCCACTCTGACAGGGTCCCTGCCCGGGCCAGACCCGTCGACTGGGCTGTCTGCTCAACATGACGCTGCACGCCTGGCAGCAGCTCTCCCAGGGCGCGCAGGTGGACCAGCGCGTCAGTGGCCTCGTCCATGTCGCTGACGGCGATCCCGTTCCAGGCGCTGGTGGACACCTCAGAGGTGAAGATTCCCAGCGCGTAACCGCGACGAAGCAGTCCACGCGCGCGCTCCAGCCCCTCCTCGTCCAGGCGCTCCAGGAGGTCGGGGCTGACACGTACCCGGGTGGTGGCTCTGGAGGAGCGACGCCCTGTCAGCTCTGCCAGCGTCTGCAAGGCCTCGTAGGCCGAGACCCCCCAGGGCTGGCGCGAGCGGTGGAGCGCCCCGACATAGCGGTCCAGACGGGAGCGTACCTGCTGCAGGTGCTCACGCATCTCCATGATGCCAGCCACGTCCAGCGCGGGGGGCTGGACCCCCAGCGCCTCCCGGATCGCCTCGGAGGCGTGCTGGCGCCAGGCCGGGTCCTCCGTGAGGTCGATGACCATGGCCCCGGCCCCGGCCTCACGCATCGCGGCCGCTACCGCATGTCCGTCGGCACTGGTCGCAGGCACGTGGACAACCGTGCGCCCCATCGCGGCGGCATCCGCAAACACGGCTGCCAGGGTGCCTGGGACGTCGGAGCCTGGCGGGGCGTCGACAAGAAGGTTCGCCCCCGTGCCCACGGCCTCGATGACTGCCAGCTGTGCCGGGTCGAGGTCGCCCACGCCACGCTCCGCCTCAGGAGCGCGGTCCCTCAGGTCAGGATCAGGGAGACCCACCTCCAAGGCGGTGCGGGCACCCTCGTCACCTGCGAGCGCCGCAACCAGGGCCGAGGTCCGCGAGCGCTCAATAACAGCGTCGAAGTCCTCCACCAGGGCCTGACCCGGGTGGACGAAGGCGCCTACGACAAGCCGCTCGTGAAACTCGAAGCCAGGCAGGTACTGCCGCCCCACGGCACCGATGCGCGCCAGGGCTGAGCGGGGGGTGAAGCCCTCGGCCGACAGGGCGGCCTGGGCGATCGCCTCCACGTCGGTGGCACACTGGTACCGGCGCAGCGCCCTGATAAGAACCGGGTTGACCTCAATGCTCGGCTCCAGAGCCAGCGTGGCGTCCGCGGTGGCGTTGGTCAGACGCACCGGGCGCAGGAGCACCGGGGCGTTGACCGTGCGGACACGAGGGCTGTTCGGCTCCTCGGGGAACATGAAACCAGCGGCCGCCATCGCGGCCTGCGCCGCCTGTTCCGCAGCGATACGCGCCACCTGCGGGATCTGGACGGTACGGTCCTCGTCGACCCCCTGGGCGGCCCCGGCCGCCGCTGCTCTCTCACCGACACCGAGGCTGCCTGGGCCGTCCGCAGGAGGCTCGCTGGCACCAGCGGTTCCGCCGTCACCGTCCGGGGTGTCTGAGGCCGAGACGGTCTCGTTCCACGTCGCGACGCCGATAGCCAGGTAGACCGGAGCCACCCCGAACCTCCGGGCCAGGAGCTCTGTCCTGGAGGCGACCTCGCGCAGCGACTGACGGGCGTCCCCCAGGGCAGCACGTTCGCGGACCAGGCTGGACAGGTGGGTGGCGCGTCCGGCGTAGAGCTGGGCCAGCCCCGAGGGGTGCGCCGCCGTGAGGTCGACGACGCCGTCGACAACAGTGATGTCGTCCAGGCTGGCCACGCCCCCGAGGTCCACCAGCTCGCTGCGCCAGGCCTCAAGAGCCGCCTCAATCTGCTCTCGTCGCAGTCCGTCCTCCTCCGTGATCGGAGGCTCGGGAACTGGGCGGGGCAGCTCAGGCAGAGCGGCAGGAGCGTCCGGCTCCACCGCTGGAGTCCCAGAGGGAGCAGGCGGGGGTGCCAAGCGGTGTGGCGCCTCCGCAGCCTCGCGTTCTTTCGCCCTGGAGGCGGCTTTACGCCGCTTGCGGCCGAAGGAGAACAACGAAGGTGTCATAGCGCCCAAGATAACGGGCTGCCGCAGTGAGATCGTGGAGACTCGTCGGTGCCAGGAGGGCTGTCTTCCTACAACCACCCCCAGCCCACGCCGCCGGGCACCGCCACCGCCCGGTCCGGGACGCTGCGAAGCCGTACGACTCCCACCGCCCCTGCGAGTAGGATGCTGCGTGCCCTCGGCGCGATTCGAACGCGCGACACCCGCTTTAGGAGAGCGGTGCTCTATCCCCTGAGCTACGAGGGCGTGCGCGCAAGCCTACCAGGAGCCAGGCCCGGTACCCAGCCGACAAGCGCGACACAACCACGGGAGCGCCCAGGAACGGCCAGGGGCCGTCGTGCAGGAGCCCCAGGCAGCCCCAGGCCGCGACCGGCTAGGCCCGCCCCCACGGCGTCGAGGTGCGCGACGGGGCCTCGTCCCTGCTGCGCGAGGGAACCACCATCACGGGGCAGGAGGCGTGAGACAGCACAGCCTGGCTCGTCGAGCCCAGGAGCAGGCCGGAGAAGCCGCCGCGCCCCCGGGAGCCCACCACGACCAGGTCCACAGCGGTAGAGAACTCCGCCATCAGCTCAGCTGGGTTACCGTCCAGCGCGTGCCGGCGGACAACCACCTCGGAACGCCCCTCCAGCGCCTCAGCCACCGTCCGGTCCAGCCCGGAACGGACGTCGGCGAGGACCTGGTCCCGGTCAACGGCTGCAGGCAGCCAGGCCAGTGCGCCAGCGCCAGACGCCATCGGGACGGCGGCAATCGCCGTCAGCTCCGCCCCCCACGCCTGGGCCTCAGCCACCGCCCAGTGCAAGGCCTTGCGCGCCGAGGACGAGCCGTCCACCCCGACGACGATCCGCCGCACAGGGGTGTAGTCAGCCCCCTGAGTACGCTGAGGCACAACGACGGTCGGGCAGTGCCCGTGGGCTGGCAGCGCCGAGGAGACGGTCCCCAGGAGCCGGTCCGCGAACCCGCCGCCCCCACGGGTTCCCACGACTGCCAGCGTCGCCTCGTCGGAGAGGTCGACCAGGACTCCTGCCGGGTCACCGGTCTCCAGGGAGGAGGTCACCGTCACCCCGCTCCCCTGCGCCCTCGCGATAGCCTCGTCAACCACCGCCTGGGCGCCGGAGCGGATAGCCGAGTCGTCCAGCGCCGCGTAGCCGCCGTCAAGTGAGGCTGTCGTAAAGGACGGCAGGGAGTAGGCGCACAGGACGTGAACTCGCCATCCCTGGCGCGAGGCCCGTGCCACCGCCCAGTCCACGGCGGTCAACGACTGCGGCGAGCCGTCAACTCCGACAAGAACAACACTATCTCCAGCCATGGGTCCGTTCCCTTCCTCCGGGGCGAGTCTGTGTCCTTGGTCATTCTGCCCTGAAACAACCTGTGGCGGTCAGCACACGCGCCGACGCGGGTCGTTTCCTGAAGGAGAACGCCCCTCCTCGTTCCGGGAGCTCCACGACACCGCTCGGGGGCGAGCACGTGCTTGCGCCGTGCCCGCCCCCGAAAGGCAGTGAAAAGCGTGGTGGGAGAATCAGCCCAGGCGAATGTAGGTCGGTGAGCCCCAGATCTGACGGTAGACGACACCGGTCCCCGGGTTGGCGGCCTCAATCAGCATGCCGTCGCCAGCGTAGATAGCGACGTGACCGGGCCAGTAGAGCAGGTCACCAGGCTGGGCCTCCGCAGCAGAGACCGCGTAGCCTGCAGCACCCTGCGCGCCAGAGGTACGGGGCAGGGAGATCCCCACCTGGGAGTAGACGTAGGAGGTGAAGCCGGAGCAGTCGAAACCGGAGGGGCTGGAGCCGCCCCACACGTAGGGGGTACCCACGTACTGCATCGCGATGGCGACGACCGAGGAGGTGGAGGCAGCGCTCGGAGCAGCCTCCGTGGTCGGGGTGACCTCAGTCGCAGGGGCGGAGACGCTCTCGACAGTGGTCTCCTCGACCTGCTCCTGGGTGGCGACCGCCTCCTCGGTGGCACCCTCCTCCTGGGGCTCGGTGACGGACTCGGCCTCGGTAGCGACGGCCTCGGTGGCCTGCGTCGCCTCGCCGACCTCAGGCTCGGGCTCCTCGACGACGGGAGCGACAGCCTGCACCTGGGTCGTCGCGTCCGTGGCCCACTGCACGTTGTCCGCGACAGTGACAGCGGCGTTAGTGGCGGCGGCCTCGCGCGCCGAGGCGGCCAGGGCACCGACACCGGAGGCCTCAAGGGAGCCTGCGGAAGAGCCGACCTCAGTGGCGGTGCCAGCAGCCGTGGCACCAGAGGCGATCATGGTCAGCGCGAGACCGGAGGTGGCTGCGACAGCAAGACCACGACGAGCGGTGGGAGCAAAGTCGTCCAGCGGGGTCAGGGCGCGGGTGGCCTTGCGGTGACGTGCTGTGGTTCGTGAGGACATGAATGCTTTCTCCTGGGTAGCCGACGAGGTGAGCTGTCGGGTTCGGACTGGAGACGCCCGGCCCGCAGGGTCTTCTGCGGGCTTCACCCCAAGGCCAACCGGGCGCTGCCCGGACGACCATGATTGGTTCCCCCGTTCCTGCCACGTTGTTGTTTCACTGGCCCCGGACCGAGCGGCAGGACTAAGCCTCGTTCCGAAGCATCACCGGAGGACCTTGTCAGGGGGTCGCTCCGGCGACGTCGAGAACGCTACATGACTTGGAGCCGCGCCGTCACGGGAGGGTCACACACATTGGTGTGAAGCCAAGCACGTACCGAGCACCGGAATACCTTTCCCCTGGGTTCCCTCGGGCGGCAACGCCCTTGTTCAGGGCAGCAGCCTCCACAGAAAGACGGCTCAGAGCGAGCCAGAGTGAGAAAGACCGCATCTGTGGTCCACCCCGGACGGTCGACACCGGCACCGTGCGACAGCTAACGGGACTGCCCCGGTCAGCGCTCCAGGAACAGGTGGCGCGCGACGTCGTCGGGCAGGACGACAGGATCACCTGCCGGCCCGGTGACACGCACCCCCCCTGCCGTGCGGCGCAGCCCCACCTGCGCCCCGACGACGAGGGCCGCGTCCTCCACGAGGGCGATGAGCTCCCCGTCAGCCTGGATAGGTTCTCCGACACGACGTATGACAGCGGACGTCGTCTCGCCGCCCGCAGCACGGTCCGCACCGATCTCGTCCCCTGCGGGGGCGGGGTGGTCAGTTCCCTTCGGGGGGACGTGGTTACCGAAGGGGTCGGTGGTCACCTCACCGAGGATCTGGGCCAGGCGCTCCTCAACCTGCTCGCTCATGACGTGCTCCCACCGGCAGGCCTCCTCGTGGACCAGCCTGCGGTCCAGTCCCACCACGTCCAGAAGCAGTCTTTCAGCAAGACGGTGCTTTCGCATAACTTCCGTGGCCCTGCGACGGCCTTCGTCGGTCAGCTTGAGGGACCGGTCCTGGGCAACTTTTATCAGGCCGTCACGCTCCATCCGGGCGACCGTCTGGGACACGGTCGGCCCTGAGTGGCCCAGCCGCTCCACGATGCGCGCCCGCAGCGGAGGAACACCGTCTTCCTCCAGCTCGTAGACGGTCTTGAGGTACATCTCGGTGGTGTCGATCAGATCGCTCATGCGCCTGAGCCTCCTGCCTGGCCTGGGTGAAATACAACAGCACGGCTCCCGGCTGAGGCCCGGGGGGAGGGCCTCTGTCTGCCATGCGTCCTCTCACAGAATATGCAGTGGCAGGCTCGGATCCGTCAGGCAGGCAGGCGGCCCTGCCGACCCGCCTGTCTCACGGGGCCGGACCGACGGGCAGCGGACGCAGCCGACGCCGCCGTCAGCCGACCCAGCCCCGGATGCTCCAGCCCGGCTAGTCCAGCCCCAGTATCGACCTGATCGGCGCCAGGGTGAAGTAGATCACGAACAGCGCGCAGGCCACCCACATGAGCGGGTGGACCTGCCTGGCCCGCCTCGTGGCGAGCTGGACCACCAGGTAGGTGATGAAGCCCGCGCCGATACCGTTGGTGATGGAGTAGGAGAAAGGCATCATAATGATGGTGACAAAGGCAGGTAGTGCGGTCGAGGCGGACCGCCAGTCGATGTCAGTCACCTGCGTCATCATGAGGAAGCCCACGATGACCAGTGCCGGGGTCGCCGCCTCGTAGGGGACCATGGAGACCACCGGGGCGAGGAACATGCTCAGCAGGAACATACAGCCGGTGACGACTGCGGCCAGGCCGGTGCGCGCCCCCTCGCCCACGCCCGCCGCCGACTCCACGTAGGAGGTGTTGGAGGAGACCCCGCCCGCACCGCCGGCAATGGCCGCCAGGGAGTCCACCACGAGGATCTCACGAGTCCGGGGCGGGTTGCCCTGCTCGTCCAGGAGCCCGCCCTCGGCCCCGATGGCCACCATCGTGCCCATGGTGTCGAAGAAGTCGGCAAGCATGAGGGAGAAGACCAGCAGGACCACTGAGACAGCCCCGACCTTCTCCAGGCTGCCCAGCAGGCTGAACTCGCCCAGCGTGGCCAGGCTCGGCAGCTGCACGGGGGACCCCGACAGGGTGGGGACCGACAACGACCAGCCGGTGAGGTTGACCGGGCCCCTGTCCGGGTCGTCGTTGTACGCCCCCAGGTGGAGGACACCCTCAATGAGGGCGGCCACAACCGTGGAGGAGATGATGCCGATCAGCAGGGCGCCCCTGACCCTGCGCACGTGGAGGGCGACCATGAGGAAGAGACCCAGGAGGAAGACCAGGACCGGCCACCCCTGGAGGGAGCCCCCCAGCCCCAGCTCCAGCGGGGTGCCCCCGGGACGCACCACCTTGGCGTCCACTAGTCCGATCAGGGCGATAAACAGGCCGATCCCCACCGAGATGGCGGTCTTGACATGGGCGGGCACCGCCTTGAACACCGCCTCACGGAAGCCGGTGAGGACCAGGAGGAGAATGATGACGCCCTCGATGACCACCAGGCCCATGGCGTCGGCGTAGGTCATCCCGCCTGTGCCGACCAACGTGTAGGCGACCATCGCGTTGATCCCCAGGCCAGCAGCCAGGGCCATCGGGTAGTTGGCGACCACCCCCATGCAGATCGACATGAGCCCGGCCACCAGCGCGGTACCGGCGGCGATCTGCTGGGTCGTGCCCAGGGGCGCGACGCCCTCGTGCTCTGTGGAGAGGATGAGGGGGTTGAGAACCAGGATATAACTCATCGTGAAGAAGGTCACGATGCCGCCGCGGACCTCCCGGGCCAGGGTTGAGCCGCGCTCGGTGACGTGAAAGAAGCGGTCCAGGAGGGGCAGGGCTGGTGACGACGTCGTCGGGGACTTCGGGGGTGGTGTCGTGCTCACGTGGCCGGATTCTCCCACGTCTTGTCACCCGGGGCGAACACCGCGAGGAGTATCGCAGGAGCACCGCAGACAGCACCGCGGACAACGAGGTCTGCCAGGCAGCCGCCCCCTTGCCTGTGCCCCGTGCCCGCCGTGAGCTGCTCTCCGGGGGACGAGCTCAGTGCCTGGGCAGGACAGCCTCCAGGTCCTCCAGGGTCCAGGGCGTGGCAGGAGGAGTGCCACCGTCCCGCCCCGGCGCGTCCTGTCCTGTGTCGTCCCCACAGGTCGCAGGAGCTGTCAGGCCAGAGGCCAGGTCCATCACCGCAGCACGGGCTGAGGCCGCACGGTCCTCCTCCGTCGGCTCCACTGGCTCCTCCATCACCTCCTCAGCCTCCCCAGGCTTCTCGGCCACAGCACCACCCGCAGCCGGGCCTGCCGGGGGTGGGGGCTGTGCCCCACCGGCAGGCTGCGCACTGCGGTCCTGACCACGGTACCCACCGCTGCTCTCACGGCAGCCCTCACCGCCACAGCCCTCAGGGCTGTCAGCCTGCTGGGACCTCGGCTGCCAGGATGCTGGCGCACCAGCGGCCCCCTCACCGAGCACCGCCCGCACTGCCCCTGTCAGGGGCAGGAAGAAGCCGTAGGCGGAGCAGGTCGCCATCTCGCCCGCACCCGCGCCCCGGGAGCCAGGGGCACGGGGAGCACCGGAGGTACAGACAGCACTGCCGTACCAACGCTGAGCGGCGCGGGCCAGGCTCTCGGTACCGCCCTCAGTGCCACGGACCCGTCGGCTCCTAGGCCTCAGCGCCTCCAGCGTCAGGGCACCTCCCCCGGGCACCTCCTCCTCGGCCGGCCAGTCGGCGTCGCCGTCCGCCGGAGCAGGCGCACGGCCTGCGGCCGCGAGGTCCTCGGGACGGAGCCGGTCGGCCCACGGGACCCAGGCCGGGGCGAGAAGCGCGTCCTCGCCGGGCAGCAGCCCCACCTCGCAGACCGTGGCAGTACGGCTGCGTGGTGGGCGGCTGAGTGTCACCGCCCAGCGCCAGCCCCGGTACCCGGGCATGGCGCAGTCAAACAGGTGGGTGACCAGACGCTCGGCGTCGTAGGCGGCAGCGACGTGGTCCCCCACAGCATCAGCCGCAGCAACCTCCGCCAGCGCGCGACGGGCCAGGTCAACCGCCGCAGCAGAGCTCAGGGGCTTGTCCCTGGCCGCCTGGGCCTGCACCGGCGCCGCAGGAAGCGTCCCCGGGCGCGGGATCGTGTCAGGTACGGTCTCGGTCACGTCCCCCAGTGTAGAGGCAGCGGCACGGCGCGGGCCGCCACCCGCACCCGGCTACATGTCCCCTTCCCCTTACTCCTGCCCCTGCTCCTGCCCCACCGACACGATCCGGTGGACGGCCGCCGTCAGCTCGGTCTCCCGGTCAAGGTCACGCAGCCGCACCCTCCCGGGCTCCACCGCGACCACACGCGCCCTCCGCTCCTGCACCGAGCCGTCAGCACCCGCCAGGCTCAGCCGCAGCACCGCGCGCGAGGAGCGCGCCTCACGCAGGAGGCCCAGGACATGACCCGGGTCAGCCGCCGACGCCGCTGCACCACCAGCTCCCGCCATCCGGCGCTCCTCCTGCCCTGCCCGGAGCCTGCCCACCACGGCGGCGAGGTCCCTGTCGCCCGGTCCCCGACGTCGTGCGGCCTGCGGGGAGTAGTCGCGACCCGGTCGAGCCGGGTCCACCACCGCAGTCGGCCGCTCGGCGTCCGGCGCCGTCAGGACAAGGCGTCCCGAGCCGTCCTCCAAGGCAGGAGCCAGTCCTGCCTCACGCAGGGCACGAAGGACGTGGACGGAGGGGGAGGAGGAGACCAGGAGCCCGGGAGCCAGCTCGTCGAGCCCGAGGCCTGCCAGCCGGGAGTCACTCACCAGCCCCGCCACCACCGCAGGGTCGGCCACCCTCAGGACGCTGGACACGGGGCGCACACGCACCGCGCCGTGGTGGCGGGCGGCGTCGCGGACCACTGCCTCCAGGGCGCTGGGCACCGGGACAGGGCTGAAGTGCTCCAGGGCGGCCAGCAGCTCCGAGGCGGTGGCACCGGCGTCAAGGGCACCTTGTACCGACTCGGGGGTGAACCGCACGGTCAGCGCCCCGCCGCGCGACTCCGTCCGGCTGGCCAGCTCCAGAAGACGAGCCAGCCGTGGTTCTGGACGCCCTGGGACCACGGCTGTCAGGTCCGACTGGAGCAGAAGGGTGCTCACAGTGTCAGGGAGGTCCTGGGCCATGGCCTCCTCCAGCACGGCCAGGAGCCCCGCAGCCGACTGGGCGGAGCGGTCCCCCGCCACCAGCCTGTGCCCGAGAGCACGCCCGCTGCGGGACAAGGCGCCGGCCCCTGTCAGGCCCAGCATCTCCATCTCCGCCAGAACCGCGCTCACGGCCTCGGCCGGCACCACCCACCGGGGCCGCCAGAAGTCCAGGACGGCACGCACCAGCTCGGCGGAAGCCACCGCCCCCTCCGGCAGGTCGAGCAGGACCCCCAGGACCCGCCGACGCAGCCGACGCGCCCAGCCCGCCTCCAGGTCAGCACCCAGGACCGGCCTGGGCGTCCCGCTCTCGTCCCGGGTCCCCACCAGCCACGGTGTGCGCGCGCTGTCCGCCCAGCCTGCGGCCAGCGGCGCCCAGCGCGCGGCAGTCGGGTCCTCCTGCCAGTCGGAGGCCACGCGTGAGGGGAGCCATGACGTCCCGGTCTCGTCCAGCCCCAGCAGGTCCGCGCTGGCAGCAGCCTCAATGACGGTGGCGGCCTGCACCGTGTCCAGCTCCAGGGACTGTGCGGTGCGACCCAGGGCACGCACCCCCACCCCGCCGCTGCGCAGGACCGGCGCCGGGTCGTGCCGCCACTGCCTGAGGAGCAGGCCAACGAGCCGGACCATCTCCTCCGCGTGGAAGGCGGACTCCGAGGCGACGGCGTCCACCTCTGCCACTGCCAGGGCGCCCGGGTCCGGGGGCCGGAGCGCCTCACGGACCAGCCGTCCCCCGCGCAGGGCCAGCCCCACCTCACGAGGCAGGACCAGCCGGTTCCCGCCACGAGGGTCGTGCCCGCGCTCCAGCCACCGCAGGCCCAGGAGCGGCTCGACCTCCGGGGGATAGCCCCTGGCGCCCAGGACCCCTGAGGCAGGACCCCAGGCCAGAGCCGCCAGGAGGGAGACGGCGGCTCGGGGCAGGACCACGACCGCCTCACCGGGCACCTGTCCCGGGAGTGTCCCGCCGCCGGAGACCTCGTCACCGCAGAGCCCGACAGGGACCTCGCCGCTGTCAGCCGCGTACCTCTCAAGAACCTCCAGGGGTGGCGGCAGGACGGCGGGGAGCGTGGCAGCCGGGGGTCCCAGCCCAAAGGGAGCGGGACCCACCGCCTCAACCAGGCCTGTCACGGGCCTGCCCTCGACGACGAGCCCCAGGCGCTCCAGGTGGTGCAGCGCACTGCGTGCCTCGTCGGGCTCCAGGCCCAGCGCATCACCGGGAGAACCAGGGTCACCGATGCCCTCACGGGCACCCAGGCCCGCCAGCGCCACGACGGCCTCCGCCAGCGCCAGGGTGGGTGCGTCCAGGCGCGCCAGGGCAGCCTCCACGCTAGGGCGGGCAGCAGCGCGGGCCGCCAGGGCGCTGAAGGAGGCCGAGGACGGGCGGGCCAGGTCCGGTCGCGCCCGCAGGAACGAGGCCACCTCGCGGTCAGGCAGGGAAGCCAGGTAGGCAGCGAGGTCCTGGTGGGAGGCGTCGGGGCTCACCTGCCCCAGCTTACGCCACCACAGGCACCGCGACAGGCAGCCCCGCCCTCAACCCGCCCCCCGCCCCGCCCCCACAGCCCCGCCATCTCCGGACAGGCAACCGGGTGGACACAACCGTGCTCCGCACTGGGATACTTCCGTGCATGCCCACCTCTGAGGGACCCCTCATCGTCCAGTCCGACAAGACCGTCCTGCTGGAGACGTCACACCCTGACGCCCCGCAAGCCCGTCGGGCCATCGCCCCCTTTGCCGAGCTCGAGCGCGCCCCCGAGCACGTGCACACCTACCGGATCACCCCTCTGGCCCTGTGGAACGCCCGCGCGGCCGGGCTGGACGCGGAGACAGTGGTCCACGCGCTGGTCAGCTACTCGCGCTTCCCCGTGCCCCACTCCCTGCTCAGCGAGGTCGCGGAGACCATGGGTCGCTACGGGCGCCTCCAGCTGCTCACCGACCCGGCGCACGGCCTGGTCCTGCACGCCCTGGACGTCCCCGTGCTCGAGGAGGTGCTGCGCTCCCGGCGCACGACGGGCATGCTGGGCCAGCGCCTGGGGGAGGAGGACGTCGTCGTCCACCCCTCGGAGCGGGGCCACCTCAAGCAGGTGCTCATCCGGCTGGGCTGGCCCGCCGAGGACCTGGCAGGCTACGTGGACGGCGAGGCCCACCCCCTCAGCCTGCGCGAGTCCAGCCAGGAGGAGGTGGACGCCCGGGCACCGGGGGCCTTCCGTCTGCGTCCTTACCAGAGGGAGGCGGTCGAGGCCTTCTGGTCGGGCGGCTCGGGCGTGGTGGTCCTGCCCTGCGGGGCGGGCAAGACGCTCGTGGGGGCGGCGGCCATGGCCCGCAGCTCGACGACGACGCTCGTCCTGGTGACCAACGCAGTCTCGGCGCGCCAGTGGAAGGGGGAGCTGGTCCGCTTCACCTCCCTGGAGGAGGACGAGATCGGGGAGTACTCGGGGGCGCGCAAGCAGGTCCGGCCGGTGACCGTGGCGACCTACCAGGTGCTGACCACCCGCCGCAAGGGCGTCTACCCGCACCTGGACCTGCTGGACTCCCACGACTGGGGCCTGATCGTCTACGACGAGGTGCACCTGCTGCCTGCACCGGTCTTCCGCATGACAGCGGACCTCCAGGCCCGTCGCAGGCTCGGGCTGACCGCCACCCTGGTCCGTGAGGACGGGCGGGAGGAGGAGGTGTTCAGCCTCATCGGCCCCAAGCGCTACGACGCCCCGTGGAAGGACCTGGAGAACCAGGGCTGGATCGCCCCGGCCGTGTGCACCGAGGTGCGCCTGACCCTTACCGCCGGGGAGCGCATGGCCTACGCCACCGCCGAGCCGCGGGACCGCTACCGTCTGGCCTCCTGCGCCCCGGCCAAGGTGGAGGTCGTGGAGGAGCTGCTGGCCCGCCACCCGGGGGAGCAGGCACTGGTGATCGGCCAGTACGTGGACCAGGTCCGCGAGCTGGCCGAGCGCCTGGGGGCACCTCTCATCACCGGGGACACCACGGTGCGCCAGCGCCAGCGCCTCTACAACGCCTTCCGCGCCGGGGAGGTGGAGCGGCTTGTCGTGTCCAAGGTGGCCAACTTCTCCATCGACCTGCCCGGGGCCAGCGTGGCCGTCCAGGTCTCGGGGACCTTTGGCTCGCGGCAGGAGGAGGCCCAGAGGCTGGGGCGGATCGTGCGCCCCAAGGAGGACGGGCGCCAGGCGCACTTCTACACCGTGGTCACCCGGGACACGGCGGACCAGGAGACCGCAGCCCACCGGCAGCGCTTCCTGGCTGAGCAGGGCTACGCCTACGAGGTCGTGGACGCCGAGGACCTCCTGTAGTCCCCTGCTGGCCCCTCCGGCCTTTCTGCCGACAGGTACTGCCGCAGGTTCCGCCGTCACGGACACCCGTGGCGGCGATCCGCACCACGCGCTTCCTGGCGCCACCTGCCTGCCCCAGGGCTGCCTCCGCGCTACCCCTGGCCTCCCTGGCCTGCGCCACGCCCCCGGGCCTGTCCCACCAGGGAGACGGCCAGTGCCCGTCCGAAGGCCCGGATGACAGGGTCTGCCTCCTGCGCCTGGCGCTGGGCGCGCTCGCCAGCAGCCACTGCCCACCGGGGCATGTCCTCCTGGTCCATGGTGCTCGCCCCCGCGACACCCTGGCTGCGCAGCACGCTGCGCGCCTGCCAGTAGCCGACCCGCTGGGGCGAGGACTCCGGGTGGTGCTGGAGGGCCAGGAGCCCTCCGACCCGCCACGCCTGGAGGGGGCACTGAGCCGAGGAGGCCAGGAGGACCGCGTCGTCGGGGAGCCTTACCACGGCGTCGTCGTGGGAGACGATGGCAGGCAGGCGCCTGTCGTGCCACACGGGCAGGCCCAGGTCGGCAGCCTCGCGCGCTGCAGCCTCGGCAGCCGGGCCGAGCAGCGGGTCCTCTCGTGCCGCCCGGGTCAGGTGGAGGTCCACGACACCACCCTCCCTGCCGTGCGGGGAGGGCACCGCCGTCTGGCCTCCCAGGGCCTCGGCGGCCACCTGGGCACCCAGGCAGACGGCCACCGTGGGGAGGTCGTTGCGGGCGGCGTGGCGCAGGAGTCCACGCAGGTCCGCAAGCCACGGGCAGGTGCCATCGTCATGAGCGCTCATCGCACCGCCCAGGACGACCAGGGCGTCGTCAACCTGCTCCACAGCGGGCACCTCCTGCCCGCGCCACAGCCTGACCGTACGCAGCCCGACACCCTCGGCGCGCAGCCACTCCCCCAGCCGCCCCAGCGGGGCGCGCTCCTCGGGCTGGACCACGGTGACCGTCAGGGAGGCCGACGGGGGAGGCAAGGCTGTCCGCAGGGAAGATGCCTGCGGGGAGGCCGTGGGTACCACACGACCGTCCGGGACCCGGCAGGAGCCGGAGCCCTCCGGACGCCGGGGCCGCGGTCCGCCCCTGTCCGGGACATGCGTACTGGTCGTCTCGCGCATACCACTCATGCTAGCCACCACCCCGCCGCTGGCACGGGTCGGCCGCGCCTGCCGCCTTGGGCGAAAAAGGGCAGGACGGGCTTGCCTCACGCCCACCTGGCAGCGACCATGGCCTTGATGCCGCACGCACCCTCGCCTCCCACCCGCGTCCTGACCCTGCTGACCACCTGCGGCCTCCTCCTGGCAGGGACCCTGGCTGTGCCCGTCAGCGCCCTGGCTGCCCCCGCCGCCGAGCCGGGAGCCACACGACCTGTGCTGCCTGCGCACGGCACGGGCTCAGGCGCACCCTCAGACGCCTCGGGCTCCCCGACAGTCCTGACCAGCCACGTCACCGACGAGCTGGGGATCCTGGACCGGTCGGCCGCCGAGGACGTGGTCGCCCGCATGGCCTCCGACCACGGGGTCGGGCTGTGGGTGCTGACCGTCTCCGACCCCGGCAGGAGCGCGACGGAGACCGCCCAGGCGGTCTTCAACGACACCAGGCTCGGCGACGACGACGCCGTCCTGGTCATCAACATCCCCAGCGACAACCCGTCAGCGCGCACCTACAGCTTCCAGACAAGGGCAGGCACTTCCCGGATCTCCGACTCCCAGCTCGACCGCATTGACGACGCCCTCAGGGAGGAGCTGGGCGAGCAGCGCTACGACGCCGCTGTCGCCTCCATTCCGGAGAGCATGGGCGCATCCGGCTCGGTCAGCCCGGCCGTCCTGTCCCTGGGGGTGGGGGCTGTCGCCGTGGGCGGTGGCGCCGCAGCCTGGGCTGCCTCGCGCAGAAGACGGAAGGACCAGGGCGGGGCGACCGCCACGAGCGCGGGGGCCGGGGGCGACAGGCAGTCTGACGCCCTGCCTCTTGAGGAGCTGCGGGTCCGGGCCGGCAGTGCCCTGGTAGACGCCGACGACACCGTGCGTTCCGCGGCCGAGGAGCTCTCCTACGCCCAGGCGCAGTTCGGGCTGTCCGCGACAGACGCCTTTACCGCCGCCCTGGACCGGGCGCGTGAGCACGTGGCTCGGTCCTTCGAGCTGCGCCAGGCCCTGGATGACGACGTCCCTGAGACCGAGGCGCAGCAGCGCCAGATGAGCGCCGAGATCCTCAGGCGCTGTGAGGCTGCGGTGGAGGAGATCCGCGTCCAGGCGCAGGCCTTCAGCGCGCGCCGGGGGATCGAGGCGAGCCTGCCGACCTCTGTCGCGGAGACCGCCCAGAGGGCTGAGGAGACCGAGCAGGCCATCACTGTGGCCGAGAGCCTGCTAGTGACCCTGCACGCCGCCTACCCGGCCCCTTCCCTCACCAGCGTCTCCGAGGCCCCCTCCCAGGCCCGCAGGCTCCTGGTGGCTGGCCGCACCGCCCTGGACCAGGCCCGCAGCAGCATCGAGCAGGGGCAGAATGCCGCAGCCGTCGAGCAGGTGCGCATCGCCCAGGGGGCCATCGCCCAGGCGGACGACCTGGCAGCGCAGGTGACCACCGCGCGGGAGCGCCTTCAGAGGGCGGGCGAGGCCCTGGAGGCGGCTATCGCCTCGATCTCCTCTGACCTGGTAGACGCGCAGCGACTTGCCGACGCGGTACCCGAGGCGACCCTGCGCCCCCTGGTGGAGGACGCGCAGGCGGCGGTCCAGGAGGGGCGGGCCGCCAGCGGGCCCAGCCCGTCGGGGGACCCACTGGCGGCACTCGACCACCTGGCACGGGCTGAGGCCGCCATTGACGCCGCCCTGGCACCGGCACGGGAGCAGGAGGAGAACATCTCTCGCGCACGGGCCTCGGTCGGCTCCCGCCTGAGTCGGCTGGACTCCCAGGTGGAGGCAGTGACCGCCTACATCACCACCCACCGGGGCGTGGTGGGCGCCTCGGCGCGCACCGCCCTGAGCGAGGCCTCCAGGCACGCCAGCGCCGCCACGACGGCACAGAAGGCGGACCCGGTAGCGGCCCTGGCCGAGGTGGCCGCCGGGGAGTCTCTCGTGGCGCAGGCCCAGGCACTGGCGGAGGCCGACGTGAGGGGTGGCAGCGGCCCCAGCGGCTCGTTCAACGGGCCTGGCGCTGACACCCTGGGTGCTCTGGTCCTGGGAGGCATCCTGTTCGGTGGAGGCTCAGGACCCCGCAGGTACGGGGGCTGGGGCGCACCTGGGCCCCGCCCTGGCGGAGGCTTCAGCGGGGGCGGCGGCTTCCGAGGCGGAGGAGGAGGCTTCGGCGGGGGCGGCGGCTTCCGAGGTCGCGGTGGCGGCTTCTGACCCATGTGACGCCTGGAACCCCGCACGGCTGGATACCGCGCCACCATCATGCCCTGAGCGATCAGGGCGCCGTACCACCTGCCTGCCGCGCCGAGGACCTGGAAGTATCGGCCCCACCACCGTGCTGCGGACCTGCGCCGCCGCGCACCGACAGAAGGACTTGCACCCATGGCTGAGAAGCAGTCGATCCTGGGACGCGTCGCCCAGCTGACCCGCGCCAACATCAACGCGCTCCTGGACCGGGCCGAGGACCCGGAGAAGATGCTCAACCAGCTCGTACGCGACTACTCCACCTCTATCGCCGAGGCCCGTGACGCCGTCGCGCAGACCGTGGGCAACTTGCGCCTGGCGGAGAAGGACCACGAGGCCGACCTGGCCGAGGCCCGGGACTGGGGCGGCAAGGCCCTGGCCGCCTCGCGCAAGGCGGACCAGCTGCGCGCCGCAGGGGACGCCGCCGGGGCCGACAAGTGGGACTCCCTGGCCAAGGTCGCCCTGACCAAGCAGATCAACGCCGAGAACGAGGCCAAGGCGGCTGAGCCTCTCATCGCCTCGCAGCGCCAGGTCGTCGACCAGCTCAAGAACGGGCTGCAGCAGATGGAGCTGAGGCTCAGTGAGCTCCAGTCCCGGCGGGACCAGCTGCTCGCCCGGCAGAAGACCGCCCAGGCCCAGGTCAAGGTCCAAGGGGCGATCCGGTCAATCAACGTCTTGGACCCCACCAGCGAGCTGGCCCGTTACGAGGACCAGGTGCGTCGGGTCGAGGCCCAGGCGGCAGGGCAGGCGGAGCTGGCCGGGTCCTCTCTGGAGTCCCAGTTCGCTGAGCTGGAGGCCTCGGGTACCAGCATGGAGGCAGAGGCCCGTTTGGCCGCCCTCAAGACCGGCCAGGCCACGCCGCTCCCCCCGACGACCCCCACCGCGCAGATCACAGAAGGTGACGGGGCACAGCTTGACGCCGCCTTCGAGGAGCTCAAGGCGCAGACCCGCCCGAGCGAGGACGGCTCCTCCTACTGATCCCACTGACCTCCTACCAGGCTCCCGCCACCCTGCCGGGGCTGCACCCGCCTCAGCCGCAGCCCCGGCGGCACAAACCGGGACAAAGCACCGGCGGACGGACAGGACCACGGCGGCGCAGCGCGCGCACCGGCTGCGTTGACACCGTGTTGACACCGCATTCCTGGAGCACACCACTACCATGACCCCATGACCGCCTCTACCTATCTTTTCGTCGATGGGGAGAACATCGACGCCACCTTGGGAATGAGCGTCCTGGGACGTCGCCCCGACCCGGACGAGCGCCCTCGGTGGGATCGGGTGCTCGCCTACTGCGACCAGCTGTCGAGCACCGAGGGCGAGGAGGGTGCCCGCGCCCTGTTCTTCCTCAACGCCACCTCAGGTCACATGCCCATGGGCTTCATCCAGGCCCTGCTGGCCATGGACTACCGCCCAGTACCGCTGGCAGGGTCGGGCCTGCCCGAGGAGAAGGTCGTCGACACCGGCATCCAGCGGACCCTGGACACCCTGGCCGCTCAGGTCGAGGCGGGCCAGGACGTCCACGTCCTCCTCGGCTCCCACGACGGTGACTACATCCCCCAGGTGGAGAGGCTCCTGGACGCCGGAGCCCGTGTCGGGGTCCTGTGCTTCCGGGAGTTCCTCAACACCCACCTCGCGGCGCTGGAGGCCCGAGGCCTGACCATCCACGACCTGGAGAGCGACGTGGACGCCTTCACCATCGCCCTGCCGCGAGTGCGCATCATCCCCCTGGCCGACTTCGACCCCGCGAAGTTCCTCTGAGTCCGCCGGGCACCACCCGCTGGTGCCCCGACCCGCCCGGCACATCCGCCCACCCCGATCTCACCCCCTCCGGTGCAGCGCTCGCACTGATAACATTCAGGAGTTGCCCAGGACCGAGGGGGAAGGTGTCGTTCATGGAGCGTTCCCAGCAGTCTCGCACCGAAGCTCATCTGCTCGTCGTCGACGACGAGCCGAACATCCGTGACCTACTTGCCTCATCACTACGTTTCGCCGGCTTTGAGGTCTCCGTGGCCGGCGACGGCAACAGCGCGCTGAAGAACGTGGAGAGGGGGGAGCCAGACTTGGTCGTCCTGGACGTCATGCTCCCCGACATGGACGGCTTCACGGTTGCCCGCCGTCTGCGCGAGCGTGACGTCACGACCCCGATCCTGTTCCTCACCGCCCGTGACGACATGGCGGACAAGGTGCAGGGACTGACGGTCGGGGGCGACGACTACGTGACCAAGCCCTTCGGCCTGGAGGAGGTCATCGCCCGTATACGTGCCATCCTCAGGCGCACGCACGCCACTGAGAACGAGGACGACGGGGTGGTCCACGTCGCGGACCTGATCCTGGACGAGGACGCCCACGAGGTCCACCGCTCCGGCGTCGAGGTCGACCTGTCCCCCACCGAGTTCAAGCTGCTGCGCTACCTCATGCTCAACGCCGGCCGCGTGGTCTCCAAGGCCCAGATCCTCGACCACGTCTGGGAGTACGACTGGAACGGGGACGCGGCCATCGTCGAGTCCTACATCTCCTACCTGCGCCGCAAGGTGGACCAGATCACAGGCCGGGACGGTCAGCCCGTGGTCCCCCTCATCCAGACTCGCCGCGGCGTGGGCTACATGCTGCGTGAGCCCAAGAGCGAGTAATGAGGGCGCGCGCACGCGCCTGGACCTCACGGCCGGTCAGCAAGCAGCACCGCCCTATCAAACGGGGCCGGTGGCACCCGATCACGGCGATCCAGCGACCGGTTCAGGCACTGCCCCTGAGGACCCGGCTCGCTGTCATGATCACCGTCCTGCTCGCCCTGGGCCTGGTCATCGTCTCCTTCGTAGTCAGCCTCGTGCTACGCAACCAGATGCTGGGACAGATCGACGAGCAGCTGACCACCACGGCCGAGGCCTTCGGCAACCGGGCCATCCGCAACAACCCCGGCAACGGGGACCTGCCCACCACCTACTACGTCGAGGCGAAGAACGAGAACGGCCAGAACGACGGCCCGTGGATCAACCCCCGGACAGCAGCCCGCTACGGCACGCCCAGGCTCGGTGACGCCCTGGACCTTGAGACCGCTCTCGAGCACGAGGGCCGCCCGCAGCTGGTCACCGTGGAGTCGGAGCAGCCCGCCAGCCAGTGGCGGGTCATCATCATGCTGATGCAGGATGACCGCACCCAGGAGTACATCGGCGTCGTCGCCATCGCCCTCCCCCTCAAGGACGTCACCAGCACCCTGGAGCGCACCAACCTGGTGGTGCTCTTCTCCGACATCATCATCATCCTCCTAGGCGCCTTGACCGCAACCTACCTGGTACGCCGATCCTTCCGGTCGCTGCGCCAGATCGAGGGCGTGGCAGGAAGGATCGCCCAGGGGGACCTCTCCGCCCGCATCCTGGTGACCGAGCCGCCCACGACAGAGGTGGGGTCCCTCCAGCGGGCGCTCAACACGATGCTGTCCCAGAACGAGCACGCCTTCTCCGTGCAGGTGGTGGCCCAGGAGCGCATGACACGCTTCATATCCGACGCCTCCCACGAGCTGCGTACCCCGCTGGCCGCGATCCGAGGCTACGGGGAGCTCTACCGGATGGGCGGGGTCTCGCCCGAGAAGACGAGCGAGGTCATGGGGCGCATTGAGGACGAGTCCAACCGCATGGGACGGCTGGTGGACGACCTCCTCCAGCTGGCGCGCATGGACGAGGGTCGGCAGATGGACATGACCGAGGTGGACCTCACCGACCTGGCTGGTGCCGCCCTGTCCGACATGGCCGTCCTGGCCCCTGACCGGGACTGTGCCCTCGTCCCGCTCGACCCTGAGGCGGAGGCGGCGGGCCAGGACGCCCCCTCGGTGACGGTGGTGGGGGACAAGGACCGGCTGAGCCAGGTGCTGACCAACCTCCTGGGTAACGTGGTGCGCCACACTCCTGACGGGACACCGGTGGAGATCGCGGTGGGAACGAGCACCGCGTCCAGGGTCAGCACCGACACTGCGGAGTACCAGGTGGCCGTCGTCGAGGTCCGCGACCACGGAGCCGGGGTCCCCCCCGACGAGGCAGACAAGGTCTTCCAGCGCTTCTACCGCTCCGACTCCTCACGCAACCGTGAGACAGGAGGCTCTGGCCTGGGGCTGTCGATCGTGCTGGGCATCGTGGAGCGCCACCGCGGCACCGTGCAGATGCTCCAGACACCCGGGGGCGGCGCGACAGTCCACATCGAGCTGCCGCTGCCTGACGACACCACAGGGCACCCGTCGCCTCCGGGAAGGAGGACGGGCCGCCCCGGTCATCCCGCTCATCAGGAGGCAGGTACTTAGAGGGCAGGCACAAGGACGTGGCGGGAGAGACACACTCTTTCTTCGACTTCCTCCAGCAGGTAGTCCTACGATGGCAGTTGTCCTTTACCCGATCCTGGAGACAGACCTATGGGCGTCACCGACGCGCCGCAGTGGCTTCTTCCCGCCTTCGCCCGCAGCCTGCGGGCACTAGGCGCCACGGCCTCCGCCGAGCAGGTCCACTCCCGTGGTGAGCACCTCATTGAGCGGTGGTCCACCCCGGACCGCCGCTTTCACAACCTCCGCCATCTCATCGACATGCTGGCGCGTGTCGATGAGCTGGCGGACGAGTCCCACAGTCCCGACATCATGCGGGTCGCCACCTGGTACCACGGCTGCGTGTTCTCCACC
Source organism: Actinomyces wuliandei (assembly GCF_004010955.1). Classification (NCBI taxonomy): domain Bacteria; kingdom Bacillati; phylum Actinomycetota; class Actinomycetes; order Actinomycetales; family Actinomycetaceae; genus Actinomyces; species Actinomyces wuliandei. The sequence goes on from NZ_CP025227.1 coordinate 2,744,947, forward strand.
AGTGCGCAGGAGACCAGGCAGCACAGCAGCGGCGAGAACGAGGAGGCCTCCGCCGAGGTGGCTGTCCACGACCTGGGCGACCTCGGCGTCCCGGAACCGACGACGGCCCGCGTCCGGAACCTCATCCTCAGCCTCAGAGGGCACACCCCGGACACCGGTGACATGGACGCGGCAGCCCTGGCCGACGCGGACCTGGGCGCGCTCGCGGTGGACCCGCAGACCTACAAGGAGTACCTGCGGCTGCTGCGTGAGGAGTACGCCCACGTCCCCCTGGCCACCTACCTGGAGACCCGCCTGGTGATCGTGGGCAGGCTCCTGGGCCGTGACAGGCTCTTCCACTCCCCTCTGGGTGAGCACTGGGAGCTGCCCGCACGGCAGAACCTTGAGGCAGAAAGGAAGCGTCTGACGGAGAAGCTGGCCAGACTCACCCCGGACGAGGCGGGGCAGCACACCGACTGCTGCCCCTGGCAGTCAGAGTCTGCGCCGAGCCGCCAGCCCCGCTCTGCCGACTGCTCCTCCTCCAGCCTGGCCGAGGAGCCTGACGACCCTCGCCCACCTCGCGACTGCAGCACCACCGTGGCTGCTGCGAGTACCCGGACAGCCGGGAGCGTCGCGGTGCCATCATCCTCCTTGGCCGCCGAGGTCACAAGCTCCGTCGAGGCACCGGTCGCCCTGCCCCCGTCCTCAACGCCTCCCGTGGCATCCTCCTCGACGCCGGTATCCGCCTCCTCCCCACGGACACCTGCCACGGGGGTTCCCCGCCTCGTCCCGCCGACCGCAGACGGGAGGTCGGTCCGGTCGGCTGACAGGAGCACGGACACGGACCTAGCGCTGAGCACCTCCATGGAGTCCTGCGCCGAGGACCTCGACCTTCTCCTGGCAGCCCCGCGCTCCCGCTACCCTGCAGAGGGCGAGCCCGCTGCTGACCGGGGCGCCCAGGCGGAGGCGGCTCGTCTGCGTCTCACCGAGAGGCTCAGGGAGAAGGCCCAGGAAGCCAGGCAGCTACGCGAGGCACGCTCTGGCAATCCTGCGAGCTGGGGTAGGGACAGCTAGGGACGACAGGGAGACGGTCCAGACGAGCTCGGGCCAGCCCACTGGGCTTGCTGCCCACACAGACTAGTCGGCTCCGCTTGATGTCAACTACCACCAGGCAGCCCCCAACCGCACGAGCTTACTACCTGACCGACCTACCAGGCCCTCCGCCTCCTACCCTCCCGGCACCACAGGCGGGCGGATGCAGGGGCAGCCCACAAGGACGGCTGGCTCTAGCCCGGCCAGCACCTCCTGGCCCCTAGGGTGGGCGTACGCCGCCAGGCGTCACCTACCAGACTGATGAAAGGGTCCCTGTCATGCCTGCCTTCTCTGTCGACACCAGCGCCATCGCAGACACTGCGGCGCGGGCGCGCAGCCGTATCGCCACCATTCAGACCGAGGTTGACGGGATGCAGGCCGACATCGGGGCGCTGGAGAACGTGTGGGCCGGGGCAGCCTCGGCCTCAATGGCCGTGTGCGCGCAGGAGTGGCGGCTCACCCAGCTCCAGGTCCAGGCCACCCTGGAGACGATCAGCCTGGCTCTGGACCAGGCCGCGACCTCCTATGACGACGCCGAGTCGGCCAACACCGGGCGGTTCGGGCGCGCCTGAGGACGCCGTCGGCATGCACGCCTACGCGCACAAGCGGTGGGGCCGCCCCTCCTCGTGAGAGAGACGACCCCACCGTGGCTCAGCGACCAGGTCCGGCTCAGTGGCTCACTGACCCGGCCCAGGCCGCAGGGTGGCAGATCAGTACATGCCACCCATCTCGTCACCACCACCGTTGGCCGGAGCAGCCGGGGGCTCCGGCTTGTCCGCCACAACGGCTTCGGTGGTGAGGAACAGGCCGGCGATGGAGGCCGCGTTCTGCAGCGCGGAACGGGTCACCTTCACCGGGTCGGCGATACCGGCCTCCAGCAGGTTGATGTACTCGCCGGTCGCGGCGTTGAGGCCCTCGCCGATGGGCAGGCCGCGCACGCGGTCCACCACGACGCCACCCTCAAAGCCGGCGTTGACAGCAATCTGCTTGAGCGGGGCCTCCACAGCCACCTTGACGATCGCCGCACCAGTAGCCTCGTCGTTGCTCAGCTCCAGGGACTCCAGAGCCTGGGCCGCAGACTGGAGGAGGGCCACGCCACCACCAGCGACGATCCCCTCCTCGACCGCTGCCTTGGCGTTGCGCACGGCGTCCTCAATGCGGTGCTTGCGCTCCTTGAGCTCCACCTCGGTGGCGGCACCGGACTTCAGCACGGCCACGCCGCCCGCCAGCTTGGCCAGACGCTCAGAGAGCTTCTCACGGTCGTAGTCGGAGTCGGAGTTCTCGATCTCCATGCGGATCTGGGAGGTACGGGCGTCAATCGCCTCCTTGTCCCCAGCACCGTCCACGATGGTGGTCTCGTCCTTGGTGACGACTACCTTGCGGGCCTGGCCCAGGTCCTCCAGGGTGGCGTTCTCCAGCTTCAGGCCGACTGTCTCGGAGATGACGGTACCGCCGGTGAGGATCGCCATGTCCTGCAGCATCGCCTTACGGCGGTCCCCGAAGCCGGGGGCCTTGACTGCCACGGACTTGAAGGTCCCGCGGATGCGGTTGACCACCAGGGTAGCCAGGGCCTCGGCCTCGACGTCCTCAGCGATGATCGCCAGCGGCTTGCCCGCCTGCATGACCTTCTCCAGGAGGGGGAGCAGGTCCTTGACGTTGGAGATCTTGGACTCCACCAGCAGGACGTAGGCGTCCTCCAGGACGGCCTCTTGACGGTCGGCGTCAGTGACGAAGTAGGGCGAGATGTAGCCGCGGTCGAAGCGCATGCCCTCGGTGACCTCAAGCTCCAGGCCGAAGGTGTTGGACTCCTCGACGGTCACGACGCCCTCGTGGCCCACCTTCTCCAGGGCCTCAGCGATCAGCTCACCGATCTGCTCGTCAGCGGCGGAGATGGAGGCGGTGGCGGCGATCTCCTCCTGGGTCTCCACGTCCTTGGCGTCCGCCAGCAGGCGCTCGACAACAACCTCGACGGCCTTGTCGATGCCGCGACGCAGGGCGATCGGGTTGGCACCGGCAGCCACGTTGCGCAGGCCCTCGCGCACCAGGGCCTGGGCCAGGACGGTGGCGGTGGTGGTGCCGTCACCAGCGACGTCGTCGGTCTTCTTGGCAACCTCCTTGACGAGCTCGGCACCGATCTTCTCGTAGGCGTCCTCCAGCTCGATCTCCTTGGCGATGGTCACGCCGTCGTTGGTGATCGTGGGGGCGCCCCACTTCTTGTCGAGGACCACGTTGCGGCCCTTGGGGCCGAGAGTGACCTTGACTGTGTCAGCCAGGGTGTTCAGGCCGCGCTCCATGCCGCGGCGGGCCTCCTCGTCGAAGGCGATGATCTTGGACATTAGGTCTCCTCCACTGCGTGGTAGGTGCGGCCGACCCGCGCCCGCGACGGACGGACCAGTCCCGGGCGTTCACGTCACGCCCGGCACCGACCCTCACGGCCCAGCCATGTGCGTTGTCACTCGAAGGCTCCGAGTGCTAACCGCAATGCTGGCACTCTCGGGGCTTGAGTGCAAGACGCTCAGGTCTGACGTCCCCAGGAATCCTCCGACGGCGAAGCGACTCGTCACCGTACCCTCTCTCCCACCCCGGGACCACCTGAGGACCTGGCCCACGGAGCTGACCCACAGACCTGACCCACCCAGCCCCGGGACCACCCACCTCCGGGCGGGGCATCGGCCTCAGCCCGGGACCACCCGCCCCTGGACAGTACCCCTCTGGTTCTGTCCCCCTGCATGCCGCGTTGTCGACACCCCCGGGGAGCACCAGCCCCGCTCGCGCTCACGCTCCGGCAGCCACCTGACGTTCCACGTACACCCTCGGATCTTGGAACCAGCCCCGCTCACGCTCCGGCAGCCAGCACCACCAGCGCTGAGGTCCAGGCCAGGGGGGCGGGCCCCGCCGGGGAGCCGTCAGCCAGGACCTTCTCCGGGAGAGCCCCCGCCCGGGTACGGTGAGACTCCAGCCACCCAAGGAGCCTCTGCCCCTCCTCCATGCCCAGCACCACACCTGACCACGCCAGCAGGGCCGTCTGCGGGGTCCAGGACACGCCGTCCCTGCGCCAGGACGAGCCGGGAGCCACGCCCCCGGCGGGCCGCGACATCCGCGCTACGGCGTCCTGCCTCACCTCACGCGCCCCGGCCAGCTCCGTGGTGAAGGGCGGCAGGACAAAGGCGAGTGCCGCGTCGACGTCGTCCTGACGCACGTGCCTACCCCATCCGGGGGCAAAGCCACGCTCCACCGCCTGGCGCACCGTGGCAACCCGCTCCTCCAGCTCCCCCGGGGCGACCCCCAGGTCCGCTCCCGCCCGGGCGAGCCCCAGCGCAGCCTCCAAGCCCAGCAGCACCGGCGCGGCCGTGCCCAGGGTCAGGACGGACTCGGGCACCTCCCAGTAGTCCGGGCTGGCCGCCGGAAGGTGGGAGGCGGTATCCGTGAGCCGCAGGAGCCGGGAGGTCGTGCGGACCAGGCAGGCACCCAGGGCTTCCTCCAGCTCGGCCACGGAGGCGCCGTCAGCCAGCAGGCGCCCCACAGCCCACATGAGCCAGCCCACGCCATCAGTCTGGCGAGGCCGGTCGTCAGGGGGTCTCCCGCTGAGGGTGTAGCGGGCCTCCAGGGCTCCCGACTCGTCCTGCCAGGAGGCCAGGCACCCCAGGACGCCAAGAGCCTCCCGGTACAGGCCGACACTGCTGAGGGCCGCCGCGCCGAAGGAGGCGTCCCGGGGCCACACGTAGCGCCAGCCCCCCACCGGCGCGGCGGCCACGGCACCGGAAGGGAAGTCCAGCACGCCCCCTGCCGCACCGTCGCCCACGAGCGTCGGCCCGGTCAGGGCCAGGAGGTCGGCGAGTGCCTCCCGAGCCAGCGACCCCCACCTCCCGCGCGGCAGACGCGCCCCCTGCTGGCGCCGGGCCGCGCGCTCGGCCAGCTCGTCGCGCTGCTGCGGGTCCATGCCCCAGGAAGCCGGGTCGGCCGGGAGCCGGGTCCCCGGCAGGTAGTCCACGCCCTCCCCTGGAGGCAGCACCTGGAGGGTACCGTGCGCCCCGACGACCACGCCCTCGCTCAGGGCCTCAGGATCAGGCCTCAGCGCGGCGTGCAGCCGGGGGACGCCCCACACCCCGGCTGCCAGCGACACGGCCCCAGCAGACACGGCCCCAGCAGCAAGGACATCGCGGCGGCCGGGACGTGCCGCCGGGGTCACTCCTGGAAGTCCTCGCGCAGGATAATGACGATGGGGTTGGACGAGGCGCTGGCGGCGTCCTCGACGACGTTGTCGATACCGAGCTGCTCACCCACGGCCTCTGCCGTGCCACGGTCCTCAGGGCTGGCATAGTAGATGGTCGTCTCGGTGGGCTCAGAGCCCTGGTAGACACCCTCGGGGACCGTGACCGAGGCGAAGCCGGCGTGGCTGAGCCGATCACCGCTGCGTCCTGCCAGGCCGCTGGTCGTCGTCCCGTTGTAGACGGTGACTCCCAGCGTGTAGTCCACCGAGGCGTCGGTGGGGTCCTGCGTGGGGTCGTCTGTAGCCTCCTGCGAGGCACCGGGGTCCTGGGTCTCCTGATCGGCGCCGTCCTCCCCGTCGCCACCCGGGGTCTGGCCGCCTCCGTCGTCGGCCGCGCCTGAGGCCACCGCAGCACCACCGGGGGAGTCCCCGTCACCGCCGCGCTGCCCGAGCAGAGTCACCACACCCCAAGCCAGGGCCGGGACGACGATGATGACGGCAAGCAGGGGCACCCAGCCCCGCCAGCGAGGTGCCTGCGCCCGGTGCACCCCGACAGGGACAGGGGCGTCGTCCTCACTGACGTCAAACTCGTCCTCCGGGTAGTTGTACTCGCTCACACTCCCAAGATACCGGCCTCGACTCCGATCGTGGGGACCAACAAGCCCCGCTGCGCACCCCGCCGCTCCTCGCGCACCCCTTGCTGCACATCTTCAGCCTGCGCCCCGTCCTCATGGCTGCGGGGACAGGAGCAGGGTCTCGCGGAATCATGGGCATCGGCCAGGCCAGGCACCGGGATCTGCCGACCGACACCGTGCCCATGATGTGCAGAACGACTCCTGCTGCACATCATAGACACGCTCCCACAGCCACCGCCCCACGGCCTCCAGCCGCCCACCTATAGGAATCTGGCGGAACTGGGCGGATACAACCAGCTCGAAGGCCTCGCACGCCAGCAACGGCACCGCGCCCGCCAAGTGAAGATGTGCAGCCATGGTCGCGGGCGGGCACTGGCCTGGTTAGGCTTCTGGGGTGAGTTCCGCCAAACCGCTGTCCGAGCTCGTTGACGCCTCGTGGGCACGCGCCCTGGCCCCGGTAGAGCCCATTGTCCACGAGATCGGGGCCAGGCTGCGCGAGGAGGTCGCCTCAGGGCACGGCTACCTGCCCGCCGGCACCGACGTCCTGCGTGCCTTCACCTACCCCATGGACCAGGTCAAGGTCCTCATCGTGGGCCAGGACCCCTACCCGACCCCAGGGCACCCGGTAGGCCTGAGCTTCTCCGTGGCCCCCGGGGTGCGGCCCCCGCGCAGCCTGGAGAACATCTTCCGCGAGCTGGTCTCCGACCTGGATGTGCCCCAGCCGGGCTCGGGGGACCTGACCCCGTGGTGCGAGCAGGGCGTCATGCTTCTCAACCGGGTCCTGACCGTGCGCCCAGGCGCCCCGGCCTCGCACAAGGGGTGGGGCTGGGAGACCGTCACCCAGCGGGCTATTGAGGCCCTGGTGGAGCGCGGCGGCCCGCTGGTGGCGATCCTGTGGGGGCGCCCGGCCCAGTCCCTGACCCCCATGCTGGGGGACACACCTGTCATCGCCTCGCCCCACCCCTCGCCGTTGTCCGCCTCGCGCGGGTTCTTCGGCTCACGCCCCTTCAGCCGAGCCAACGAGACCCTGGAGTCCCTGGGGGCGCAGCCCGTGGACTGGCGCCTGCCCTGATCCGGAAGGACCGGGGCCGGGCGGGGCAACCCCGCAGTGCCGCTAGTGCCACTAGTGCCGCTGCCACGGCGGCACGCCTTGGCGACAAGCCTCACGTGATGATAGCGTGACGCTGGTTGCGGAAGCATATAGACCCAGATTAGGGTCAGCTGTCGCAGGCACGTTCAGACGGCGCGAAAGGTCGTGGTTCCTATGGCGGACCTGTCCATCAGCCCGGACACGCTCAACACCGCAGCGAGCAAGGCCGACGCCGCGTCAGGGGAGCTGAGCGGCGCAGACTTCCCGGAGGTCTCCGGCCTGGACCGCTCAACCAGCCTGGTCAGCCAGGCGGTCAGCGCGCTGTCCTCGCGGACCGCGAGCACGGCCACGGGCCTGACCAACATTGCGTCGAGCCTGCGCCGGGCGGGGGCCGACTTCGTCGAGGTCGACGAGGCCAGCGCCCAGGGCGCGCGGCAGCTCGAGGGAGGGCCGTACTGATGCCGCTGGACGTCACAGTCCTCGTCCTCCCGGAGACGGCCTTCACCCTCGCGTCGAGCCTGAGCACGGCAGCGACCACGGTCGGCGACGCCGAGGCCACCGTGACGTCGGCCCGCAGCCTGATCCAGTCGGAGAACACCGGCCTGACCGCGACAGCGGCGGAGACCAGCCTGGGCACGCAGAGCACCACGATCGACACGCTCAGCTCGGAGACCTCCTCGCTGTCCACGGCGGTGAACGCCTTCGCCCAGACCATGTCCTCAGTCAAGACTCGGCTGGACGACGCCCGGGCGCGGGCCTCGGAGGCAGGACTGGTGGTCTCAGGCGACCTCATCCTGGAGCCTGAGGCCTCGGACCCGGACTACGAGGAGAAGCAGAAGACCTACAGCGAGCTGGATGAGGACCTCTCTGTCATCAGGCAGGACGAGTCCACCGCCCACGACGACCTGCAGGCGGCCTGCCAGGAGGTCTCGGGGGTCGAGCCGGAAGGCCCCGGCGGGGCGGCCGGGGCGGCCGCGACGGCGAACACCGCCTACAGCTGGGCCAGTCGCGGTGTCACGGCGGCCCGCTGGGCGGAGGTGCACCGCCGGGGCAAGTTCGCGCCCGCGACTTCCCCCACGGGCCTTCTGTCCACGCTCTGGCAGAAGACCAAGCTGGAGAACTGGGTCTCCAAGGCGGCGCACCAGAAGCCCGCCGTGCCCGGCAACTGGAGGACGCAGCCCTACTGGAGGCTGGGCACCACCGCCATGAAGTGGGCCGGGAGGGCCTCCGGCGCGGTCAGCGGTGGCCTTGGCGGCCTCGAGCAGTACCAGAAGGACTCCGCCAACCCCAGCATGGGTGAGGGAGAGAAAATTGCCCGGGCAGGGACCCAGGCCGTCGCGCAGGGGCTTGGAGGGTACGGAGGAGCCTGGGCTGGCGCCCAGGCCGGAGCCATGATTGGTGCCTTGGGCGGGCCGCTCGGCATTGCCGCTGGAACGGTTATTGGTGGAGCCATTGGCGGATTCGCTGGATCCAAGGCCGGCAAAACGTTTGCCAACGCCGTCAATAAGGGAATTAGCAAGTTGTTCCACTAGCAAAGGACAGCACATGAGCGACACAGTATGGCTTGCCATTGGGTTATTTCTAGGAGTGATCACTCTGGCGTTCTGGGCGCTGGCCATGTTCACCGACACCCAGGCAGGCAAACTCTACGACTCCCTGTCCGACGTCAGGAACGGCACCGCCTTCTGCCTGCCCGCCATAGGCCTGTCCTTCACCATCGGCAGCGGCGCAGTGCTGTCTGAGCCGCTGTTCCCCGGTGCGGAGAACACCCGGATCGCCGCCTCAGTATTCGCAGGACTCCTCCTGATCCTCGGACTCGTCTTCCGGTTCCCGATCCCCCTGCCCCGGTGGATGTACCCCCAGTGGCACGCCGAGCGCCGCCTGGAACGCCGCCGTGCCGCCCTGGCCGCAGCCAGCACCACCACCAG